>CATJIF010000067.1 GCA_949740445.1 uncultured Peptostreptococcaceae bacterium | reverse complement strand
CTGGCTAGCCCGCTGGGATGGAAGCGTAGAATCCCTGGCCTGCCAGTCCCGGCGTCCTCACAGCCATCCAAATCAGCATACCGAAGCGGAACTGAAGCTCATCCGGGACATGCGCCGCCGCAATCCGCAGCTCGGCCTGGTGGAGTTATGGCACCACTTGAAACAGCACGGATATACCCGCCGGCCTGAGAGCTTGTTTCGGGTCATGCGCAAACTGAGGATGTTCTCACAGGAGAAGAAGAACAAGACTTACACGCCAAAACCTTACCAGCAGATGACTTATCCGGGAGAACGAATCCAAGTGGATGTGAAGGTCGTCCACCGCCGCTGTATCGCTGACCCGGAATTGCGCCTGTTCCAGTAGACTGCCATTAACGAGTTCTCCAGGCTCCCTTTTTATATAAAGGAAGTGCAACTGGGACGGAAATCTGCGATATCCGATTTTTAATTACAGTTCCAACTGCGAAAAATCAATCACAAAATCATCGTAAATATTTACTTTGATTTTGTCCAGAAACGTATAAGCATCCGCTCGAAAACAGGTAAATTCCAGAAAGTAAACAAAGATACTTTTTTTATCAGGATCGACAATCCAGTATTCTCTAACTCCGGCATCGGCATAGAGCTTCAGCTTGCGGATATAATCGTGACTGGCATTGCCTGGCGAAGTGATTTCAACGATCCAGTCCGGAGCACCAGTACAGCCTCGCTCAGTCAGTTTGCTGCGGTCGCAGACGATACTGAGATCGGGCTCTACCACTGTTGGTTTGTTTTTTGTCAGCTGAACAGCAAAGGGAGCCGGATATACCCGGCAAGGGCCGCCGCTGTTTTTTATATAGCTGTGGATGATCGCATGCAGCTCCCCCAGAATAGTTTGATGGAGGCGGGAAGGCGCTGCCTGATTATAAATCAGCGCTCCGTCGATCAGCTCAGCCCGGACATCTTCCGGCAAGTTGTAATAATCCTCTTCGGTATAATTAGCTTTTCGTACCAATGGCATGCTCATTACCTCCCTGCTTCTATCAATTCCTTCGACTGCGAAGGGAACACGCGGTAGTGTACTATTTTTTGTTGCCGAAATGTTTTTATTCGTGCAGTTTACCGCAACAGGATAAAATCCCCCTGCCTACAGACAAATCTCCCCGGCCAGGTTGGTGAAAAACAGCTGCCGCACGCGCTCCGGCTTTCGGCTTTGCCCCAGCGCCCACATCAGTTTCGTAAGGGCGGCTTCCGCAGTCATATCGCCTGCGCAGATGGGCCGCAGAAAGCTGAGAGCCTGTCCGGCGGCATACACCTGCGAATCGCAGGGTTCGAAGGGGCACTGGCTCTTGGTAACGAAAACGATGTCCCGTTTCGCAAGCCCGTGCAGGGCGTTCATCAGGGCTTCGTCCTCGGAAGGGAAGTTGCCGGCACCGAACAGCTCTAGCACGATACCGTGGAGGCCGGACTGCGCGATGGCAGTGAGAAAGGCGGGTGGCATGCCGGGCGTCAGTTTTAAAAGCGCCACATGGGAATCCAGGCGCAGCGGATAGCGTGGGTCAGAATCCTCCTGCGCTGCGGCAGTGCGAAAAACCGCCGCTTCAGGAGAAGAAGTGCTGCAACAAGCGGTGTTATCCAAGGCAGCATCAAAAGCTTTCGGCGAGGGAAAGCTTTCCGTAAGCGACCGGCAGCCGCTTTCCGGCGGCTGATACCCGCCCTCCGTCTGCGTTGCTTTTTTTGAAAAATCCGCCAGCGGCGCGGCATTGATGCTTTCGAAGGCGCAGAAGCTCTGCGTGCGCAGCTTGGAGGCGCGGCAGCCGCGGATCAGACGCCCGCAGAAGGCGATCATTACGCCGGAAAGCGGCGTATAAAAGGCTAAAAACGCGGTTTTCAGGTTATCTGCGGCATCGGAGCCGGGAGCGGATGCCGGAAGCTGCGAGCCGGTAAGCACGACCGGCTTTTTCCGTCCGGCCAGAAGAAAACTCAGCGCAGAGGCGGTATAGGCCATGGTATCGGTACCGTGGGTGATGAGAAAGCCGTCGAATTCGCCGTAGCGGCGGTCGATGACCTCAGCGATGGAAAGCCAGTGAGACGGCCCGATGGAAGAGCTGTCCATCTGGAACAGCTCGAGGAATGTCAGCTGGAAATCCCCGTCCATGGCAGAAGGGAGAAGTGCTAAAATATCTTTGGCAGCCACGGTGGGCACAAGCCCCTGAGCGCTTTCGCTGCAGGCGATGGTGCCGCCGGTGGACAGAATCAGGATCTTCTGTTTCATAAAATCCCCTTTCTTTTATTTTTATATTTTTAATAATATCGCTTGTTACTTTACCACTACTTTACCACAGGTCCTGCAAAAATTCTACCGCATAAAAGCGGGAAAGTGCGGCCCGGCGCGAAGATAACGCCATACCGCCGGCACTGCCAAGGACAAGGCACCTGCGCCTACCTTCTTTTGCGATAAAATCCATGGCGAATTGCCAAAACCTGTGATAAACTATATAAGGCGTCTTTTGCGGGCCGGTGTACATAGCATCTCATCTGGCAGCGTTGCAAACCGCAGGCGTTTTTCGTCTGCAATGGCTGCACGGGGCAGACAGCCCGCAAAGACAGCGGAACGAAAACGAAAAGAAAGAGGGAGCGACATGATGAAAACACTGATTGAAAACAGCATACAGTGGGAAAAATTAGGAAGCCATCCGAAGGCGCAGTACAGCTTCAGCATCCGGCGGGCCTGGCTTACGCAGGAAAACCTGTGCTTTGTGCTGGAGATTGCAGCCAACTTCATCATGCCCTACGAAAATACGCAGGCGATCTTAGCGGCGCTGCGGCGGGAATTTCCGGAGCTTGCCGATGTAAGGCTGCAGCTGGCCTACGAAGACGTAATCCAGACGGAGCAAGAAATCGCAAGGCTTGCCGTGGAACATATGGTAGCTGAGGTCAACGGGGATTACGCACATCTAACAAAGACAATTCAGCTGGACCGGCTGCAGTATAAAGACAGAAAGCTGACGGTTCCGGTGCTGGGGGATTCTGCGGCAGAGCGCCTGGACCGCGAGGTCGCAGCTCGCTTTGAGAGCATACTCGCCCGGGATTTTAACCTGCACGTAAAATGCCGGTTTGTCAACGATGTGCAGCAGTACCAGGAAGCGAAAAAAGAGCAGGAGCAGCTGGACGAGCAGGAAATGACAGCGGTAAAGGCGGCCCTTGCTCAGGCGGAGGCAGCAGCGCGGCAGCGGCCGAAGGAATCCTCTGCAGGAGACGGCGGCAAAAGCGGATGGGGCGGCAATAGTGCAGGCGGCTGGAATGGCGGTGCAGGCGGAAGCAGCGGGGCCCAAGGCGGCTATCGCAGAAGGGATGCCTATACGCCCGTGGAGGGCAACCGCTTGATGGGAAAGCCCATCAGCGGAGCAGTAACGCCCATGCGCGAAATCACTGCGGAGAGCGGCCAGGTAATCGTGGAGGGGCGGGTCTTTAAGATGGAAGCCCGCGCGCTGAAAAACGAAAAGCAGCTGGTAACTATGCTTTTAACCGACGAAGGCGGTTCCCTGTGCGTAAAAATGTTTGTCGGCGAAAAGAAATACAACGACCTGACAGAGCACATCAGCGCAAAGAAGGGCACGCAGCTTCGCATCCGGGGCGATATGGAGCTGGACCGCTTCGAGCACGTGGCTGTGCTGATGGGCAGGGACATCGAAAAGATCCAGCTGGAGGGGCGCACGGATAAGAGCGAGGAAAAGCGGGTAGAGCTGCACGCCCACACTAAAATGAGCGCCATGGACGGGCTGATGGAGGTGTCGGACCTGGTAAAAACCGCCATCGCCTGGGGGCATAAGGCCATCGCCATCACCGACCACGGCGTGGTGCAGGCTTTCCCCGATGCGGCAAAGGCGGCGAAAAAATCGGATTTAAAAATCATCTACGGCCTGGAGGGGTATCTTCTGGACGACGGCGATACCGGCTCGCAGATGCCCGCCGGCCTGACTACCGACGACGAATATGTGGTGTTTGACCTGGAAACCACCGGCCTGTCGCCGGTGGACTGCGAGATCATCGAGATCGGTGCCGTCAAGGTCAAGCAGAAACAGATCGTTGATGAATTTCTTACCTTTATTAAACCGGAATGCGGTCATATTCCGCCCAGGATTACTGAACTCACCGGCATCGACGACCAGATGGTGGCCGATGCGCCGCTGCTGTCCGAAGTGTTCGGTTCTTTCCGGCAGTGGATCGGCGACCTGCCTCTGGTGGCGCACAACGCGGATTTTGACGTATCGTTCGTCAAGATGGCAGCATCCCGCAGGGGGATCGAGCTTGTCAATCCCAAGGTGGATACGCTGTATATGGCGCGGACCCTGTTGAAGAACCTGAAGCGCCACAAGCTGAACATCGTGGCCGAGGCTCTGGGCGTTACTCTGGAAAACCACCACAGGGCCACCGACGATGCCAAAGCCTGCGCCGGCATCCTCATCAAGCTGTTTGAGCGCATGGAGGAGGCCGGGGTAACGTGTCTGAGCGACATAGAGACGATTGGCGCCGGAGCGGAAATCGACTATAAGACCAAGGGGACGAACCACATTATCCTGCTGGCCCAGACCCAGGAGGGGCTGAAGAACATCTATAAGCTGGTGTCCATGTCTCACCTGAATTACTTCTACAAGCGGCCGCGGATTCCCAAATCAGTGCTGCTTGCCCACAGAGAAGGCATTCTGATCGGCTCTGCCTGCGAAGCCGGGCAGATTTACCGCGCGTTTTTAGAAAATCGCAGCGAGGCGGAAATCGAAAGCATTGCGCAGCTCTACGATTATTTCGAGATTCAGCCCCTGTGCAACAATCAGTTTTTAGTGGACCAGGGCAAGGTGAGCGGTACAGAGGAGCTAAAGGACATCAACCGCAAGATTATTGCGCTGGGAGAAAAGCAGGGAAAGCCTGTAGTTGCCACCTGCGATGCCCACTACGCCGAGCCGGGCCACGCCATTTACCGGCAGATCCTCATGGCCGGGCAGGGCTATAAGGATGTAGAAGACGGAACGGGGCTTTTCCTGCGCACCACGGAGGAAATGCTGGCGGAATTTTCCTATCTGGGGGAAGAAACCGCGCACCGGGTAGTCATCGAAGGGCCCAACGAAGTAGCCGGGCGGATCGAACGGCTGATTCCCGTACCAGAGGGGAAATTCCCGCCGAAGATCGACGGCGCGGAGGACCGGCTGCGCAACCGCTGCTTAGAAACCGCGGCTTCCATTTACGGAACGCCTCTGCCGGAGCGGGTGGAAAGCCGCCTGATGAAAGAGCTGAATTCCATCATCGGAAACGGCTATGCCGTGATGTACGTGTCGGCGGAAATGCTGGTGCAGAAATCCCTTTCCGATGGCTATTTGGTAGGATCAAGAGGATCGGTAGGCTCCTCTTTTGCGGCCACCATGGGCGGCATTACCGAGGTAAACCCGCTGCCGCCCCATTATCTGTGCACCAATCCCCAGTGCCACATGGACGATTATCCCGACCAGCGCTACTACGAATTTGTAGACGACGGCAGCTACGACTGCGGCGTGGATATGCCGGACAAGCTCTGCCCCAAGTGCGGAAAGCCCATGAAAAAAGAGGGGTACAACATCCCCTTCGAAACCTTTTTAGGCTTCGAGGGCGATAAAGAGCCGGATATCGACCTGAATTTCGCCGGCGAATACCAGCCGCGGGCCCACAAGTTCGTAGAGGAAATCTTCGGCAGGGAAAACGTATTCCGCGCCGGGACCATCGGCACAGTAGCGGAAAAGACAGCCTTCGGCTACGTAAAACACTATTACGAGGATAAGGGAATGGCCGTCAGCCGCTGGGAAGAGGAGCGTCTGGCCCAGGGGTGCACCGGCGTGCGCCGCACCACGGGACAGCATCCCGGAGGCATTATTATCGTACCCCGGGGCCACGAAATCTACGAATTCTGTCCCGTGCAGCATCCGGCCAACGATACCAATACAGATATTATAACCACCCATTACGACTATCACTCCATCGACCAGAACCTGCTGAAGCTGGACATCCTGGGGCACGATGTTCCCTCGCAGATCCGGCAGCTGCAGGACATTACAGGGCTCGACCCCATGGAGGTAAAGTTGGGCGACCAGAAGACCATGGATATCTTCAACGGCATCGACGGGCTGGACATTAAAATCGAGGATTATAAATTCCGCCACGGCACCTACGGCATCCCCGAATTCGGCACAAAGTTCGTGCGGCAGATGCTGGATGATACGCAGCCGAAGACCTTTGCCGACCTGGTGCGCATTTCCGGATTTTCCCACGGAACGGACGTGTGGATCAACAACGCCCAGGAGTTTATCCGCACCAAGCAGGCTACCATGAAGGAGGCGATTTCCACCCGGGACGACATTATGAACTACCTGATTTTAGCCGGCGTCCCGAAAAAGACCTCGTTTAAAATCATGGAGTGCGTGCGCAAGGGAAAAGGGCTTACGGAGGAACAGGAGGCGGTCATGGTGGAAAACAGCGTTCCCGCCTGGTACATCGAATCCTGCAAGCGCATTAAATACATGTTCCCCAAGGCCCATGCAGTGGCCTACGTGCTGATGTCCTACCGGATCGCCTACTACAAAGTATATTATCCGGAAGCCTTTTACGCGGTATTCTTTACCACAAAGATTTCCGAATTCAATGCCGATGCGATTCTGGGCGGCATCCCCTCCATCCTCAGCCGCATGAAGGAAATCGAAGACAAGGGGCGCGAGGCGACGAAAAAGGAAGAGGACGAAGTGGTGGTTTTGGAAGTAGCCTACGAGATGTACGCCAGAGGCTACGAATTTCTGCCGGCCCGGCTGGGTGATTCCGAAGCCACGCGCTTTACAGTCAGGGACGGCAAGGTATTGCTGCCGTTTTTGGCCCTGTCCGGCGTGGGCGAAACCGCGGCCCGCAGCTTGTGGGAAGAATACCAGAAGGGTGAGTTTTTCTCCGTGGAGGATATGCGGGAGCGGGCCAGGCTGAACAAAACGGCGGTGGAGGCGCTGCAGAACCACGGCGTGCTGAAGGGCATGTCCGCCACCAACCAGCTGTCGTTGTTTAATTTATAAGAAAGGGAAAAGGAGCTGACAGGGGACTATGAGCGACGCCATTTTAGTAGTAGACGACGAAAAAGAGATTGCAGATTTAGTGGAAGTGTACCTGCGCAACGAAAATTACCAGGTGTTTAAGTTCTACCGGGCACAGGAGGCTTTGGAATGCGTAGAGCAGCAGAAGCTGAGCCTGGCGATTCTGGATGTAATGCTGCCGGATATGGACGGCTTTGCACTGTGCCAGAAAATCAGGCAGAAGCATCTGTTTCCCATCATTATGCTGACGGCGCGGGTGGAGGATATGGATAAAATTACGGGGCTGACACTGGGAGCAGACGACTACGTAACCAAGCCCTTCAACCCGCTGGAGCTGATGGCCCGGGTAAAAACTCAGCTGCGGCGCTACCAGCGCTACAATACGGCGGAACATGCCGATGCGGTGTGGCAGGCAGAAGGGATGCAGGAATACGACATCCGGGGCCTGCACATTTCTAAAAGCAGCCGCCAGTGCACGCTGAACGGGCAGGAGCTTTTCTTAACGCCCATCGAGTTTCAGATCCTGTGGTATTTGTGCGAGCACTGCAATGCCGTAATCTCCACGGAAGAGCTGTTCGAAGCAGTGTGGGGCGAGAAATATATGGACAACAACAATACGGTGATGGCGCACATCGCGCGCTTGCGAGAGAAAATGCAGGAGCCGCCCCGACGGCCCCGCTTTATCAAAACCGTCTGGGGAATGGGGTATAAAATTGAATCGTAAAATAAAAGAAGCTGGTTACGGGCAGCTGCAGAGAAAGATTTTCTTTCAGACCATACTCATGGGAATCGCCGCGACGCTGTTTATCTGCCTGCTGTACGTCATGGTGCTCAGCGGGCGCTTTGCCAATTCCACGGTGTGGCTGATCCAGCATCTGCTGCAGGTAAAGTGGGACAAAGCGCTGGATATATACAATATCGTATTTCGCCGGAACATGGAATTGATTTTCATAGCAGCTATCATCCTGGTCTTTTTCGTTTTCCTGCGGTTTTATCTGCTGTGGTTTTCCCGGTATTTCGATGAAATCAACCGCGGGCTGGACAGCCTGATTGGCGAAACCGGAAGCGATATCGCGCTGCAGCCGGAGCTTTTGGCCATAGAAAAAAAGATCAACAGCATCCGCCACACGCTGACAAAGCGCAAGCTGGACGCCCAGCTGTCCGAGCAGCGAAAAAACGATATGATCGTCTACCTGGCCCACGATCTGAAGACGCCTCTGACCTCGGTGATGGGCTATTTAACGCTGCTGAACGAGGAAAAGGAAGTCTCTGCAAAACTGCGGGAAAAATATCTTTCGATTGCTCTGAACAAGGCGGAGCGGCTGGAAGAACTGATCAACGAATTTTTTGAAATCACCCGATTTAACCTTTCGCACATGGAGCTTTCTCTACAGCCGGTCAACCTGACGCGGATGTTAGAGCAGCTCGCATACGAATTCCGGCCGGTGCTTGCAGAAAAGCGGCTGACCTATACCATAGAAGCCCCGCCGGAGCTGACGCTTTTATGCGATGTTGACAAATTGCAGAGGATGTTCGACAACCTTCTGCGAAACGCTGTGAATTACAGCTTTCCGGACAGCGATATCCGCATTGTGGCGGTACAGCTGCCGCAGGAGGTGGTGGTTACGGTTTCCAATCGCGGCAATACCATTCCGCCGGAAAAGCTGGAGCGCATTTTCGAGCGGTTTTACCGCCTGGATACCGCAAGGGCCACGCAGACCGGAGGCGCCGGCCTGGGGCTTGCCATTGCCAGGGAAATCGTCGAGCTCCACGGCGGCAGGCTTGCGGCGGACAGCAGCGACAATACCGTAACATTTACCGTCCGCTTGCCCGGAGATGCCGGGCTGTTGCTGAAAGATGCCTCTTCTTTTTCATCATAAAATCGTAAGAATTTCTGCAGAAAAATATAAGAAGATAGTAAATAATCCGAAAAACAATTTAGTCTCCGTTCTGGTAATATAAATACAGGACGGAGATTTTTTGTTCAGAAGAAAGGGATGGGGTATGGCGAGAAAGAGAGTAACACAGCTGTTTCCGTGGCTTTTGCCGCTGCGGAGACGGCAGAGGATATTTTGTTTTTATCTGCAAATGCGGCTTGGCAGAAACAAATACGCAAAGGTGCAGAACGCGCAGCAGCTTCCTGTGGAGATGTTCGAGGCTTACAGCATGTTGTACAACAAAGAGACGGGCTTTGACATGATCTATCAGGAAAATAAGGTGCACAACCTGAAAGTGGCAGCAGCGCCGATAGACGGGCTTCTGATCCGGCCGGGAGAGACGTTTTCCTTTTACCAGGCGATCCGGCATGCAGACAGGCACACGCCGTACAAGGACGGGCTGACCGTAGTGGATGGCAGGTTGCTGACAGAAAGGGGCGGCGGGCTGTGCCAGCTGAGCAACCTGTTGTTCTGGCTGTTCCTTCACGGGCCGCTAACCATCGTAGAACGCCACGGCCATGCAAAGAAGGAATTTCCCGACCCGGAGGGCGATGCGCTTTTAGGGGTAGATGCGACCATCGCTGAGGGCTGGAAGGATCTGAAGGTAAAAAACGAGACAGAAGCCACGTTTCAGATCAGCATCCGCTTCGATGAAGAGCGCATGCTCGGATGGCTTCGGTGCGACCGCCACCTGGATATCCGCTACAGCGTAGCCAACGGGGAGGTGTCCTACGTGCGCCGGAAGGGCAGACTATATCAGGAGGTGGACGTAAGTCAGGAGCGGATTCTCCGCGAGACGGAACAGAAGGTGGCAGCGAAGAAGCTGTACCGCAACAGCTGCGAAATCACCTATCCGCTGCCAGAATCAACTGTGGTTATCCAGGAGGGGTAATGGGATGAAACAGAGAAATGAGAAAGAAAACACAAACAGAACCATCAAAGCTGCCGTCTTGTTCGGCGGATGTTCTTCGGAGTACAAAGTATCGCTGAGCTCGGCCTGCGCCGTGCTTTCCGCCATGGACAAAGGGCTGTTTACACCGGTGATGATCGGCCTGTCTCAGGAGGGGCAGTGGTTTTTATATCAGGGGGAAATAGAACGAATCGGAAGAGATACCTGGCATAATGAGGAAGACTGCACGCCGGTGGTATGGCAGTTTCAGGGCGGCAAAACACCGTGTATGGCGCTGAGAGAGGACGGGCTGCATCCGGTGGAGATTGACGTAGTGCTTCCGGTGCTTCACGGCAAAAACGGAGAAGATGGAACCGTGCAGGGGCTTTTGGAGTTGACAGGGCTTCCTGTGGCAGGATGCGGCATCCTCTCTTCGGCCCTGTGCATGGATAAAGACCGGGCCCATCGCATGGTGGCAGCAGCAGGGGTAAGCGTTCCCCGGGCCGCAGTCATCCATACAGACGGCTTCCGGGCAGGCAACAGCGTTCGGGGGAGTGGCAGCGTTTCGGCAGACGGCGACGTCCTGGCGCCCGATGGCGCTTTGGCACAGCAGAAGCCAACAGCTCCGTGGGAGCTTCATTCTCTCGCAGAGGCGCATGGCTTTGCCGCACAAACGGGGTATCCGCTGTTTGTAAAACCGGTGCGGGGTGGTTCATCCTACGGCATTACGAAGGTACAGGCACCCGAAGCGCTGGAGGAAGCCATTGCACTGGCGCTGGCCTACGACGACCAGGCCATCATCGAGGAAACCATCGAAGGCTTTGAGGTAGGCTGCGCTGTTTTGGGAAACCGGCAGCTGACCGTGGGAACGGTGGACGAAATACAGGTAGAAGGGGGATTTTTTGACTTCGGCGAAAAATACCACCGGCAGTCCGCCGTGATCTACGTTCCCGCGCGCATCGACCAGCCGACAGCGCAGAGCATTCAAGAGACAGCAAAGACCATTTACCGGGCCCTGGATTGCAGGGGATTTGCGCGGGTGGACATGTTCCTGACGCCCGAGGGGAACGTCGTGTTTAACGAGGTCAATACCATCCCCGGCTTTACGCAGCACAGCCGCTATCCGCAGATGCTGGCAGCGGCAGGCATTTCCTTTCCCCAGGCCATTACCCGCATTTTACAGCTGGCGATGGAGACAGAGGAGGCAGGGCAGTGAAGCTGACACAAGTGAAACTGACGCAGGAAGATGTGCATCGCGGCAGCCTGATTCTCGTCAACCGGGAGCATCCCTGCTACAGCCCGTGGCCGGAAGCGCTGACAGCGGTGTCGGCAGCGGACGCAACGGTGGTGGCCGCAGCAGGCCAAGAGGCGGTTTTGAGCGAGGAGGAAATTGCTTTGCAGTTTCGCGGCGAGGGCTACCCGCAGGCCATGGAGCAGACGGCGGCCCGGGCCCTGGCGGAGCTGATCGCCCGGATCGGGGCAGAGGGCTTTGTCGCAGTGGTCAGCGGATGGCGCTCGTTTCAGGAACAGAAGGATATTTACGACGGTTCTTGGGAAAAAAACGGACAGGTATTTACGGAAAGCTACGTGGCGCGCCCCGGCTTCAGCGAGCATCAGACAGGGCTGGCTGTGGACCTGGGGCTGCGCAAGGCAGAAATCGACTTTCTCTGTCCAGAGTTTCCTTACGAGGGGATCTGCCAGAAACTGCGGGAAGCTGCACCCTGCTTTGGCTTTGTGGAGCGCTACCCTGCAGGAAAAGAAGCGATTACCGGCGTGGCGCACGAGCCCTGGCACTTTCGCTACGTGGGCCGGCCCCACGCCCAGATTATGGTGCAGCGGGGCCTGGTGCTGGAGGAATACCACCAGCTTCTGAAGCGCTACCCTTGGGGCTGTGGTCCGGGGCTGCATGCAGAAACGGGAGAAGAACTGTTCTATGTTGCCTGCGACGGAGAAAACGGAGTGGAAATCGCACTGAGAGAGGGGACGCATGTGCAGATTTCCGGCAACAACGCAGATGGATATATTGTCGTTCTTTGAGGGCAAGGGGAGGTCAGGACTGCAACAGCCTGCACCAACGGCTACAGGAAAGGCGTCATATATACCGGAAGGCATAAGCAGTCCGAATCCCTTTGGTAATCTTTTGTATAGATGAGGTATTTCCAGAGAATGCGATCTGCGAATTTTTCACAGAAGGCATCGAGGGAGATATGCGTTTTATATCCGGAGGACTTTACTTCAATGGGACATATTTTATTTTTCCGGGCGAGCAGGAAGTCGATTTCATAATTGTGCCGGGAGGCCTTGTTCATAAATGTGTGATAAAACAGCTCATTGCCGCCGGCTGTAAGGATCTGGGCAACGGCATTTTCATACAGATATCCGAGGTTGACAGACAGCTTGTCGTTGAGCAGCTTTTCATAAATTTCGTTTTCTGTAAAATCCCTGTCTTTAAACATCAAAGTGGTAAACAGGCCGGTATCGCACACAAACAGTTTGAATTTTGACAGATTTCTGTTTGCGGACAGCCCTGCCACCGGATCGTTTGCGTGATAAGAAACAAGGACTGTTTTCGAATCGCTCATTTCCGCAATCAACTGCAGAAGGTCATCTGCGCGGGCGTGTTCCAGCACGCTGGAAACCTGATAGCGGGAAGCGTTTTTATTCAGCTGTGCGGGGATGGCGTCAAAGAGCAGCGAAGCCCGTCCCGTGGGATCAATCTTTTTGAAATCATCTTCGTACAGCTTCAGGATATCCCGTTTTACCATATCAATTTTTCTGAAATTGTTTGTAGCGATATACTCGTTTACCGCCTGCGGCATGCCTCCCACGAGCATGTACAGCCTGAAATCCCGCAGAAGCCTCCGGTTGATCTGCTGTCCAAGCGGCTTTCCGGCTGCAAAACACTGCTGGATCAGGTGAAAACTCGTATGATCTCCAATTGCCCAGAGGAACTCTTCGTAATCCATAGGATACATGCTGATTTTCCTCTCTTCGCTGGGAATGAGTATGTCCTTTACGTTTCTGCGAATAGAGATTAAAGACCCTGTTTCGATGTAATCGTAACGGCGGTCTTTCACCAGATGCTTGATCGCCTGCCGGGCAAGAGGGCATAACTGCACTTCGTCAAAGATGATCAGGGATTTTCGGGGAATGAGATCCACCCTGAACTGCAGCTGCAGCTGCAGAAATAGATAATTCAGATCGGAAATATCCTCGAAAAGCTCCCGGACAGCTTTGGGTGCAACGGAAAAGTCGATCAGGATATAGCTTTCGTATTCATTTTTGGCAAACTCCTCTGCAATCGTGGATTTTCCGATTCGGCGCGCGCCTTCGATCAATAGCGCAGTGCGCCCTTCGGATGCATTCTTCCATTCGAGCAGCTGGTTATATATTTTTCTTTGAAACACAGCCCTTCCTCCATTCGCAATTTTCAAAATCGAAAATTTCATCAAAATCGCATTTTTATATAATTAAGTATACCCCAAAATCGCATTTTTTTCAACAGGTGCTGCTAAATCCTCAAAAAAAGAGAACCGCTCCCTTGGAGGCGACAATACATAAGTGAAGGGCCAAAGAAAGGAGGGTATTCATGGAACAGGAGGAATTTCTCAATCTCATTCAAACGGATGGGGCTGCAGTGTACGGGTTTTGCGTTAAGCTTGCGGAAAGCCGGATGGAGGCGGACGATCTCTATCAGGATACTTTTTTGAAGGCCTACGAAAAGAGAAGACAGATCGACAGGTTTTCCAATCCGCGGAGCTTTCTCATGTCCATTGCCGTGGGGCTTTGGAAAAACCGCAGGCGCAAATTTGCCAGGCGCAATCGGATCGCTTTGGCATGCGCCGGCACGGGCGAAGGCAGTGGGATGGACGCAGGCGGCTTTGGCCGGGGCGAAGCGCAGGACATAGAAGCTGTCAGGGACGACGGGCTGCTGCCGGAAGAGGAACTCATCCGAAAGGAAGAATGCCAGATGCTCCGGCGGGTGGTAAAAGAACTGCCGGAACATCTGCGGCTTCCTTTATATCTGCACTACGGGGCGGGGAGCTCCGTAGACGAGATTGCGGGAATTCTTCACATACCGGCAGGCACGGTAAAGAGCCGGATGTTCCGGGCAAAAAACAGATTGCGAAAGGAATTGGAGGAACGAGGTTATGAAGTATGATTTGCTGGAAGAGAAGCTGAACGAAGCCCTGACTTCATCACAGGTTCCCGACGAGATGCTCAATCGGAGGATCGAAGCAAAGATAAGGGGGATGGAACATATGAACAGTAAGAAGAGAATGCGGCCTGTGGCTTTGGCGGCAGCGATGGTAATGATGCTGGCGGTAAGCACGTTTGCGGCGGTAAAGCTGTGGGATGCGAGAGACATCAGCAGCGAATTCGGCTATAACCGGCTGGCAGAGGCCTTTGAACGCGGGGATGCGCTGCGCATCAACGAAACCGTCAGCCAGGCGGGTTACGACATTACGCTGATGGGACTGGCCTCGGGAAAAAGCCTGGGCCAGGACGATGAGGACAGCACTTACGCGGTGGTTGCCATCGCAAACAGTGACGGCACGCCCATGCCGGGAAAGGACGACGAGAATTACCTTGCGCAGAGCTTCTTTATTTCGCCGCTGATCGAGGGCCTGGCGCCCTGGCAGTATAATATCGCTTCCATGAACGGCGGCTATACCGAGGAGGTAATCGATGGCGTGCTCTACCGCCTGATCTCCTGCGACAATGTGGAGATGTTTGCCGACCGCAAAATGCACCTGTGCGTCAGCGACACCCCGTTTTTCAGCACTGACGCTTACGATTACGACCAGCAGACAGGCGCCATCTGGTCCAAGGCGGAATACGAAGGGTTGAACGCCCTGTTCGACCTGCCCTTAGACCCGGCCAAGGCCGACCCAGAGCAGGCGCAGGCGTATATAGACGAACTCTGGGCTGACGATGAAACCGGCGATCCGGAGGAGCCGGGCGACATCGGTGGAACGGATGCGGACGATAGCGAAGAAGTGCACACCACTTTTCTTACGCCGGCTAATGTAGAAGGAGAATAGGACAGCCATCGAAGAACCCGCAGAAAGCAGCCGCCGAAAACAGGCAAACAGGGAAAATAAGCCCGCAGAGCAAATCGCTTTGCGGACTTATTTTTTTTGTTTGGAATGAAACGCCGCAGTGGAGAATAAATTGGTACAAACGGCGCAAACAGCGCCCGGATTACGGCAAAAGGAGAAGAGGGATGAAGGAACGAACACGGGGGAGAATTAAAATGCTGCGGGCGTTTTTGCGCAGCTTTCCGACCGCGGCTGCAGCGGTGGCAGTGCTCTGCCTGAGCGCGGCGGTTATCGGCAGCAGCCTTGCGGGCTTTCAGCTGATGCACATACCGGCTTCGGCAGGCGGGCAGCAGAGGCTGCTTCCCATATATTCTGTACAGCGCCAGGATAAGAAGATAGCGATCAGCTTCGATGCTGCCTGGGGAAACGAGCACACGCAGGCGATTTTGGACTGCCTGGATCAGTATAACGTCAAAACCACGTTTTTTTTGGTGGATTTCTGGGCGGAAAAATTCCCCGACGATGTAAAGGAAATCGCAGAAAGAGGGCACGAGCTGGGCAATCACTCCGCCAGCCATCCGGACATGACGAAGCTGTCCGAGGAGCAGATACAAAAAGAGCTGAATCAGACGGCGGATACCATCGAATCCATCGCTGGCGTGCGGCCTACGCTGTTCCGGCCCCCCTTTGGCTCTTACAACAACAGCGTAATCAAGGCCTGCGAGGGGTTGGGCTACCGCGTAATCCAGTGGGAGGTAGACAGTCTGGACTGGAAGAATATCAGTACAGAGCAGATCGTAGAGAGGGTAACGCGCAACATAAAGCCGGGCTCTATCGTTTTGTTTCACAACAATGCGGAGCACGTGGAGGAATACCTGCCGCTGATATTGAAAAAGCTGACAGAGGACGGCTACGAAATCGTTCCCGTA
Source organism: uncultured Peptostreptococcaceae bacterium (assembly GCA_949740445.1). GTDB lineage: Bacteria > Bacillota > Clostridia > Peptostreptococcales > Anaerovoracaceae > RGIG446. Next base: position 16,142 of record CATJIF010000067.1, on the reverse strand, counting down.
GGGCAGCTGATCTACCGGGAGAATTACTCCATGGATCATGCGGGAAAACAGATTCCGCAGCAGTAGGAAAAGAGGGAGGATCGCAGTGGAAAACGAAAGGGAAACAAATTATGCACAGCTGCTTGGAACCGTAGAACAGACGCCGGTATTCAGCCACAAATCCTATGGCGAGCAGTTTTATGAACTGAAGCTGGCCATAAAGCGGCGCAGCGGCTACGATGATGTCATACCGGTCGTAGTGTCGGAACGGCTGTTTTGGCCAGGGATGCCCAAATGCGGGGAGCGCGTGGCTGTCTGCGGACAGGTCAGAACCTACAACAAAGAGGAAGAGGGAAGAAACCGGCTGATTATTACAGTGTTCGCCAGAGAATACCGGGCGGCGGAAGCGGCGGAAACCTACGACGAAAATTACATTCAGCTGACGGGCTTTCTCTGCAAGGCGCCCATTCAGCGGACCTCGCCTCTGGGGCGGGAAATCTGCGATTTGATGGTAGCGGTCAACCGCATGTACAATAAATCGGATTACATTCCCTGCATCGCCTGGGGGCGCAATGCAGGATACGGCGGAAAGCTGCAGGTGGGCGACAGCATCAGCCTGACCGGGCGGATTCAGAGCCGGGAATACAAAAAGCGCGACGCCGAGGGCAACGCGCAGCAGCGCATCGCCTACGAGGTATCTGTTCTGAAAATCGAGGGCTGAAAATTTGCAATTTCTGTTGCGATATGGTATCCTGTAACTACGTATGTACGCTTATACATATTTCGTGGATCAGCGGCGGAAGCGGCGGTAGAGCTGCAGGCAGCATCGCTCGTGCGGTCCGGAATGGAGGATACAAATGAGAATTATCGTAGACGGCATGGGAGGCGATCATGCGCCCGGGGAGATCGTTCGGGGCTGTGTAGAGGCTGCGGCGGAGATTTCAGAAGAGATCTGGATCGTGGGCCGCGAAGCGGAAATTGCCGCAGAGCTGAAAAAATGCAAATACAATTCCTCGCAGATTCGGGTGATTCACGCGCAGGAGGTAATCGAAAACTGCGATGCGCCTGTCAAGGCTGTGCGCACGAAAAAGGATTCTTCCATGGTCGTCGGCCTCAACCTGCTGAAGAGCGGCTCCGGCGATGTGATGATCAGCGCCGGAAATACGGGAGCGCTGATGGCCGGCGGACTGTTTATCCTGGGCCGGATTCCCGGCATCGACCGGCCTGCCATCGCTACCACCTATCCTATCTTAGGCAAGGGCTTTTCCCTGATGGTGGATTCGGGGGCCAACGCGGAATGCAAGCCCAACAATCTGCTGGAATTCGGCATCATGGGCAGCATTTACATGCAGAAGGTATTCGGCGTAAAGAGCCCTACGGTAGGGCTTGTCAATATCGGTGCAGAGGAAAGCAAGGGGACAACCGTGGTAAAGGCAGCGCATCAGCTGCTAAAGAAGAGCGATCTGCACTTTGTGGGAAATGTAGAGCCCCGGGAGCTTCCCTACGGCATCTGCGACGTGATCGTCTGCGATGGCTTTGTGGGAAATACCATCCTCAAGCTGACTGAGGGATTTGCCTTAAATGTGTTGAAATTCATCAAGCATAAATTTACCGAGGATATGACTTCGAAGATGGGAGCGCTGCTGCTTTCTAAAAAGCTGAAGGGGTTGAAGGGCGAATTCGATTACTCCAGTTACGGCGGCGCACCGATCTTGGGCGTAAAGGGGGCTTTGATTAAGGTGCACGGCTCTTCCAATGCGACGGCGGTAAAGAACGGGATTTTAAAGGCCCTTCCCTACGCCAGAGAAAACGTAGTTCAGAGGATCGAAGAAGCGGTGCTCAGCCTGGAGGATGTGGAGAGTGGTGAATAATCAAAAGATTTCGGAGCGGCTGGGATATGACTTCGCGCAGCCGGAGCTTTTAAAACACGCCCTGACCCACAGCTCCAGCGTCAACGAAACCCACCAGGAATACAGCGCCAACAACGAGCGGCTGGAATTTTTAGGCGATGCTGTTTTGGAAACCATCATAAGCGACAGGCTGTACCGGCTGCTGCCCGCAGAGGAAGAAGGCAGGCTGACCAAAATGCGGGCCTCCATCGTCTGCGAAGAATCGCTGGCGGAGATCGGCCAGAGCCTGGGCGTGGGACAGGCCCTGATTTTAGGGCGCGGCGAGGAGCGAAGCGGCGGACGCAGCAGAAGTTCCATGATCGCCGATGGCGTAGAGGCCATCATCGGGGCCGTTTATCTGGACGGCGGCTTTGCAGCGGCGCAGAAAATCGTCCTGCGGCTGTTTGACTTTACCATCGGACAGGCTGTGGCAGGAAAGCTCCACGCGGACTACAAGACAGCGCTGCAAGAGAGGATGCAATCCTTAGGCGATATCTCCATCCAGTATCGTCTGGACCGCCAGGAGGGCCCGGATCACGACCGGAGATTTTATATCAGCGTTCTCATAAACGACGAGGTTTTGGGAAGCGGCAGCGGAAGAAGCAAGAAAGAAGCAGAGCAGAACGCGGCAAAGGCGGCCATGAAAGATATGAGGTAAGGGATACTATGTACTTTAAACGAATCGACCTGCAGGGCTTTAAATCCTTCGCCGATCCGGTCAGCATCGAGTTTCACGAGGGGATTACCTGCATCGTCGGTCCTAACGGCAGCGGAAAGAGCAATATTTCCGATGCTCTGCGATGGGTGCTGGGCGAGCAGAGTCCGAAGATGCTGCGCGGTGGAAAGATGGAGGAGGTTATCTTTGCCGGTACGATGAACCGCAAATCCCGGGGCATGGCCGAGGTGACGCTGGTCATCGACAACAGCAGGGGAATTTTGCCCATTGATTACAGCGAAGTGGCCATCACCCGGCGCATGTACCGCTCCGGCGAAAGCGAATACGCCATCAACAATACCGCCTGCCGCTTGCGCGACATCCGGGAGCTGATTATGGATACCGGCATCGGCGTCGAAGGGTATTCCATCATCGGGCAGGGAAAAATCAGCGAGATCGTCAGCAGCAGGCCGGAGAGCCGCAGGGAGATTTTCGAAGAGGCAGCCGGCATCGTAAAATACCGTTCGCGCAAGGCAGAGGCAGAGAGGAAGCTTCAGAATTCCGGAGCCAACCTCGAACGGGTCAGCGATATCATCGGTGAAATCGAAGGGCGTATCGACCGACTTGCGGAGGATAGCCGCAAGGCAAAGGAATTTATCGGTCTGCGCGAAAAGCAAAAGACCGTAGAGATCAATATTACGCTGAAAAACATCGAAGCGGTGGAACTGAAAAATGAATACCTGAAGGACGAGCTGGCGGAGCTTGGCGCAGAGATCGACGGTTTTCAGAAGAAAAAGGAATCCATCGAGGCCGGAATCGCGCAGAAGCGCGCCCAAGGCGAACAGCTGAACCAGCAGGAAGAGCAGCAGCGGGACCTTCTGATGCAGCAAGTGCAGGAAATCGGCAATATCGAGAGCCAGACACAGCTGAATCGCCAGAGGCTTTCTACCGCGCAGAGCGAACAGGAACGCCTTGTCCGCGAGATCGCTTCGCTGCAGGAAAAGCTGTCGCTGGAAGAACACAATGTACAGCAGACGGTGCAGAGCAAAGGACAGCTGTCGCAGCAGCTTGCGGAGCTGAACGATTCGCTTGCAGAGCTTCAGAAAGAGCAGGAAGAGCAGGAGAGCGCAGCGGCGGCGCTGTCGCGGCAGGTCGAGGAGCAGAAGGACCGGCTTTACAGCCTGTCGGCGCAGGCCGGGCAGCGGCAGACGGAAATTTCCGGCCTGAACAACCTGAAAGAGACGTTAAGCAGAAGGAAAGTGCAGCTGCTGTCCGATACCGAGGCTGCGGATAGCGGAAACAGCCAGATCGCGCAGGAATGCGCGCAAATCGAAGAGGAACTGCGGGCGCTTGCCAGGCGGCAGGAAAAAACGACGCAGGAGGGAAATGCGCAGCGGCAGCGGCAGAGCCTTCTGCGAAAGGAGGAGCAGACGCTTCGAAAGACGCTGGAGGAGCTGCGGATCTCCATCGGGGCTGCGCAGACGAAGCAGCGCATGATACAGGATCTGGAAAATTCCTACGACGGCTACAACGGAGCGGTCAAATTTATCATGCGCCAGGGGCTTTCCGGCATCGAAGGGCTGGTAGCGGAGCTGATCGAGGTGCCGAAGGGGCTGGAAACGGCCATCGAGACAGCGCTGGGCGCGGCGCTGCAAAACGTGGTTTGCAAAGACGATGCCAGCGCGCAGAGAGCGGTAGAGGCGTTAAAGGAGGCCAGGGCCGGAAGATTGACGTTTCTTCCGGTGCAGAGCATCCGGGGCAGCCGGCCGGGCCAGGCCGAAGGGCTGAGAACGATGGAGGGCTTTCGGGGACTTGGCGTGGAGTGCGTTTCCTTCGACAGTCGCTACCAGGGCATCGCAGAGTATCTGTTGGGGCGGGTCGTTATTGTAGATACGCTGGCCAACGCTGTCGCCATGTCCAAGCGCGCATCCTCCGGCCTGCGGTTTGTTACGCTGGAGGGCGAGGTCGTCAATGTCAGCGGAGCCATCACCGGCGGTAGATACAAGACAAACTCGGCAAACTTGCTGTCGCGAAAGGCGGAGATTCATCAGCTGGCAGAATCGCTTTCGCAGCTTTCGCAGCAAAAGACGGAGGCCGATGCAGCGTATGCGCACGCGCGGGAATCGCTATCTGCGACAGAGGAGCAGCTTTCGCAGCTTTCGCAGCAGTATCGCGACGGCCAGCTTGCCCAGCTGGAAAAAGAGAAACAATTACAGCTCCGGCAGGCGCAGATTGCAGAGCTGTCCAACAGCAGCGATAAACGGCAGCGGGAGCTTTTGCAGCTGCAAAAAGAAGAAGCGTCCGCTGAGGAGATGATAGGTTCTCTGCGCGGGCAGTTGCAGAAGCAGCAGGAGGAAAGCAGCCAGGCCGAGGAGCTGCTCGCCGGCTGGATTCCGCAGCTCGCCCAGGAGCAGGAGCAGGTGCAGTATCTCCTGCAGGAAGTAACGGCGCGGCGCATGGAGATCAACACCGTAGAGGAGCGCCGGGCAGCCGCCGTACAGATGGAGCGGCGGATGGCAGCTTCCATCGAGGATATGAAGCGGCAGCAGCAGGAACGGTCGCAGCAGATCGAAGCGCTGAAGGAAGAAAGACAGCAGCTGCTGTCCGGAGACGACGGGCTGTTGCAGAAGAGAGAGACGCTTTTGCAGCAAAAAGAAGAAGCGGAGCAGACGCTTTCGCGGCTTCTGCAGCAGAAGGCGCAGCTTTCGCAGGACCTTGCGGAGTTAGAAAAAGAGCAGTCGGAGCTTTCGCAGAAGCTCTTTGCGCAGCAGCAGAAAAAATACGATGCCGAGGTAAAGCTGGCCAGAAACGATACGCAGATCAGCACGTGGAAGGATAAGCTGTGGGAGGATTTTGAAATTTCCTATCTGCAGGCCATGGAATTTGAGAACAAGGATTTTATCCTGGCGCAGGCGCAGAAGGAAAGCAGGGAGCTGCGTCTTAAGATCAAGGCGCTTGGCGATGTGAATGTGGGTGCGATCCAGGAATACGAAACGACCCGCCAGCGCTATGATTTTCTCAGCGAGCAGCGAACAGATCTGCTGTCGGCCATGGATGCCCTGCGCAAAATCATCGACGATATGGATAAGACCATCCGCCGGAGCTTTAAGGAAAGCTTCGATCAGATCGCAATCAATTTCGAAGAAGCCTTTACCAGGATGTTCGGCGGCGGCATGGCGCAGCTGCGGATGGAAAACGAGAGCCATCCGCTGGAATCCGGAATCGAGATCGTGGCGCAGCCGCCAGGAAAGAAGCTGCAAAACATCAACCTGATGTCCGGAGGCGAAAAGACCATGACGGCAATCGCGCTGATGTTTGCCGTGCTGAAGGCAAAGCCCACGCCCTTTTGCATTTTGGACGAGGTAGAGGCGGCGCTGGACGAGGCGAACATCGACCGATTTGCCAGATATCTGAAGAATTTTGAAGGCATTCAGTTCGCACTGGTTACGCATCAGAAGGCCACCATGGAATACGCCGACGTGCTGTACGGCGTTACCATGCCCGAGCAGGGGATTTCCCGGGTGTTGTCCTTGCGCATGGGCGATGATTTTGAAGTGTAGATAAAGGAGAAAGCAATGGCGTTTGGAATTAAGAAATCCTTTTTCGGAAGGATGCAGGAAAAAATAGAAGATGTCATCTTCATGCGTCCGGCCATCGACGAGGATATGATCGACGAGCTGGAGGAGGTGCTGATTACCTCGGACATCGGCATGGAGACCACCATAAAAATCACGGAACAGCTGCGCACGGATATCAAGCACAAGCGCATTTCAAATCCCGACGACGTAAAGCGTCAGATACAGCAGATCGTAGAGCAGCTCATCGACAAGGGAGAAGCGCAAAAGCTGTCGGAAGAAGTTCCGCTGATTCTTTTAATGATCGGTGTCAACGGTGTGGGAAAGACCACAAGCATCGCAAAGATCGCCCATCGTTGCCAGAAGCAGGGGAAAACCGTGCTGCTGGCGGCAGCCGATACCTTCCGGGCGGCAGCGGCGGAACAGCTGCAGGTCTGGGGCCAGCGCCTGGGGGCTGCTGTAATCCGGCATCAGGAAGGGGCAGATCCTTCGGCGGTGATCTACGATGCCATCCAGGCAGCCAAAGCCCGGAACATCGACGTCCTGATCTGCGATACCGCGGGCCGGCTGCACAATAAGAAGAATCTGATGACTGAGCTGGAAAAGATGTATAAGGTCATCGAGAGGGAATGGCCCGAGGCGCAGCGCGAAACGCTTTTGGTGCTGGATGCCGCCACTGGAAAGAACGCGGTGTCGCAGGCGAAAGAATTCGGTGAAATTGCCCGCCTGACGGGCATTGTCTTAACGAAGCTGGACGGAACTGCAAAGGGCGGCATCGTCATCACCATTGCCGACGAATTCGACATCCCGGTAAAATTTATCGGTGTCGGCGAGGGGATGGACGACCTGAAGGAGTTCGACGCCGGGGAGTTTGCCGGAAGCCTCTTCGACGGTAAAAACGGTTGACGAACCGAGGAGAAACGAGTATTATCATAGGTAGAGTGACTTGAATATAAAACAGGAGGCCACAGATGAAAATTGCAAAATTAGATGGAAATTTCTATGTAAAAGTGTATACGAAAGAGGACGAAGATGTATATCTGGACATGCGCAGAAGTCGCGTGATCAAGCAGACCGACGGCTTTGAGGCTCTCAGATACCAGCCTCTTCAGGAAGAAACCGGCATTCTTCTAGTAGTGGAAAAGGACGGAGCGGACGAGATCCCCGTAGGCTTTGCCGTTATCCAGTGCCTGGACGATCCGGAATATCAGAAGACCGTATCTCGCTACTTTGGCATCGAGCTGCACTGCAAATACTTCGTATCGGATTTCATCGTTACGAGAAACTACCGCAGAAGCGGCGTCGGCAAGCTGTTTATGCAGTATGTCATCGAGGACTACTGCAAGGAAGAAAGCTTGATGATGAACCCCAACGAGGAAGACAGCCTGTTCTGGCACTCCGTGGGCTTTGCTTATGTGGGCACGGACAAAAAGCATGGCATGAGAATCAATTAGGGCCCAGTTGCCTCAATGCGGTGCAAAAGAAAAACCGCCGCTTTCTACGATAGATAAAAGATAAAACCCCCTGATATTTGATATCAGGGGGTTTTGTTATGACGAACATCATTTTCTAAAAAATACGATACAGCATTGCCGCTATTGCAGCCATTCCGGCATATCGCTTGAGCTGTCGCCGGAATTTCCGCCAGAGGGGCCGCTGTCCACAACGCCGCCAGAGGATTCTCCGGAGCCTGTGCCTCCGGAATTGTCGCCGCTGGTTCCACCGCTGCTTTCACCACTTCCTCCACTGCTTCCGCTTCCGGAACTGTTATCGGGAGGGAATAGCCCATCGGGCGGGAGAACTCCTTCACCGCTGTTGTTGTTTCCATCCGAACCATTGGGATTATCCGGATTGTTCGGATCGTCGGGCTGCGGTGCAGGCACGAAATCGCGGTTGACTTCCACTCCGGGATTGGGGGGATAGGTCGTCGTATCAATGTTATGCAGATTGCAGTAGTGGATGGGAGCATCGTACATGGAATCTGCCAGATTCGAAGTCGGACCTCCCGGCCGGTTGATCGCGACCTTTTCCACGGAATCGGGGCACCACGGCGTAGCCAGGTAATTGCTATCGCTGCAGACCGTAACTTTTACATGGACGTCGTCGATTTCAATGGGAACCGTTCCGCGGACAAAATACTCCGTTTTTACGGTAGAACCGCGAGGATCATGCTCCGACAGCTCAGAAGGCAGCTTTCCGGATTTGGTATCAATGGCGGCGCTGACCACGTTTTCGGCCATTTTGAACGAGCCGCGGGAATACCCCTGATGCACCTGATTCATAATCAGCTGCCATACCTTTGTCGCAGCAGCAGAGCCTTCGCTCAGCTCTAAATTGACGTCGTTTCCAATCCAGACAGCAGCGGAGTAATACGGCGTAAAGCCTACGAACCAGGCATCGTAGTTATCGGTGGTGGTTCCTGTTTTTCCGGCAGTGGGCTGCCCGCTGATGGCCGCACGCTTGGCAAGGCCATTGGTAACGGTGGTGCGCAGAATATCGGTCATAATGGAAGCGACGCCAGGGTCCATCGCTTGATGGGTATGCGGCGTTTTTTCCAAAAGAATCGTTCCATTTTTATCGGTAATCTTCGTATAGCAGATCGGCTCCGTGTAAGTGCCGCCATTGGCAAAGGTGCCGTAGGCTGCTGCCATTTCCAGCGGAGAGACGCCGTTGGTCATGCCGCCTAAAGCCAGGGCCGCGGCGTTCAGGTCGTTGATGCTTCCTTCCTCTACGATGGAGGTAATTCCCATCCCTTTAGCGAACTTCAGACTGGCATCGACGCCGATGTCGGTAAATACCTTGACGGCGTTGACATTGACCGATTGCTCTACCGAAGTGCGCAGCGTATGCAGGCCGCGGAAGCCGCTGTACCAGTTCTTCGGCCACTGCCTGCCGTTGACGATCATCGGAGCGTCGTCGATGACGCTGGCCGCCGTCCAGTCGCTCTGCCCGTCAGCACCGCTTTGCAGCGCCGGTCCGTATACGCCGATGGGCTTAAAGGAAGAACCGGGCTGACGCGTTCCAGTGGCGCGGTTATAGAGCAGGCGCCCGGTGGTGGAGCGACCGCCGACCATGGCCTTGATCTGGCCGGTATGGTAATCCATAATTACCATGGCCGACTGCGGCTGAAGAACCATTTGCTTCAGCGAGTAGTAATCCGGCCCCACGGACAGGGAATTGCCGTTGTTGACAAATACCTTGGGATGGTCGGTAAAGAATTGCGAGCGGATCACCAGATTTCCGTCGCTGTCCTTGCTCTTGTAATCAGCGCCGATGGCGATAACACCGCCGCCGATGTTGTAGAACAGATCGTTTTCTTCCGTATAGAGGTTTTTGAATTCGACGCTGACATCGGTCTTGTTCTGCACCTTTGTATTATAGAAGTTCATGCGCTTTCCGGCGAAAATCGTCAGGCTGCCGTCAGGATTCCACTGGTATTCGCTGGCGGAAAGGATGAAGTTTCCATTGCCGTCAAAATAATTGGCTTTATTGTAGAGAAGCACCTGCCCGTTGGCAGAAAGGATATTTCCACTGCCATCCTTTTTCAGGCTTCTCCGGTTGAGCCTGGGGAAATTGGCCGGTTTGGCAAATTCCTCCTCGGCCATCGACTGCATGGAGACGTCGATGGTGCTGTAAATGCGCAACCCCTTGGTATAGAGCATTTCTCTGGCTTCTTCTTCTGTCTTGCCATATTCCTTCATCAGATCGCTGACAACCTGGCGGATGGTGTAATCCGCAAAGTAAGAGGAAATGTGCTGGGAAATCGTATGGGTGCTTCCAGGGTTGATGGATTGGCGCACATCGTAAGCCATAGCCTCATCGTATTCCTGCTGCGAAATCAGCTCCTGCTCCAGCATAAAGCGCAGAACCAGGTGCTGGCGTTCCACGAAGGCATCGTTATACCAGATCGTCCAGTCATCCGTGCGGCTGACGATGTCCAGCGAATCGGGATCGTCGATATTTTCGTTGGAATCTCCTTTTAGAAGAGCGTATTTGCCGGGGCTTTTGGGAATGGTAGCCAAAGCGGCGCATTCCGGAAGCGTCAGCTCCGATACGTCTTTGGAGAAATATGCCTGTGCGGCCGCCTGTACGCCGAAAGAACCATAGCCCAGGTTGATGGTATTCAGATAGGCTTCGATAATCTGTTCCTTCGTCATTTCCTTTTCCAGCTGCAGGGCATACCAGGCCTCCTGGATTTTACGGACCATTTCGCGGTCGGCAGAAAGATAGAGGTTTCTGGCCAGCTGCTGCGTGATGGTGCTGGTTCCGCTGATGGGCTCGCCCTTGGTAACACTTTCCCAGATGGCACCGCCGATGCGGATAAAATTAAAGCCGTGATGCTTCCAAAACGTCTTATCCTCAATGGCGATAAAGGCGTTGACCAGATGCGTGGGAAGATCGGAATAGGCGATATTGGTGCGGATTTCCGAAGTCCCGGGCTTTGTTATGTTTTCTAACACCTGTCCCTGGCTGTCGTAGAGCACGGAGTTTTCGGAAAGCAGGCTGTAAATATCTGCGGTATCAATGGGCGGCGTCGTTCTGATGATGGAGATGAGCACCGCACCGGCTGCAATACCAGCCAGCAGGAACAGAATGATGAAGAAAAGAATCAGCCGCTTGATATTGATTCTGTACCGCTTCTTTTTTTTCTTTTTTTCTGAACGTGACATAGTTTCTCCTGAAGATATTTCTTCTGCGTTAGCTTCGGATGCGGGAGCTATCAGCTTTAGGCTGACAGCGATGCGGCGGAAAAAACCGCGGATGGCAGCGAGCAGGCACAAAAGAGCATATGATATTTTTTGCCCGGCGCTAGGCCGGCCCTCGCCACTATCCTGCTGGGAACGCAGCCGCTGCATGCGTCCGCCCGAAAGGTTTTCTTCGCTTTTTGGGGAAGGCTTTGGGGGAGAAGGGCCACCGTACTCCTCGCCTGTGCCGCCAAAGCTCTTTCCAAAGCGGTCGGTAATTTCGTCGAAGCTATCCTCAACTTCGTCCGGTTTATTGAACTGACTTAAAAAATCGTCAATTTCTTTCGTTTTTTCTTCCTCTGATTTAAAATCATCTTTCAAACAATGCCCCCTCCTTTGATCGTAACTGCATCCGGCCCCCTTCGTGCTGCGCACTCGTCTTTTTGCCCAAAGAGACAAGCGCAACGCGCGCGGTCGATTTGTTGGCAAAACGGACAGCGAAGTGAGCGTAAGCGAACGTAGGAGCAAGCAGCGTAAGCTGCTGCGTTGCCTTCGTGCTACGCACTCGCCTTTTTGCCCAAAGAGACAAGCGCAACGCGTGCGGTCGATTTGTTGGCAAAACGGACAGCGAAGCGTAGCGTAGGTGCCAATCGCCGGATGTAGACATTGCATCGGCTCCGCTAAGCTCTGTCGGCGCCTTGCTTTACTCGGCTTGCCAATCGCTAAGCTGCGCGATGTCTGTTACATCGCGGCTCTGCCTTCGTGCTACGCACTCGCCAATCGCCGGATGTAGACATTATATCATACCCCGTCATTTTTGGACAGAAAAAGCGGGGAAAAAGTTCCCAGAACGATAGAGTTTAATGATTTCGTAATGTTTCTTTTTGATTTTTTTCTCCATAGGGGTTTGAAAGTTGCGGTAAAATGAGGTACAATAAAAAAGGATTCGATAAAGGAGTGCAGAAATGGGAGGAGCGTGTATGTACGACAGTACAGATGTTGCTAAGACTGCGATACGGGTGGCGATTACCTCGACCAGAGCAGAAGAGGAGCGACTGATCGGCCGCCTGCGCGAAAAGGGCGTTCAGGCGGTAGCCGTGGACGTGGGCGGAGACATCATCAATTCCGTGCATCTGATCATCGAGCGCGCCATCATTGCTTCGAGAAAAAGCGGGCTCAGCCGGGAGTGCCATCTGGACGACGGGGCGATTGCCGGCGCGGCCAGAGAGGCCATGAGCCAGGTTGCTGCAAAGGCCACTGGCTTAAACGGAGGCGGAAAAATCGCGATCTGCCGCTATCAAGAGCATCTGTCGGTCTGCATTTTTATGAGCATCGGCTTGCTTCACTTAAACGAAGTGGTAATCGGCCTGGGGCACAGAAGCATTCCGGCACAGCAGTAGGCCGCTGATGGGGCTTTGCGCTTGTGCGCATTCCTGCGAATAAAAACACAAATAAAAAATCAGAAGGGAGAAGAAATGTTTACGACGATTTCTTGCTAAAAACAAAACCATCAGCACGCAAAGAGGTGGAAAGCGCAGGCTTTCCCTGGTTTTACGTGCGCGCAAGAAAGTCGATACCATTCTTTTCCTTAAAAATATCTTTGACGGATGCGTCCCGTTTTATGCGCAGATCAGCAAAGGCTTGCTGATTGCAACGCACAGAGCGGGCTTTGGCAGGGCCAAAACGGTGCTTGCCGGAGAATTCCTTCATCACAGATCGCAGGAGGCGTATGGGCTTTCCTGCGTTTTTTGTGCAGAAAAACCGCGCGTTATGCACGGGAGGTTCAAATAAAGGAGGAATGCCCTATGTCATTGATTACTGTGTCGCATTTGACATTTGGTTATGAGGGAAGCTGCGAGCTGGTGTTCGACGATGTTTCCTTTCAGCTGGATACCGACTGGAAGCTGGGATTGACCGGGCGCAACGGCCGGGGAAAGACGACGCTGCTGCGCCTGCTTGCGGGGGAGTATACCGGCAGAGGAAACATTTCTTCATCGGTGCAGTTTGTCTATTTTCCCTGCCGGCACGTCGACCGGCAGGCGCCGGCATATCTGGCAGCAGAACAGATATCGCCGGGATATGAATGGTGGGCGCTGGTCAGGGAGCTGTCGCTTCTAAACGTGGAGGAGGAGCGGCTCTATCAGTCCTTCGGCACGCTCAGTGGCGGCGAGCAGACAAAGATCATGCTGGCGTCGCTCTTTTTAGAAGAAGGGAGGTTCCTTTTAATCGACGAGCCTACCGACCACCTGGATTATCTGGGGCGGCAGGCGGTGGCCAAATACCTGAACCGGAAAAAAGGATTCTTGCTGGTATCCCACGACCGGCAGCTTCTGAATGCGTGCACCGACCACACGATGTCCATCAACCCGTCGGAAATTCAGATTCAGAAGGGGAATTACGACTGCTACCAGGAGAATAAGCAGCGCAGAGACCAGTTTGAGCTTGCCGAAAACCAGAAGCTCCAGCGGGAGATACGAAAGATGAGCGAAGCGGCGAAACGGACGGCGGAGTGGTCCGACCGGGTAGAGGCGACGAAAAACGGGACGAGACTTGCGGGGCTGAAGCCGGATAAGGGCTATATCGGCGCTCAGGCTGCCCGCATGATGAAGCGCTCCAAAGCCGCACAACAGCGCAAACAGCGGGCACTGGAAGAAAAAGAGGGACTTTTGAAGAATCTGGAATTCGATAGAGATCTTAAGCTGACGCCCCTGGCCTGGCGGGGAGGAAGGATGATAGAGGCAGACGGATTGACGCTGTTTTACGGAGAGCGCCAGATCTGCCAGCCGCTGACCTTCTGCATCGAAGCGGGAGAGCTCGCTGCCTTGCAGGGAAGCAACGGATGCGGAAAATCCAGCCTGCTGTCGCTTCTGATGAAACGGCCGGCGCCAAATCTGCGCTGCAGCGGAACGCTGCACATTGCCAGCGGGCTGCGCGTATCCTGCGTTTTGCAGGATACCAACCATCTCTCGGGAAGCCTGTCGCAGCTTGCAAGATGCGAGGGGATCGACGAAAGCCGCTTAAAAGCGATTTTGCGCTACATGGATCTTTCAAAGGCGCAGTTTGAAATCCCCCTGGAGGAATTCAGCGAGGGGCAGAAGAAAAAGGTGCTGCTGGCATGCAGTTTATGCCAGGAGGCGCATCTGTATCTGTGGGATGAACCCCTGAATTTCGTGGATATCATCAGCCGGGGGCAGCTGGCGCGGCTTTTGAAGCAGGCGGGTATGACTATGCTTTTGGCAGAGCACGATCAGGCGTTTTTAGATGACCTGTCCGCAAGGCGCATTGAGTTTAGCCGGCTGTGAGGCGGTATTTGCGGTGATGCGCAATCGCCGCTGTACTGCCTTGCTGCCGCCAACGTGAATGAAAAAGAAACAACCCGGAGTAGCCATCAGTATCGGTAGGTGTTCCGGGTTTTCACTTTTACCAGCTTCCGATTTTGAGAAAAATCGACGAAAAAGATTTGCAAATTTCGGGAATTCTGCGTAGGATATAGATAGACCGGAGATGCTGTTTTTCCTCCGGAAAATCGAGAACAGGAGATACATCAAATGATAAAGATTCCACAAAACAGTGATAATGAGGCCCTGCGCTGCCAGCTGTTAGATGAAATATATGCTGGGGCAATGGCCGGTATGCCAGCGATGCTCGTAGATGAGGAGCAGATCCGCAATGGAGACAGGGAAGAACTGGAGAAGATTGCAGAGCGATATGGATTGCGATAGCGTACATAAAAGGAGCGTGTTTAGATATGAACAGTCCATTGGAAATGGACGAGAAGCTGTCTCTTTCATTGGATAGAGCGTTTGCCAGGTTAGAGAAGTACTTTCCGGAGCACAAGGTCTTTGGACTGGACGCCCTGGACGACGAACTGCGGGAGCGCTTTGCCAGGCTGTATCGCCAGGCGGGATATGCTACTGTAGAGGAGCTGTTCGCCTCCCGTGGTTTTGTAAAAATCTCCGGCAACGAGGTGCGGGAGCTGAGGGACAGCGTAATGTACACTCCGGGAAACGAGCCGGATATTATTAAAAACAAGGTAGAAAATATCCTGCGGCGGCTGGAGGAATACTATCCGGACCGTGTAATTGACCGCCATGTTGAGAAGGATCACAAAAATCTGGGAAGCAACATTTCAGGGGTCTACCGCTGGCTGGGGTATCCGGATATGCAGTCTTTCCTGGCCGCTTACGGCTATGAATACAATCCGGAGGCTGGCGGCCGGCCTGAGGTCGACATCCAGGCCATGCTGGATGTGCTGGTGGAAAAGTATAAGACACAGCCGAGGCCTGCATCCATAGGGGCGCTTATCTTTGAAAATCCGGAGTATAAGGGGCGGTTGAAGACTTTTACGAATAAATGCCAGGAATTGTATGGCACGACGGCGAAGAAATATTTACAGCAGATAGGTGTTTTGCAGCTCCTTGCAACCTCAGCAAGGAGGCGGAAGGGGCCTTCCGGGGTCCAACCCACTCCGGGGCTTCCGTTCGTTTCGGAGGTCCAATCTGCCCCGACGCCACCATCCGGCTATGCAGAATCAGAGGGTGTAACAGATGACAGCTGCTTTACTTATAAGCGCAATGTCAAAGGCCAGATCACAATTACCGGCTATCACGGACAGGATGCGGAAGTGACGGTTCCCGGCTATATCGAGGGCTTTCCGGTGGATGCCATCGAGAAAGAAGCCTTTCGGGACAACATTTACCTGACCGCGCTGACGCTGCCGGACACAGTAACACATCTTTACAGAGGAGCGCTTCAGGGCTGTATCAGCCTGCGAAGCATCCGGCTGTCCAATAAGATCACCAAGCTGGCTGCGACCACATTCAACGGCTGTTTCGGCCTGAAGGAGGTTAATATTCCGGACGAAGTGGAGGAGCTGCCAAAGGGGATCTTCCAGGATGCTCAGCTGGAAAAGCTCTACATTGGAAAGGCTGTAAAACGCATTGATCAAAAGGCATTTTTTTCTGGCGAATACGATGCATTTACCGGAAGCCGGAAATCCGGCCGGGCTCTGAAAGAGCTCACTGTAAGCCCGGAGAACTCTTGCTTTCGGGCAGAAGGAACCAGCCTGCTCTCCGCCGACGGGCGGACGCTGTACCTGGCGTTAGGCGAACTGGGACACTACACCGTGCCCAGGGGGGTGGAAACCATTGCGGAATCCGCCTTTGAAGATCAGAGGTCCCTGACCGGCGTTACTTTTCCGGATTCATTGACCGATATCGGGCCCTGCGCCTTTGCCGGTTCCGAGCTTCAGAAGATAAGCTTTGGCGCAAACCTGCGAACCATTGGTGAAAAGGCGTTTTTCAACTGCAGAGGGCTTACGGAGGCGGCCTTTGCCAAGGGACTGGAGGAGATCGGCCCG
>CATJIF010000066.1 GCA_949740445.1 uncultured Peptostreptococcaceae bacterium | reverse complement strand
TAAAAAGATTGAGCGCCAGCGCGCTCAATCTGCAAAAAGCGCAGCTTTTTGTTTCAATGGATTCTGCGTTCGCAATATTTGATATAATAGCTGAAATTGAGGTTTTAAATCTGCATTGTGGGTGGCAAGTGAATACTAAATATAATCAGGTTCTAAAAAGGTATTTATATGTATGAAGTTTGCAAAAAAATAAAAATCAACCCTCAAAAACTTTATAATGGTTGCATCTTTATGGCGGTAGCTCATGCAGTAACAGTCGGAGAATATCCAGAGTTAAATTATGAACACTCTTGGGATAACATAAATTACTGTATGAATAACAGCCAGGGATGCCGTGGCACGATTACCTTTGGCAAGAAGTATATCATTGCTGTATTTCAAGATACATCCGTAAAAATGCCCTATCAGGATGCAATGAACTTTTTTAAAGACGCACCAGAAGCCATTGTCGAGCTTGCGAAATCAGAAACTTTACAATATGTTCTGGAAAATATAGATGGAGAAATAAAACCTTATATTACAGCAGCATTTTGGGGAACCTGGGATGAACTGTATAGTATGCTTGAAGATGGCGAAATTATAAAAAACGGCGCTCATATACTTACCGTGCAGCTTATGGAGATCCAGGAAGCGCTTAGGGCTTGTGATGATTATTATGGACTTACTGACGGACAGATGGACTTAATTCTTTCTCTTTCAAAACAGCGCTCTCAGACGGACTTTTCCATGCCTATAATTTTGGAAAAGACCGATGTGTTGTATGGCGATATGAGTGAAATCAGAGCATCTATGGGTGAATTAAACATTAAACTTGAAGTTTAATGTTTTGTGCAAAGTCATTGCCAAGGCGCGAGACTCCGATGACTGGAGTGTACAGTGTACACAGCGGAGGAAAAATAGGTTCTTTCAACGATACACAATACGGTTGATTGTCTAAGAAAACATCGCACTGAGAATTCCTGCAAGGTATAAAAAAGAAGAGTATAATACATATGGAGAAAAAATTAAAATAGTAGTGAGAAGTTTTAAAATAAACCGGGATGAGGTAGATAATGCAGTTGATTAAGAGAATTAGAAAAGGAATATTTTGGATAACAGTGCGCCCTGTTTTTAATAAAACAATAAACTTATACAAGTTAAGTATCAATAAAATAGTATTTATAAATTTTTCGGGAAAGGGCTATGGAGGGAATCCTAAATATATTGCTGATGAATTTTTGCAAAGGAATTCCAGCTATGATTTGGTTTGGCTTGTAACCTCCTACGATAAGATGGTTCCCGATAAAATACGCCAAGTAAAAATTAACTCGTGGGCTGGATTATATGAATTGGCGACAGCGAAAGTGTGGATAAGTAACATACGAAATCATCATCCTATAAAAAAGAGAAAAGAACAGATTTATCTACAGACGTGGCATGGCTCTTTTGGGCCAAAGCTTGTAGAGAAAGATGCAGAATATAGCTTGTCGAGGCGATATGTTAAAGAAGCAAAGAGAGATGGGGAAATAGCAGATGCAATTATTGCAGATAATGAATTTCAAAAAAAACTATATCAGAAATCATTTTGGCTAAGTAAAAATGTGGAAATTTTGTGTATTGGGGCTCCACAGAACGATTCATTGATAAATAAAAATAAGGAAAGAGATTCTTTTCGAAACAAGTATCAATTTGGGGATAAATTTGTTGTTTTGTATGCACCTTCATTTCGGGACGACCATTCTGTAGATGCTTACCGATTGAATTTTACTGAAATATTAGATTGCTTTCAGAAAAAAACAAAGAAAAAATGTATGATAGTAGTCCGATTACATCCTAATGCGGCATATAAATGCGATTTCATACAATATACGGATACGATAGTTAATGGATCAATGTATCCGGAAATAACAGAGCTATCAATAGCAGCAGATTGTCTTATAACAGATTATTCCAGCGTTTGCTATGATTTTGTCCTTCTAAATAAGCCAGTATTTCTATGTGCATTGGATTTAGATATATATGAAAAAAATCGAGGGTTATTGAAGGAATTTTACAGTTATCCATTTTCCATTTCTCAGTCAACCACACAGCTTTTAAAAAATATTAGTGTTTATGATGAGAAGAAATATAAAGAAGCAGTTGATAGTTATTTTTCTTTGTTGAAAATATATGGAGATGGACATGCTTCTGCAAAAGCAGTTGATTGGATTGAATCAAAAATAAAGAGCAGAAATATGGAGATGGATACCGTTAAATTTTCAGTTCTGCTCTCCTGTATGAACGAACCTGGATTTGATATCGTAAACCGGAGTAATATTCTGGCTGATTGTTGTGTAATTAATCAATGTAATCAGAATCAATTTGAAGTCAGAGAGGAGGAGAATCAGAGAATTGAGAAATATAGTTTAGATGAAAGAGGTATATCAAAAAGCAGGAATGCAGCTATGCTTCGAAGCAATGCAGATGTTGTTTTATTATCGGATGATGATGAAATATTTGTAAGTGACCTGGAATGTATTGTATTGGAGCAATACGAAAAATATACAGAAGCTGATGTGATAATATTTAACGTGGGAATGATTAAAAGAGATGATAGATTATATAAGAAAGGGTGGTCTAAGCCAAAACGATTAAATAAATTTGATGTTCTAAAAGTAGCTTCTTGGCAGATTTCATTTCGTAGAAAAAATATTATTGAGAAAAATATTTTTTTTGATGAAGAGTTTGGGGTGGGAAGCGAGCTGGGTGGCGATGGTGAAGAAAATATATTTTTAGAGGACTGCTTGAGAAAAGGCTTATGCATCCAATATGTACCTATAAAGATAGCCGATTTAAAAGAAAAAAGTTCCACTTGGTTTTTAGGATATGATAAACGTTATTTTGTATTAAAAGGGAGGGCGATAAGACGAATGCTTGGAATAGGATGGGCGTTTTTATATGTTGTTTATTTTTCTGTTTTTAAGTATAAATTGTATGGAAAAGAAATTGGGTTTTGGAAAGTGCTGACAAGCATGATACATGGCATATTATTTAAAAAAGATACAATCGTTTTAGATGCTTCGTAAAAACCACCGCAGAAGAAAAAGCACAGAAACCACCGGCGGGAGCTTTTCCTGCCGCGTATAAATCTGATAAATCCATAAAAGAGACCTGAATTTATTCCTCGAAACCGAACCGTTGCGCACAACGTAACTTGCTAATGGTTCCTGAATTCCATACGCAGTCAGGTGATATTCGCGCAGAAGAAACAGCCATGTGGCATAGTCTTCGTGTTTGATTTGAGGCATTTCCATTTGCGGAAGATGGGAGCGATTGAGCATAACCGTTAGGCATCCTATATGATTTTTCTTTAAAAGTTCCTGATAATTTAACTGTCTGGGAGCTTTTTTCGTGTCGATATATGTGCCGTCTTCCCGAACACGTACAAAAGAGCAGTAAGAAAAGTCGATGCCATATGTCTGCATGAAAGCGAGCTGCTTTTCTAATTTTGTCGGCTTCCAGAGATCATCGCTGTCCAAAAAGGCGATAAAAGTTCCTTGAGCCGAACGGATTCCTGCGTTTCGCGCGTTGGCGATGCCGGAATTTTGCTCTAAAAAAATAGGCTTTATTCTCGCATCTTGTTTTGCCAGCTGCCGGAGGATAGAAGGGCTGGAGTCGCAAGAGCCATCGTCGATAATCAAGAGCTCCCAGCAGGGATAGCTTTGCTGCAAAACAGAAGAAACGCTCTTGTATAAATAATGTTCCATATTATAACAGGGCATGATAATACTGATTAGTTCCATAACATTTTATCTTTCTCATTGCATATGTTTCTCATACACCAGCCCGCCCCACACTTTATGAAACATTGGAAAAAACAGTCCGCCCAAATGCACCAGCGGGTTTAACAAAGGGCAGAAATACAGGCGCTTGCCGGCCTGCTTTGCAATGTCCTGTACCAGGGCTGCGGTGCAGGTGTAATCATCATCCTGCGGGTGAAATGTGCCAGCGGCAGAGGTTTCCATGCAGCGCAGAAGCGTCTCGCTCAGTTTGTCGATAAAGAGCATGCTGCGCTGGTTTCGAATCGAAGGAAACAGGGGGATGCGCAGAGCAAAACGTTCCAGCAGCCGGTAATTTCCAGGGCAGTCCGGGCCGTAGACCATGGGCGGTCGAAGAATTGTAAGCGTAAATCCGGGAAAGCGGCTGCACAGCATCTGCAGAGCGGTTTCTGCGTCCAATTTGCTTTTCGCATAACGGTTTTTGGGGCGGAGCGGCGTGGAAGTGTCGATGACAACGGTATGTCCAATGCGCCCTTCCTGTCCAAAGACGGCCATGGTGCTCAGATAAATGAATTGCAGGCCGGGCTGCGGTGCAGAAAAATCCTGCGAAGCAGTTTCTGCAAGTGCTGCACGTGGCGTTGCATTGTCCACATGCGGCGCACATTGTGCGGAATGTGCACGCTGTGCTTTCTGCTGCAGTGCAAGCTCGGCCATCGCCGCAGGAATCTGCGCATTGACGCGGTCGTACTGTGTAAAGAGCTCTGGTCGCTCCTTTTGGTGGACGATGGCAGCACAGTAGAGAATGCAGTCATAGCCGGAGTAATCGTGCGCTTGCCAGCGGTCGTCGCGAACGGAAAGGCTGCTCAGCTGCCACTGCGGATGTTGTGCAGCAATCAGAGCTGACGCATGAGAAGCGATGTAGCTGTGAGGGCCGACGATTAAAATGTTCATCGTTCCAAAGGCTCCTTAGATTTTTTAGACTCCTTTTCCAAAGTGGCTTTTTTCAAAGATGCTTCCGCTTCGCTTTCGCCGAAATAAGCGCCTTCATAGACACCTTTTGCAGTAAGAACGCTGCCGACGGTCATAAGCAGGATTTTAAAATCCAGCCACAGGCTGACATGTGCGGCATAATACCCGTCGTAGGCGGCTTTCACCTCTAAGGGAAGCTCGTCGCGCCCGTTTACCTGCGCCCATCCGGTAAGACCGGGGCGCAATCCATTGGCGCCATTTTGATCCCGCAGCCCAAGCAGGTCGTATTGGTTCCAAAGTGCGGGCCGGGGACCGATGAGCGACATTTCTCCCCGCAGGATATTCAAAAGCTGCGGCAGCTCATCCAGGCTGAATTTGCGCAGGAAATGGCCGATGGGCGTAATAAACTGATCGGCATCGGCAAGCAAGTGGGTAGGCATGTCTTTTGGCGTATCTGTACGCATAGTACGAAATTTATAGATTTTAAAGGGCCGCTTGTCCTTTCCCAGCCGCGTGTGGCAAAAGAATACCGGGCCAGGAGAGGTGCACTTAACCAGGGCAGACACGAGCAGCAGCAGTGGCAATAAAACGATGAGCATTGCAAACGACAGCACGTAATCGAGGATGGTTTTCAGTGCGATGTAGCCTTTCATAGCAGACACCTCGCTTCGTTATACAGCATCGCCGGCGGTTTTCATTCGCTGTGCGAGCAGACCATTGACAGCGATGCCTGTTCCCAGAAGCCCGTAAAACATGGGCATTACGGAAATGGAACTGTCGTTTACAAGCCCCGACACTAAAAAGCCGAAGATGCCGAAGGTAATGCCTGCACCTGTAAAGACGAGCCAGTCGTTATCTTCGTAAGAAATCTTAGCGTACAGTCGGATGCTCTGAGCCAGGTAGAGGCCAAAGAGCGCAAGCAGAGCCGCAACAGAAATGCCGCCAGTATTGATAAACGTGCCCAGGTACATGTTATGCGGTTTATCCACGACGATATCAATATTATAACTGAACGAACCGGAATTGTATTTACCAACATAATCTTCGTGGGGGAAGTACAGGCAATAGGTATCCGCACCGTGGCCCAGAAGCAAGGTCTGCTTCATCATGGGCAGGGTGCGCGACCAGATATAGCCGCGGCCAGAGCCGAAGCTCTGATTGTTTTCCCAGCCGATGTGCGGGACATCGTGCAGGGGAATCCAGTTGCCAAAGGCGTTGCGGTAGAAAATACCATCCTCGGTTACAGGGAAATACCAATCCTCGCCGTAGGTTCCTAAAACGATATAGTAGACAGAATCGTGGAAAGAATAAGCGACGTTGGCAGTCTCGCGGAAGCGGTCATCTCCGATTTCATAGGTTCCATACTGCGTTGGAGAAGGCTTCAGGGCGATGTCGTTTCCATCGGCATCAGTCAGCGAAAAGCTGTCGATTTGGTCACCGCTGCCGTTGATATGGATCGTCAGGGGCTCGCCATCAATAGAGACTTCGATGAAAGTGTCGCCGGTGACGATGTAATCGAGATAGCAGGGCTTGAGGAAGCTGTTGGTTACCTCATCAGCTTCGGCATCTGTCTTGGGGTTGCCAGTCGTTTCACCGTCTGCAATGTCCGCGCTGTCTTGTGCGGTATCGGCGAGGTTTGGAAGGTTGAGAACGCTCCTTGCAGCACTGCTCAGCTCCGGAAGCCAGCGGTTCAGCGTAATGGCGCAGACGAGAAGCACGATGAGAAGAAGAATAGCCACAGGTTTCCACCAGCGCAGAAGGCGCTTGTTCAGAAGCAGCAGACCCAAAAGCCCGACAGCGGCCAGTCCGAGAAAACCGCCGGAAGAGGCAGAGCCGATTAAGTTGTATACGATGAGGGAAACGAGAATGCCCCAGCCGATTTTTTTCCAGAGGGGTTCTTGCGCGCCCCGATTGACAGAGCGGATAAAGAGCATGCCAAACAGCGGAATCAAAAGCGTCAGGTAAAACGACACGTAGTTGATGTTGTAGACGGTCTGGTAAATTTCTTTGTTGGTAAATGTAAAGGACAGAAGCGGTTCGCCTTCTTTGGCCATGGCATCAATCGTCTGCCAGGTGGTAGAGCCAGAATTCAGCATGAAATTGGGAACAAGAAGCTTCTGGCCCAATGTCGTGCGGAAAAAGTCGCAATCCAGTGCCTGTGAGATGCCTAAAAGCGAAAGAATAACGCTGCTTGCGACCAGGCTGTAAACAAGGATGCGAGCGGAACGTTCACCGTCGATGGTATTGATGAGGAAAAACAGCATTACCATGTAGGCTAATAGCGGAAGCGTGCCTTCAAAGCGTTCGTTGTAGCCCAAAAGCGAAAATTCCTTGTACTCGCAGGCAAAATAGGACAAAACGACAAAGGTACAGTAGACGGCCATGGGGATGTAGGCGTAGCTGCGTTTAAGATACAGGGACTGTGTGCAAAAGCGAAATAACAACATCAGAAGTGCGATGCCGGCACATAGCAGAAGCCCGACCATTTTTGCATAGCTGAAGAAATCTGTCAGTTCCCCGTCGCTCATGGTCCAGAAAAACTGATCCATGGGCCGGGAATAGCTGACCATGCGCACCAGAAGAATGAGAAACGCTGTAAAAAATACAGCGGGTAAGAGCTGAACGAGATAGCTGTCCGATCCGGGCGCTGGTGCGTGACTCATAGCCCACAGGCGGCTTTGCGGAAGCTGCGGGCTGCGCTGAGCAGGTTCGGGCTTTGCGTGCTTATTTTTAGAACGGTTTGCCATGACGGACTCCTTTACCATTGATATTTGTATGATTGCATTGCGGCTCGTCAATCGCCGGGTGCAGACATTGCATCGGCTCCGCTAAGCTCTGCTGTCGCTGTCGCTCCGCAATCGCTAAGCTACGCGATATCTGTTGCACCGCGGCTCTGCCTTCGCCTACGGCTCGTCAATCGCCGGGTGCAGACATTATATCACAAAGGCTGGGCCGCACACAAGCCGCAGGCGGTATTTCATTTGACGGTTGAAGCCGCGGATGGTACAATAATCAAATACTCAATGCGGCTGGCGGGTCTGCGCATAGCCGGATTTCGTGCACGCGGAAAGGCTTCGTGCATGCGGCGAAAATCCATGCAGACAGCACAGGCAAAAACGTTCGAAAAAGGGGAATGGATTCTTATGAAAACATTGAAAATCACGGCAGCGCAGACGGCATTGCTGATGGCCGTTTTCACCATGGGCTCCAAGCTGGTGGGGTTTTTACGGGAGATGGTGCTGGCCAATTATTACGGTGCGGGCGTGATTACAGACGCCTACGTGATGGCGCAATCCATACCAGTGATGATCTTTGGCAGCCTGTTCAGTGCGGTCGCCATTTCATATATGCCGATTTTTTCAAAGAAATACGAGCTGGAAGGCCGGCAGGAGGCCAACTTGTTTACCAGTCGCGTGCTGAACATCCTGGTTCTGATTTCAGCGCTGTCGGCGCTTTTGGGCTTTCTCTGCCCCGACCTTTTAGTCCGCTTTTTTGCCAGGGAATTTTCGGCAGAGCAGGCAGCTCTGACCGAAACTTATCTGCGCGTTACCATGTGCATTTTAATGTTCAGCTCGATCTGCACGCTCTTAGAGGCGTTTTTGCAATACCGGGGCGTGTTTCTTCCACAGATTGTACTGGGATATGTGCAGAGCCTTTCGATCATCGTTGTTACTGTAGTCAGCGCATATACATCGCACTATTACCTGGCGGCGGGCGTACTTCTGGGATATATGCTCCGCAGCGTCGGGATGGTGGTTTTAACAAAAAAGCAGGGATTTCAATATTCATTTGACTGGAAGCTCTCCGAGGCGACCAGGAATATCGTTCTGCTGGCGGTGCCGGTATTCATCGGCGGCAGCATCAATCAAATCAATGCCTTTGTAGACAAAAGCCTGGCCTCGGGGCTGGCAAAGGGGACGGTTGCGGCCCTGAATTACGCCAACCTGATCAGCAGCATGATTCTGACGGTAACGGCGACAGTACTGGTAACACTGGTATATCCCAAACTGACGCAGGCCAATGCACTGCAGGATCACGAACGCATGAACCGCATTATGGAAATGGGGATGAATTTAGTGTTTATCATCGCTGCGCCCTGCACGCTAGGCGCGATGGTCTACAGCGGGCCGGTAATTCAAGCGGTGTATGAACGGGGGGCCTTCGATACGGCATCGACGGCGCTGACCGAGCCGGCGTTCTTCTGGTATGCCGCGGGAATCCTCTTTCAGGCGCTGGCGCTTTTATTAACGAAGCTGTACTATTCCATGGGAAACACGAAAACGCCGGTGTACTATGCGGCGGCTTCAGTAACGATAAACATCGCGCTGAACCTGGCGCTGGTGGAATCCATGCAGCAGGGAGGGCTGGCGCTGGCTACCAGCATTGCTGCGGGCGTCAATACAGCGTTGCTGTACATTGGGCTCCGGCGCCGCTATCCGCAGCTTGTGCTTCTGCGCTCTAAGAGAAAAACAGTGGCGATTCTGGCAGCGACCCTACTGTCCGTAGGAATTTCGCGCCTGTGCTACGACTGTGTTGCAGCACAGGGACTTCCGTCGCTTGTGTGCCTGATGCTGGCAATAGGCGTTGCGGCACTGGCGTATCTGCTCCTGCTGTACTTGGCGAAGGTGGACGAACTGCATCTGATTCGCGACCTGATAAAGAGGGGATAGCAGCACAAACAGGTCCATGGCCGCCATGGGCCTGAAGGCGCCTTGCGCGGGGAAAATAAATCAAAGAAAGCAAATCACTGTGCATCATCAGATGGGCGGTGATTTTTTTCTTTAACAATATAAATTGGCCGCTTTTTTACCTCCAGGTAGGTTTTGGATAAATACTGTCCCAGAATGCCGATGCACAGCAGCTGAATGCCCGAGGCGAAGATGATGATGCAGGCAAGAGAGGGCCAGCCGCTGACGGGGTCGCCCCAAAGCAGTGTTTTGCCGATAATCACCAAAAGCGAAAGGAAGGCTATGAGGCAGAGGACGAAGCCGGCGATGGAGGAAAGCGCCAGAGGAACGGTGGAAAAGGCAGTAATGCCTTCGAAGGAGTATAAAAGCAGCTTAAAAAAGCTCCACTTAGTTTCGCCGGCCACCCGTTCTACATTTTCGTACTCAATCCACTTGGTGCGGAAGCCCACCCAGCCGAACAATCCCTTGGAAAACCGGGAATATTCCTTCAGCTGGAGAACGGCGTCGATAAAGGGGCGGGTCATCAGCCGGAAATCCCTGGCACCGTCCACAATTTCCGTTTTGGAAATGCGGTTAATCAGCTTGTAAAACTGGCGGGCAAAGAACGAGCGGATGGGGGGCTCGCCGGTGCGGCTGACGCGGCGGGTGGCCGCACAGTCGTAGCGGACGCTGCTTTCATCGCCGGTTTCGATATAGTCCAGCATGTCCACCAACAGGATAGGGGGGTCTTGCAGATCAGCATCCAAAACCGCGACATAGTCGCCGATGGCTTCCGACAGTCCGGCAAACATGGCAGCTTCCTTGCCGAAATTGCGCGAAAACGAAAGGTAACGAATGCGGGAATCCTGCGCAGCCAGCTGTTTTAAAAGCGGCAGAGTTCCATCGGTGGAGCCGTCGTCGATAAAAAGGAATTCAAAGTCATAGCCTTCCATGCGCGGATGGCGGGCCACATTGCAGATTTCTGTATAAAAATAAGGGATCGCTGCTTCTTCGTTGAAGCAAGGAACCACCGTACTGATGACTGGCATAACGCTACCTCCTGTGCCGCTGAGAAATCGAAAGAAAACAGCGGATAATTTTGAAATAATTATAACATATGGTACGGGAATTGTGGTAAAATAAACCTATGAAAAGAATGGATAAAGTGCGCGAAGCCATAAGCGGCGGAATGGCCGTGTGTTTTTATATTATGTTTATTTTATTTGCATGGTATGTGGCGTTTCAAATGTCTCTGGAATTCTATACCGGAGAAAACGTAGGAATGCCAGAAAACCCTAAGATAATCGCCGATGAATTCTTAGAGCCGACCATGCGTTTTGTTGTGTGTGCTGTTTTGTGGATTGCCCTGTACGCGTTCGTATTTGGAAATGCCCTGCCCCTGCGGCGCTCGCAGCGTTCGCCGTTACAGCGGCCGCACGGCCCGCTTTCGCGGCTGAAGGGAATTGTATTTCTGCGGCGTTCCAGCATCTGGACCATCCCGTGGTGGATGCAGCTTGTGCTTCTGGTTGGCTTTTCCTGGTGGCTCCGCATGCAAGTGGTACAGATGATCGGGCAGGATACCGTGCAGATTGTGGATTTTGAGCGGGTATTCCGTATGTCCTTGCAGGAGGGGAGCATCGAGGCCACCGTGCAGGGGGTTAATTTTTACCGCGCATTTCCCAACTGGGCGCTGTACGTAAAGCTGATTCACTGTCTGAACGTGCATTTCGGTGCCGTACCGCTGACGGGCATCCTCTGGAATGCCGTCGCTTCTTGCGCATCTGTCGGAATGCTCTACGCCATCGTTTACCTGACCTCGGGGCAAGAGGTGCTGGCGATTCTCAGCGCATTGCTGTTCAGCACAAATCCGTTTTACCTGTATTACGAGATCCTGCTGTCGCCGGATTTTACGTTTATTTTCCTGTGCTTGTTGGCGCTTTTGATATTGGCTGTCTGCTGGCGCTTTGTCCGGCGGCCCTGGCTGCGGGTAATGGCAGCCTTGCCCTTCGGAGGGGCGTTGGCGCTGTCCGGTTTTTTCAAAAGCATTGATAAAATCCTTATCATCGCTCTGGCGATTACCGTTTTTTTGCGGTGGATTGCAAAGGGCAAGCCGACGAAGCAGGCACTTTGTCAGGCAGCAGCCATTGCAGCTGCCTTTGCTGTCGCCTATACAGCGATGGTGCAGTACGGATATCATTACATCGACCGCTACGTCAGCGGGGAAAGCAATCGCGACGTGTCACCGTATTTCCTCAATGTGGGGCTGAATGCAGACCACGGCGGCCAATGGTCGCAGGAGACGCTTTCGCTGTATTTAGATTTGATTTTAGAGCACGATTACGATTTTGCAGCAGTCAACCGCGAGATGAAAGAAAACCTCAGCCAGATGCTCGAAGAGCAGAACCGCCGTGCAACGGAGGAAGAGCCAACGCTGTGGTGGGAATTTGCGGAGTATAAATTGCGGAAGGCATGGGGAAATAACGAAGGCCTGCGCTTTGTAATGAATACAATCAACGAAGAGAATCCGCTGGGAGGCGGCGTGTTTTATGAGAAGTACCTTCCGCAGGTGCAGGCTGCTTCGGTGGTGCTGGGCCTTCTCATGGCAGCAGGCGGCGTTGCGGCGTTGCTCTTGCGGGAGAGAAAAACCATTATGGTTTCGGCGCTGATGGTCTTTGGGTTTGCACTACTTTTGTTGCTGTCGGAGGTGCAGCCGCGCTACCGGACGGTAGTGCTTCCCTTTATGGCAGTGGTCGCGGCCTACGGCATTTACTGCACGGTGCGGCCCGTTCAGCTTTTGGCGGCGGAGGGCCTGCGCCGGCTTATGCGCCGCGGCGGTGCAGAAAAAGCGGCAGAGGTGACAGCAGAAGCAGTAGCATCGGCAGGCGCGCCGGCGGAAACAGCGGGCATTGCGGAAACCGCGCAGATAGAAAACCGCCGGACAGCAGAGGCGCAGACGGCAGAAAGCGCAGCGAAAGCAGCAGAGACAAAGGGTGCAGAGGATAGAAAATGAGAAAGCTTGCAAGAAGGGCAGGACTGCTGCTTGCCGACGGATTCTGCATGGTAGTTGGCTATATTCTGGCACTGCTGCTGCGCTTTGAATTTATCGTAACAAACAACCAATTTATCGGATATCTCGACGTGTTCATCAGCGCTGCCGGATGGCTGCTCCTCATAAAGCTGTGCATCTGCTGGGCAGGAGGCCTATACCGGAATTTGTGGCGGTATGCTGGCCTGGAAGAATCGGCAGTGGCGGTGCTGACAATCGCCGTTGCCAACGGATTGTCGATCCTCTATTTGCAGCTATCGCAAAGGTTTTTGCCGCGGGGAGTCTGCGGTATCGTATTCTTGACGGATATTTTGTTGCTCGTCGGCCTGCGCATGGCTTACCGCTTGATTTTGGAAAAGCTCTGTACTGGCCGCTTCGATGCCAGCAGCAGGGAAAAGATTGCCGGACAGCCGGTAAAAGATGCGAAAGCGGGCGGCGGAGATGAGGTCGTCCGGGTAATGCTGATAGGAACCAGCGACGCGGCGGCAGCGGTCATTAAGGAAATACGGCTGCATCCGGAAAAGCGAAAAAAAGTGGTAGCTGTCATCGACAATAATTCCAGCCGGCAGGGCAGCCGCATTGCGGGCGTAAAAATCGCCGGGGGCTATCGGGATATCCGCAGGGTTTCCAGAAAATACAGGGCCGATGAAATTATCATAGTCAGCGCTTCGGCGCCCGATGTGCAAATTCGCGCCATTGCCCAGGAATGCAGCAAAACCCGCTGCAGGGTGCGGATTTTGCCGGAAATGATCGACCTGATCGACGAAAAGAGCACAGGCAACCGCTTGCGGGATATCGACATCGAAGACTTGCTGGGGCGCGAGCCGGTCCGGGTAAACCTGCGGGCT
Source organism: uncultured Peptostreptococcaceae bacterium (assembly GCA_949740445.1). GTDB lineage: Bacteria > Bacillota > Clostridia > Peptostreptococcales > Anaerovoracaceae > RGIG446. The sequence continues at coordinate 13,289 of CATJIF010000066.1, read as the reverse complement.
ATCAGCGGGTATCTGGAAGGGCGCATCGTTATGGTAACCGGCGGCGGCGGGTCTGTCGGTTCCGAACTCTGCCGTCAGATCTGCCGCTTTAAGCCGCGGCGCCTCGTAGCGGTAGATATCTATGAAAACAATATCTTTGAGCTGGCAAATGAGATCCGAGAGACCTTTCCCGGAGTCGAATTTGACATCGTAATCGGCTCTGTGCGGGACTTTGCCCGCATGGAGGAGGTTTTTGGAAAATACAAGCCCCACGTTATTTTTCATGCAGCAGCGCACAAGCATGTGCCATTGATGGAAGAAAACCCGCGCGAGGCCATTGCCAATAACGTTCTGGGAACAAAAAACCTGATGGATCTGGCAGAGATGTATGCGGCCAGCAAGTTCGTGCTCATCAGTACCGACAAGGCGGTCAATCCCATCAGCGTTATGGGAGCGACCAAGCGGGCAGCCGAGCTTCTGATGCAGGGAAAAAGTATAAACGCCCGCACTCATTATGCGGCGGTCCGGTTTGGGAATGTGCTGGGAAGCAACGGCAGCGTCATTCCCACTTTCCGCAGGCAGATTGCCTGCGGCGGTCCGGTCACAGTAACGCATCCTGAGGCCAGCCGCTATTTTATGACGGTTACGGAGGCTGTGCAGCTGGTGATTCAGGCAGGGGCCATGGCAGAAGGCGGCGAAATTTTTATTCTGGATATGGGAGAGTCGGTAAAGATTATAGATTTGGCAGAAAAGCTCATCCGCTTGTCGGGGTGCGAGCCATACGAGGATATCGACATCCGCATTACAGGCCTGCGCTGTGGAGAAAAACTGTGTGAAGAGCTGCTGCTCGACGAAGAAGCGGTAAAAACAACGACTCACGATAAAATATTCGTAGTGCATCCGGTGGAATTGCCGCCGGCGCTGCAAACACTGTTACAGGAGGAAGCTGGAGTACAGGACAGCATCAAGAGCCTTTTGCAAAGGTCGGATGAAGAAGCCAGACAGTGGTTGCAAACGCTGGTTCCCAACTATCGGGTTCAGGAAAGAGACTAAACGCCAAAGGCAGAAAAGAAAACCGATTTCTGCTGCCAAAGGCTTTAGAATAACAGGAAACATCCAAAAAAGAAAACGGAGGAAGAACAATGAGTGTAGTTTTGTTCGAGAAGAAAGACAAAGTTGCGGTAATCAAAATCAACCGCCCCGAAGCAATGAATGCGCTGAACGCCGACGTGTTACAAGCGATTGACGCGGCCGTAGATCAGGCTGCAGCGGACGATGAAGTTCAGGTCGTCGTTTTCACAGGCGAAGGCAAGGCGTTTGTCGCCGGCGCGGATATCGCGCAGATGAGCACCATGAGCGAAAAGGAAGGCTATGACTTCGGCGTTCTGGGAAGTCAGGTATTCCGCAAGATCGAGCTTCTGGATAAGCCCAGCATTGCAGCGATCAACGGGTTTGCTCTGGGCGGCGGCTGCGAGCTGGCTATGAGCTGCGACATCCGCATCGCCAGCGCCAAAGCAAAATTCGGGCAGCCGGAGGTCGGCCTGGGAATTACGCCGGGCTACTGCGGCACGCAGAGAATGGCGCGGATCTGCGGAAAGGCCAAGGCGATGGAGCTGATTCTTACAGGCGATATGATTAACGCAGAGGAAGCAAAGAACATCGGGCTTGTCAGCAAGGTCGTCGAGCCGGAGGCTCTGATGGACGAAGTGCTGGGTCTGGCAGCGAGAATTACAAAGAACGCACCTCTGGCCGTACAGTATGCCAGCCGGGCAATTAAGCGCGGCATCGAGGCACCGATGGAAGAGGCGATCAAAATCGAAAACGAGCTGTTTGCCAAGTGCTTTGCTACCGAAGACCAGAAAGAAGGCATGTCCGCATTCCTGGCGAAGAGAAAGGCAGAGTTTCAGGGGAAATAAAAAAATGTCGTAAAATATTCGCTGGATTTTAATTTTCCCCATTGCATTTTTCGCGATTAAGTAGTATAGTAAAAATATATGTATTGTTAAAAATGTAACGAGCTGAAAGGCCGTACAGCAAATTGAAATGACGGAGGGAAGAATTATGAAAAAGATTGGTGTTTTAGGTACCGGCACGATGGGCGCCGGAATCATTCAGGTTTGCGCTCAGAATGGGTATGAGGTAGTTCTGAGAGCAAGAAGACAGACTTCGGTTGACAAGGGCATTGCGACAGTAGAGAAGAACCTGTCCAAGATGGTTGCCAAGGAAAAGATCACAGAGGACGATAAGGCTGCGATCATGGCGAGAATCCACGGTTCCACCGATATCGAAATCGTAAAAGATGCCGACCTGATCATCGAAGCTGCAACCGAAGACATGGAAGCGAAAAAAGCACTGTTTGCAGAGCTGGATCAGCTGTGCGCAGCAAATACGATTTTAGCGACCAACACGTCTTCGCTGTCCATCACCGAAATTGCAAGTGCGACCAACCGGCCGGACAAGGTAATCGGCATGCACTTCTTCAACCCCGTTCCCGCGATGAAGTTAGTAGAGATCATCAAGGGACTGGCTACCTCGGAAGAAACCAAGAGCGTTATCGTTGAGCTGTCCCAGAAGCTGGGCAAGACCCCGGTAGAAGTAGAGGAAGCGCCTGGATTCGTAGTCAACAGAATCCTGATTCCGATGATTAACGAAGCCATCGGCATTCTGGCCGACGGCGTTGCTAAAGCAGAGGACATCGACACCGCCATGAAGCTGGGTGCCAACCATCCGATGGGCCCCCTGGCTCTGGGCGACCTGATCGGTCTGGATGTAGTTCTGGCGATTATGGACGTGCTGTATAAGGAATACGGCGATCCCAAGTACAGAGCTCACGTTCTGCTGAAGAAAATGGTAAGAGCTGGCAAGCTGGGAAGAAAGACCGGCGTTGGCTTCTTCGATTACAGCAAATAATAAACGAACATAGGACAAAGAAAACAGCTGCGAAATTGAGTTTCGCAGCTGTTTTCTTTGTAGAAAAACTATAGAGGAAATACCGATTAAGGGATGAGTTTGCGACAGACTGGCTGCAGCCGGGCAATGAGCCACGATGCCAGGAGTATTTTCAGCGCATCGCCGGGCAGAAAGGGAAAGACACACTTGACGAGGGCCACAGGAAGTGGCGCAGCGGTCAGGTGCATAAACCACAGCGTTCCCAGAAGGTAGCAGGCAAAGAGAGCTGCAGCAAGGGAAAGCGGCACGGCAACCATCTGCAGAGCTGCCGGAGACTGCCCGCGGGCTGTGCGAAGAGCTGCTGCCCGGTTGCAGATACGGACTAAAATTCCCGCGATGAAAGCAGCGATGATATATCCTATAATATAACCGCCGGTAGGCCCCAAAACGATAGCGGGACCACCGCTGAACTGCGAAAAAACAGGAAGGCCTAGAAATCCCAAAAACACGTAGACAAACTGGCTGAGAGTGCCGAGGCGGGCCCCTAAAAGGCTGCCCGCTAAAAAGACAGAAAGCGTCGCCAGATTGATAGGGACCGGTGTAAAGGGCAGGGGAATGGAAATCTGCGAGCAAATGGCTGTCAGTGCGGCAAAGACGCCGCACAGCGCAACAGCGGCGCTGCGGCCTGTGGAAGAAGTAAATGGCATAAGTAGAGTAAATCCTTTCTAAAATGTTTTGCCGTCTGCGGGCCGGATCGAAACCTCTCCGGTAGTTAACACAGTTTCGCTGCCGTCATCGGAAAGCCGTACCAGAAGGCCGCCGTTTTCGACGATATCCAAGGCGATTGCATCCTGCTGGCTGTGGTCTCGGATAATGCGGATGGGCTTTCCCAGCAGCAGGGAGCGCTCTTTGTATGCGGAAAGAAAGCGCCGGTCTGCGGCAGAGGAAAGCGTTGAGAGCAGGCGGCAGCAAACGGCAGCTGTCAGCTGGTTCTTGCAGGGATGCGCCTCTGCCTCGGCGCTGGTAAGCAATGCCGTGGCAACGGAGGCAATATCTTCCGGATATCCTTCCGGCGGCTGTTTGTAGTTTAAGCCGACGCCGAGAATGACCGAATCGACAGTGCCGGTCTCCAGGCTTGCAATTCCTTCTGTCAGGATACCGCAGACCTTTTTCCCGTGGAAATAGAGGTCGTTTACCCACTTGATTTGCAGTTTTTTCTCAAGCACATCTTCAACGGCAGAAGCGACGGCGACAGAAGCGGCTGTTGTTAAAAGCGTAAGATCGGAAGTGGACAGGCCCAGCTCCGCGGGTTTCAACAACAGGCTGATGTAAATGCCACAGCCCTTTGGCGAAAAGAAAGAACGGCCCAATCGTCCCCGTCCGGCGCTTTGTTCCTCAGCGACAATAACGGTCGCATGGGGCGCTCCGTCAGCAGCCAGACGTTTGGCCTCCTGATTGGTGGAGTCCAGGAGGGAATAGACGTGAAGCTGCGGCGAAGGAAGCTCCAAAGCCATCGCCGAAGCGGACGGATCGAGAAACTCCTTAAAATAACGGGCAATTCCCTGGGGGGATAAGACATCGCTTTCGGGTCGCAGGCAATATCCCCGGTTGGTAGCAGCGTCAATGGGATACCCGCTTTGGCGCAGCTCTTTGATGGCCTTCCATACAGCGGCCCGGCTGAGCGAAAGCGCCTCTGCGATGGCAGCCCCCGATATGCTGCGGCCCTTATTGTCTTCTAATATTTGCAATACGTGTTCTTTTGTCTGCATGGCACGTCCTCCTGCATCTCTTATTGTATCGAAAAAAGACAAATTGTCAACTAAAAATTATAAAAAGTTTACAATAAAAAAGAAGTGCAGCAAAAAACAGAAAAAGAAGAAAAAGGAAATCGCTTCAGCCCCTTGCCATGGCTTGCGGATACTAACATAATAGAAATAAGAAGCAGCAAGGGAAATTTCCCTGCTCCTGCTGTTTACGGCAGACGGGGAAATAGATAGAAGAATACAAAACAAAGGACATAGGAATGAGAGAGCAAGAGAAAGCGGCAGAGCTTTGGCGGCCGAAGGCAGAAACTTTGAAAAGGAGGGCGGAGCTGTGGATGGAGCAACCGTCGGGTACGGCCTGGCGCACAGTGCTTTCGCCCCTCGCACAAGAGCAGGCAGAGCAGCCCTTCGAGGTGGTCGCGCTGCTAAAATATGCGGCAACTGCAGGCGGCGGACGGTGGGAATTTCTTATGACTGTGCAGAGCACAGGGCGGCCGGAGGGGCAAATACGCGGCTGGCCTGAAAGCTTAACGGGACAGTTTTACAAAAGCCTGTGGACAACAGCGCTGCTTTCCTGCGGGCGAGAGCTTCTATACGAGGAATTAAAGGTCTGGGCACAAACGCAGATGCCTTTGGTAGAAGTCAGGCCTATGGAAGGGCCGGGGCTTGACGCAGTGCCGTTGTCGGAGATGGAGGGCCTGTACTGCCGTCTAAACGGAGAGCGCATCGGGGTGGGAATCAACGCCTTCGGCGTTTTGCTGCCAGAGGCATCCTGCGGCGGATGGTTTGCCGTCTGTGCAAAAGAAGACAGCGCCGCGCCTTCCGAGGGAGAGGATTGCCCGGCGGGCAGCGGATGTGCCTTCTGCGCCAGATATGCGGGATGCAAAAAAATACAGAAAACGGCAAAGCGGCAGAAAGGAAGATAAGAACGATGACAACGACGATGCAGATCGGCGAAAAAAGAAAAGAAATCGACATTGAAGCGAAGGAAACCGTCATGGAAGCTGCGCGCAGGCAGGGACTTTATATAGATGCCCCCTGCGGGGGCAGGGGAAGCTGCGGAAAGTGCCGCGTGCTGCTTATGCGCAGGGGAACGGCTTTACAGGAGATTTTGGCCTGCCAGATGACCGGAGCGCAGCTGATAAACCTGCAGCTTCGCCAGCCATTTGATCTGATCTGCCAGAAGGCCGCCTGCGGCGGGCAAACAGAGAAAAAGCGGTCGATCCGCCTGCCACAAGATGCGCTGCAAGGCGGGGTACCGGCCTCGAAGGAGAAAGACCGTCGCTTTGGCGCAGCCTTTGATATAGGAACGACGACCATAGCGGCGATGCTCTGGGATCTGGATTGCTGGGAGAGCGGCATTCCTCTTGCAACCGCAGCTGCAGCGAACCCGCAGGCCGCTTATGGGGCGGATGTGATTTCCCGCGTGCAATATGCTGCGGGTGATCGAGAGAAAACCGCGCAGCTTCAAAAAATGGTGGTGGAATGTATCAACCAGCTGATTTGTCAACTGTGCGCGCAGGTGGAAGGTGCTTTTCCAGAGCGGATGCTGCGCTATTGCGCGGTGGGAAATACCGCGATGATGCAGCTGCTGTTTGGCAAAGACCCGGCGGGCCTCGCCAGGGCTCCCTTTTCCGTGTCAGCTCTGCCGCTGTCGGTTCCGGCAGCAGAGCTGGGGCTTTGCTCCAAAGACGGCGCACAGCTGAGGACGCTGCCCTGCATGGGCGGGCATCTGGGCGCGGATGCCGCGGCGGTCCTTCTGGCCCTGCGGATGCCGCTTCTCCGTCGGCCGGCGATTGCTTTGGACATTGGCACGAACGGCGAAATCCTGCTGACGGACGGAAGCGGCAGGCTGTGGGGCTGCTCAGCGGCAGCAGGCCCCGCCTTTGAGGGGGCTGATATCAGCTGCGGCATGAGAGGCGAAGAGGGTGCCATCGAAGGCGTGGAAATTGACGAAACCGGCAAGGGGCTTAAACTGCATGTAATCGGCAAAACAGAGGCAAAAGGCATATGCGGCTCGGGCCTGATCGACGCGGCGGCGGTTATGCTGCGGCTGCGGTGGCTTGACGAAACCGGACGGTTGCAGCTGCCGGAAGAGCCTTCTGCAACACGGGTGGAGCTTGCCGGGAACGTGGCTCTGACGCAGCGGGACATTCGCCAGATGCAGACGGCAAAGGCAGCCATTGCCGCCGGAGCGGAGATACTGCTGAAAACCGCCGGAATTTCTGCCGGACAGCTGAGCCGCGTTTGCCTTGCCGGAGCTTTCGGCAGCTATCTTCGAGCGGAGAGCGCCCAGGCCATCGGTCTTTTGCCGGGCTCGGGGAACGGAACTGTCGAAATCTGCGGAAACGCTGCCGGAATAGGAGCTTCCCTGATACTGCTTTCCCAGGCTGAGTGGGAGCGCGGATGCCGCTGGGCCGGACAGCTGGCACATGTGGAGCTGGCGCAGCAGGAGGAATTTGCGGACATCTTTTTAGATGCCATGTACTTTCCAAAGTCGTTGGAGTTGCATCCCCGGGGAAAAACAGGTATACTATACTCATAAAATTCTGACAGGAGGATGGGCATGAACAGAGACGATAAGGAATTTCAGGAGCAGGTAATGCGGGCGAAAAGGATCAAGTGGATTATTATGGGGGTTGCTGTTGCGGCGATTGTCATTGCTGTCATCGTGCAAATGTAATGAAAAAAATCCATGCGGCGTTCAGCAGCATGGATTTTCTTTTCTGCGTTCGGGCGTTTATTCTGTTTTCTTTGCGGGCAGTGGAACCTGCGCTACGATGATGGCGGCAAACATGACAATGCAGCCGATCAGTTCCTTTGTAGCCAGAACTTCGTGCAGCAGGAAATACCCACCCAGAGCGCCGAATACCGATTCGAGGCTCAGCACCAGAGATGCGATTGTAGGATCTGTGTCTTTCTGGGCGACCATTTGCAGCGTATAGCCAACACCGGCGGAAAAGACACCGCAGTAGAAGATGGCGAAGCCAGCAGCGACAATGCCGCTGATCGTCGGTGTTTCCGTGGCAAAGGCAGCGATCCAGGACAGGATGCAGCAGGTGGCAAACTGCAAAAAGGACAGCTTCAGCGGGTCGGCCTTATCCGTAAAATGGTCGCAGCAGAGAATGTGAACAGCAAAGCAGATGGCGCAGAGAAATACGATAAAATCGCCGTATTCGATGGAAAACCCTTCTTTTATGCACAGCAGATACAGGCCCACCGCGGACAGGGCGACGCCAATCCAGGTAAGCCACGAAACTTTTTTGCGCAAAAATAGACCGAAGACGGGAACGAGCACGATGTACAGCGCCGTAATAAAAGCCGTTTTTCCAGCCGAGGTATACTGGATGCCGATCTGCTGCAGAGAGCTGGCGACAAACAGTGCAAGCCCGCACAGAAGGCCGCCCTTCAGGGTGTGGGAATTTTGCGCTGTTTTCTGTTCCGGCGAGGGTTCTACATAGTCGGACGCCTTCTTTTGCCTGCCGTCGAAAAATAAAATAATGGGGATGAGGACCAGCGTTGCCAGCACGTAGCGCGAAGCGCCGAACGTGAAGGGCTCGATATGATCCATGCCCACGCGCTGTGCGACAAAAGCCGTTCCCCAGATAAAAGCGGTCAGGAGCAGCATACCGTTGCCGATGAGAGATTTTTTGTTCATAGAAGCGTCACCTCTTTGTCAGAATTTTACATAAAGACCAAATCTCATGTTTCTCTGCCGCTGGAGACATCCTGACGGGACAGGCGCTGGCGGCTGAGAGCTACATCTTAATGTTACAATAAAATGCATGTTGATTTTTATAAATATTATACACAAGGAATGGTGATTGTTACAAGTACCATTTGCAGGTGTTTTTCCCTGTGCGGCTGCATGGATCAGCGGAAGAGAGCCGCACGATACAGGAATACAGCAAAGCAAACCTGGGGATAAAACTGGCAGTTGTCGTCGGTCATGTGCAAGAGCTCCCGGATACGCCCGATGCGGTAGCGGATGGTATTTTCGTGTTGGTAGAGGTTCTGTGCGGCAGCGCGTATGCTGCCCTCACCATCGACATAGGCGATCAGGGTTGCAAGCAGCTCTGTAGAAAACTTCTGGTCGTACTCCTGCAGAGGAAGGATAATCCGGTCGCGAAAGCGCGAAAGCCAATACGATTGCTCGCAGGGAAAGACGGCCTGGTAGAGGCCAATCTGCTGGTAGGACAAAGATGTCCGGCGCTGTATGGCGGCGGTTTTGGCGGCAAACAGGCTTTCCTGAATGGCCTTATTTAAATGATGAAGCTGCGAAAACAAAGCGCTGTGCCCCATGCAATAGCTGTCCGGCGGCAGGTTGACCACAGCCCGGCATTCGGCGGCAATCGTGGCCGGATCGACCTTCGTTTCTTCGGTAAAAGTGAAAATCAACAAAATGCCGTTTTTATATTTAAAGGCAGAATCGCAGGCGCGAAAGCTGTGCCAGCGGCTGATGCGGTCCAAAAGCCGATACAGCGCGCCGTCGTCAGGACTTTCCGTGCGCTGCAGGTAAGCGGAAAAGCAGCAGGGGTGGAAGCTGCGGTTGATTTCCAACGCCAGCGTCTGTACAAGAGAAGGCGACAGTTCATTTTCGATCAGATTGTCGATTTTCATTTCCAGCAACCGGGAATCTTCCACCTGGCGCAGCGCGTCGCCCACGTCGATGATAATCGTTTCGAAAAACAAGTCGTAACTGAACAGAAAAATAGAAAAATCGTTTGCTTTCGCATAGTCGACAAGCGCAGCAGGAACATCCGTATAATACACGTCTTTAATGCCCAGCATGCTGACGCCGTGGTCGATCAGCGTGCGGATGCCATCCTCGAAGAGGCGGGGATCGTCCCTGGCGAACAGAAAGCTGCTGAGAACAAAATCGCCAGCGATGAATTCGCCTTCCATCTTGTGGGAAATGTATTCGTAATCCAGAATGCCCATGCGGCAGACCGGACGCGTAAAGCCGCTGTCCCCGGTAAGGATGCGGGCACTCTGCATGCAGGGAAGATGGTAGACATCAGATACGGTAATGGACATAGCGTACCTCCTTTGCGTACGTATATCATACCATAAATAAAAGAGAAAGGACGGAATAATGCGTATTTTATTAGAACAATTTGACAACAGCCCACAGGCCATTTTAGAGCCGCACATGGTTGCGCCCCCCATCGAAGGATTTCCCCGGCGGGTCTTGACCTGTTTTTCGAAAAAGCTGCTGCAAGAGGCGCTGCGGGGAAGAAAGACAGAAGTCATCTGCGAGCTGGATACCGAGGACGGCAATGTGCCCGTGTACGTCTTTGAAGAAGAAGGCATCTGCTACGGAGCGTATATGTCGCGCGTAGGCGCACCTGCCTGCGCAGTGGGGATGGAGGAGGTGATTTCCCGGGGCGCGCAGACGATTCTCATGTTCGGTTCTTGCGGCGTTTTGGAAGAGGACATCCCCAAGTGGGGGCTGATCGTTCCCGAGGCAGCCATGCGAGACGAAGGCGTCAGCTATCACTACCTTCCGGCCAGCGCAGAGGTTGAGCTAAGCCGGTCAGCGGTGGAAGCAGTCTGCAAAGCGCTGGCAGAGCGCGGAGAATCCGTGCAGCGGGGCAAGGTGTGGACAACCGATGCCATCTACCGCGAGACGGAAGAAAAAATGCGCTGCCGAAAAAGTCAGGGATGCATTGCTGTGGATATGGAATGTGCGGCAGCTGCCGCAGTAGCAGAGTTTCGCGGCATACGGTTTGGACAGTTTTTCTATACAGAAGATCTGCTGAGCGCGCAAGGATGGGATAGCAGGGGGCTGACCGATGGCGTGCAAACGCAGGCACAGCGGTTGTTTTCGCTGGCACTGTGCTGCTTGAAAGCGCTGTAACGCAGGCGATTCATCTGCGTAAATAATGGCGTGCAAAAGAAAACATCCGAAAAACAGGGCGAAACGTGAAGAAAATCAGGAAATTTTTTCGTTATAGGGAATAGAAGCAAGAATCGAAAGAAATTTGTAAGGAAACTGTCCGGTAGATTTTAGATTCAGGAGGTACAATAAAGTCGAAAGCACAGCTGGCAGGGGGAAAAATCAGCTGTAGCGGATACAGGCGTGTGTAACAAAAGCAAAAGGGGGTTATAAATAGATGAAAGTTTTGATTTTAACGGGACGATTTGGGATGGGGCACGTATCGGTGGCGCATTCCCTGAAAGAGCAAGTAGAAGAAAAGCTCCCACAGGCACAGGTGCAGGTGACGGATCTTTTGGAATACACGGCGCCAAAGACAGCAGGACTGATTTACGGCGGCTTTGCGCTGCTGACGCGCTATGGACGTTCCCTCTATAATTTTATGTACCGGCAGGCTGGCCGCAGAGACGAAAACGAATGGGGCAAATTTACCCTGCTGGTGATGAAAAAGCTGTCGCGGCTGATGGAAGAACAGCAGCCGGACATAGTAATCAGCACGCTGCCGCTCTGCTCGCTGCTGGCAGCCAAGTATAAAGAAAAACAAAAGAAAAATACAGGGGCATCTTTTTATCTGGTCACCTGCATCACCGATATCAGCAGCCACAGCGAGTGGATTCAACCGGGCACTGATCTGTATCTGACCGGTGGCGATATCGTTCGCCAGCAGCTGATTCGCAAGGGGGTTGCAGCAGAGCAGATTCGCGTTACCGGCATTCCCGTCGGCAGGGCGTTCCGGCAAGCGGCGGTACAGGACAGCTGGGAAACGGTAGAATTTCATCCCAAAAAGCGGTTGCTCATTATGGGCGGCGGTCTGGGGATGCTGCCGAAAGAGCCTTGGTTTTATCAGCGATTGGCAGACGAAACAAATTTGCAGGTAACGGTAATTACCGGAAAAAACCGCAAACTGTATCAGGAGCTTGCCGGCGTATATGACAACATCGAAGTCATCGGCTACACCGATCAGGTAGAGCGCTACATGCGGCAGGCAGACGTAGTTTTGACAAAACCCGGCGGCATTACCCTCTTCGAAACCATCTTCTGCGAAAAGCCGATTTTAATGTTTTCGCCATTTTTGCAGCAGGAGGTGGACAACATGGAATTTGCCATGCTGCATGGCATCGGATGGGTGCTGCCGAAAAAGAGAAAGCTCTGGGCGGAGGAAATCTGCCGGCTGATGAACGACAGCGAAGCCATTGCGCGAAAGACGATATGCGCCAAACAGCTGAAAAACAGCTATCGGAGGGCGGTATGATGGGCGGGCGCAGAAGCCTGGCCTTCGGCGCGGTTACGCTTCTGCTGACAGTGGCGGCCCTGCTTTGGATTTTGCGGGATGTGTCGGGGCAGGAGCTCGCGCAGAGCCTGCGGGAAGCCAACGCGTTGTGGCTTTTGGGCGGCTTTGGTCTGATGCTCCTCTACGTAGCGCTGGAGGGAGTGTGCATGTATTTGTCCCTGCGCACCATGCGGCAGCCCATTTCACTTCGTTCCAGCATCCGCTATGCCTTTGTGGGATTTTACTTCAGCGGCATTACGCCATCCGCCTCCGGCGGGCAACCGGCGCAGGTTTATTGTATGAACCGCGACGGGGTGAACGGCTCCTGCGCAGCGCTGAGCCTTCTTTTAATCAGCGGCGTATATCAGATAAGCATGCTTTTCTACGGGGCGGTGATGGTTTTCGCCCAGCGGCAGTTCCTGAAGCCAGCTGTGGAAAGCATTCGCTTTCTGCTGACAATAGGAGCCAGCTGGAACGTGCTGTTGATTGCAGCTATCATGTGCTTTCTGTTTTCGCCGGAGGCTGCCCGGCGCGCTGCCAGTGGGCTTCTGCATCTTTGGGAGGGACTTTGCGGATGCATCCGGAGGCAGAAGGAAAGCCGGAAGACCGGCGAGGCAGCTCCCCACCGGCTGGAGCGGATGCTGGCCGATTACCGGCAGGGTTCGGAATACTTAAAGCATCACAGCGCTACGACAGGCGCGTTGCTTCTGATTTCTCTCGTGCGGCTGACGATGCTGTACAGCATTCCATGGTTTGTAGCCATGGCCTTTGGCGCATCGCAGACCACCGCAGGGCAGATGATTGCGCTGTCGGCCATACTGAGCCTTGCCGTGTCGTCGCTGCCGCTTCCGGGCGCAGCGGGCGCAAGCGAAAGCGTATCGTTTTTGTTGTTTTCCATGGTCTTTTCTTCTGCGCTGTTAGGACCGGCAGTGCTGTTAATCCGCAGTCTTAATTTTTATGGTGTACTGTGCATCAGCGCGGCAACTGCGGCATTGCAGTGCTTTCAAACAGGCGCGCACAGCAGGCGAGTACAAGTATAGGTATAAGTCCCACAGAAACGGGTGCTTGGAATGAAATCATTTCAGGCGCCCGTTTCTATTTCAGATACGTATTGCGGGCTTTTGCGGCTGAATGCAGCAAGCTCATCGGTAAGAAGAGAAATGAATTGTCTTGCCTCTTTGCTGAGCCTGGAATTTTTAATGTAGATATAGCCTAACACCGCATAATTATTGGGAATGGGAACGGAGATGATCTTATAGTGCGACATAAACTCCGGATGAAGTGTGCACCCCACGCCAAAGGCATCGGTTTCTGAAATAATATTGCATTTGAGGTCGCGATCCGATACAGAGATGGTTTTATCCGGATTTATTATATTCAGGTGCTTCAGCTCCGGCATATACGACAGATCGGAATTTTGCCCTTCCGAATATTTAACAAACATATATTG
>CATJIF010000065.1 GCA_949740445.1 uncultured Peptostreptococcaceae bacterium | reverse complement strand
GTTGATGGAGGCAAAGGAGCATTTGCTGGTACGAGGCGTTTATCGCGGCGGCATACAGGGAGTGCGGTATTTGCAGCCAGCATATTTAAAAGGAAAGAGCCTGCTGTTTATTACCAAGGGCGCTGGTGCAGCGCCGGCGCTTCTGGCGGCGGAACAACTGTCCAAACACAGCGGAATACAAGTGGATTGGGTGGCGGATACAGAGAAAATCAGCGCCCGGTTGCTCGCGGATTACGGCGTTTCTCTGCTGCCGGAAGAAAAGGAACCACAGGGAAGGGAAGTGCTTGCAGTACAAGATGGCCGGATGGCCGGACAGACGGACCTGCAGGCAAAAGAGCTTTCTCTGTCGTCGCCCCGTGGGCGCTCCTGGCTGCGTCGCATGCTGAGGCAGGGAGGCTACGATGTGGTGGCGATTATGGCATCCGATTATTTTGTCGAGATTCTCAGCGCCATGATACGCGAGGAGCTGCCGCAGGCAAAGGTCGCTTACAGCAATAATGTCCATCTGTGCTGCGGGGAAGGCGTGTGTGGCGCGTGTACCCAGACCGATGCACAGGGAAATACCTTTCGCATGTGCAAGTGCCAGCGAGAAGAAATGGAAGAATGATAACACGCAAGATAGGCAAGGCGAACGAAAAGTGCCGGTAAAAAACGAAACATTCACGGCACACTTAGTTGTTTTACCCGATTACCGACGCTGTATAAAAATAAGGAAAGCGTTTATTTGGGTAATTTAATCAAAGTAAAGAAAGATACATTGTTATTTTTCCACAGAAGAAGTGGCAAATTATTGAAATTGTCTTGCAATTGTTTTTATAAGTGCGTATAATGTAACCAAATTGTATACGAAATAGGAGGATTTTTGTCGACCGATCGGTTTTTTGTTGGCAAGGTCTAAAGGATTTCGGACTGCAAGAGAAAGATGATATCATTGAACGAAACAGGTTACGAAGAGTAACCAAGGAGGAGCTTTATGAAACGCACGAAGAAAGTATTGGCGTTGCTTCTGTCCCTGTGCCTTGCAGCAACCATGATGGCAGGCTGCGGCGGTGGTGACGATTCAGCAGACAACGGAGATGGCAGCAGCGGCGGCGATAAGAAGCGGATTACCTATGCCAACGGTGCACAGCCTGAGGCAATGGACCCCGTCAGCAGCGTTTATGCAAAATATTCCATTTTGAAATACAATATCTACTGCGGCCTGGCGCGCATTAGCGAAGATGGCGTAGCGGAGCTGGGATATGCAGATGATTACACCGTCAACGATGATATGACCGTATGGACCTTCCACATCAGAGAGGGCTCCAAATTCTCCGATGGTTCTGACCTGACTGCCCACGACTGGGTAGAGACCATGAAATACCACTGCGCTCCCGAGACGGCAGCCCGTTCCACCACCATGGAGGAATACGTTCTCAACATGACGGAGTACGTTGCCGGCGAGTGTGAGTGGGAAGATGTAGGATTTAAGGCTCTGGACGACAATACGCTGGAAATTACCCTGGCCTTCCCCTGCACCTATTTCTTAGACGTAGCTTGTACTTACGTTCCCTACAAAGTAGATGTGATTAAGGAAAACCCCAACTGGGCGAAGAATCCCGAAACCTACATCACCAACGGACCTTTCCGCATTGTAGAGCTGAACGATCAGGTCAATGTGCTGTTAGAGAAAAATCCGTATTACTACGATGCGGAGAACGTAGCCATCGACGAGGTCAACTTCGTATTCTTAGACGACCCGGCAGTAGAGCTGGCCGCATACAAGAATAACGAAATCCAGGTATCGGATAATCTGAGTGCCGAGTCCATCAAGACCTATCGCGATACCGATGAAATGACCGCAGCAGAACGCATTGGCGTCAACTACCTGACCGTCAATACCAACCGGATTTCGGATAACAGAATCCGCAAGGCTCTGGCATATTCGATCAATAAGGATGCCCTGATTCAGATTCTGGGCTCTACAAATCTGCCCGCTACAGGCCTGGTTCCCTACGGAATCCACTGGGGCGATGAGCAGTGGCGCGACAAGGCTGGCGATTTAGTCACCTATGACATTGAGCTGGCGAAACAGCTTCTGGCCGATGCCGGATATCCGGGCGGCGAAGGGCTGCCTACCTACAAGTACGTAACGCAGAATGATGAAGAATCTGTCAACAAGGCGCAGGCGCTGCAGTCCATGTGGAAGGAAGTCGGAATCAATACAGAAATCGTTACCTTCGAACCTTCTACGTACTGGGATGTATTCGATACCGAAGATTGGGATATCGCAGCTGACGGCTGGACCGGCGACTACGACGACCCCAACACCAACCTGTTCTTATGGGAAGCCTATCGCGAGCAGGATCCCGACGGCACTTTAAAAGATGCCCGCTGGGTAAACGAAGCTGCCGCAGAGTATGACCGCCTGATGAAAGAAACTTATACGGAGCTGGATTATGAAACCCGTATGAATTTATTTGTAGAAGCGGAGAAGGTTTTAGTAGATGATATGCCGATTTTGCCGGTATTCTTCTATACTGATACGATGCTTGTAAAGCCCGAGGTTACGGGTGTTCTCAAGTGCTATATCGGCCACGTATTCTTCCAATATGCTGATATCGTAGAGTAAGGTTTTGTCAAAATATACGAGAGGGCTTGCTTTTGCGGGCCCTCTTTGTTATTTCGAAATCAGGATAAAAGAGAAAGGATAGTGGATTATGGCAAAGTTTATTTTAAAGCGTGTGGCGATCTCCGTAGTATCCATGCTGCTGCTGATCACTGTAACCTTCTTTCTGATGCATGCGATTCCCGGTGGGCCGTTCAGCCCTGGCGAACAAAAGGATCTGAAGCCCGAGGTATTAGAGGCCATCCGCGCCCGTTACGGACTGGATCTGCCGGTAACGCAGCAATACGCCAACTATATGAAAAACCTGGCACATGGGGACCTGGGCGTTTCCATGAAAAAAACGAACTATACGGTCAATGAGCTGCTGGCCGGAAGCTTTCCCGTATCGGCGCAGATTGGCATGTTAGCGGTTGTCATGGCTCTTATCATCGGCATTCCGCTGGGCATTATAGCTGCCCTGAAGCGTGGCAGCGCCGCGGATATGGTTTCTATGGTATTGGCTACCATCGGTATTTCTATACCGACGTTTGTCATCGCCATGCTTTTGATGTATCTCTTCTGCATGAAGCTTGCCTGGTTTCCCACCTTTGGCTGGGGCGAGGCAAAGCATTTTATCCTGCCGGTGGTCTGCCTGTGCCTGGCACCCATCGCCAACATCACCCGCCTGATTCGTTCCTCTATGCTTGAGGTCGTGCGCCAGGACTATATCCGTACGGCGAGAGCCAAAGGGTTAAGCGAGCTGATGGTAATCGGCAAGCACGCCATTCGCAACGCCATCCTTCCGGTGGTTACCTACGTAGGCCCCTTAGTGGCTTCGCTGATGACAGGAAGCTTTGCCATCGAGCGTATGTTTATGGTACCAGGCATCGGCCGTTACTTTGTAAACTCTGTCAGCGACCGGGACTATACGGTTATTATGGGCGTAACGATTTTCTACGGCGCATTCATTATGGTCTGTACTCTGTTGGTAGATATCGCCTATGCGTGGATCGATCCGCGGGTCAGATTCGATTCTTGACAGGAGGACAGGCATGAGAAAAAAGATCAATATGTTTCCGGAGCAGCCGCAGCCGCCTTACACCATGGCGGACAAGGACATCCCCGCCGAGCTGTTCGAGCTTTTGCCGGAAGACGAAAAAAAGACAGATGTTATTAACCGGCCCAGCATTTCTTACTGGAAAAACGCTTGGATCAAGATAAAAAGCGATAAGTTAGCTGTCGCAGGATTTATATTTCTCTTCATTATGGTTTTGATTGCGATCTTTGTTCCAATATTCAGTCCGTACACTTACGACGGGCAGGATTACAACGCTATTTATCAGACGCCGAGTATGGAGCACCTCATGGGAACGGATATGTTTGGGCGCGACCTCTTTGTCCGCGTTGCCTATGGCGCTAGAATCAGTTTGACCATCGGTATTGTAACCGCGTTGGTAAATATGGTAATCGGGGTATTGTACGGCGGTATTTCCGGCTTTTTCGGCGGCAAGGTGGACATGCTGATGATGCGTTTTGTCGATGTGTTTGCAGCGGTTCCCTCGCTTCTGTATATTATTCTGCTGATGATGTTTTTGGGCGCCAACCTGCGGAGCATTCTCATCGCCCTGTGTCTGACCTATTGGTTTAGTACAGCAAGACAGACCCGTGGCCAGATTCTTTCCATCCGCAATCAGGATTTTGCGGTGGCAGCCAAGGTAGTAGGCGAGAGCAACCTGCGGATTTTAATCCGCCACCTGATCCCCAACAGCTTCGGACCCATTATCGTTACGGTAATGTTTCTCATTCCGGCAGCCATATTCGACGAAGCTTTCTTAAGCTTTATCGGTATCGGCATTTCCGTTCCGGTGGCCAGCTGGGGTACGTTGGCCAACGACGGTATGGCAACTATGGGCGCATATCCACATCTGATGATCTTCCCGGCATTGGCGATCAGCTTAACCATGTTCGCCCTGAATTTCATCGGTGACGGTCTGCGGGATGCGCTGGACCCGCGTTTGAAGAAGTAGGGGGAGAGAAGGTATGTCAAATCATCTTTTAGAAGTAAAAAACCTCCGTACGCACTTTGCCAGCGGAGGCGGCATTGTACAGGCGGTGCGCGGCGTAGACATTCACGTAGATGCTGGTGAATTTTTAGGCATCGTGGGCGAGTCGGGCTGCGGCAAGAGCGTTACGATGATGTCTATTATGCGACTGCTGGCGGAAAATGCCGCAGTCAAGGCGGATTCTCTCGTATTCGACGGCAGGGATATCCTGTCGCAGAGCGAAAAAACCATGCGGAGCATTCGAGGAAATGAAATCGGCATGATCTTCCAGGACCCCATGACATCGCTGAACCCGCTGTTTACCGTAGGAAACCAGATGATGGAGCACCTGCGGCTTCACAAGAACATGACAAAGGAGCAGGCGAAGGCGCGGGCCATAGAAATGCTTACCACGGTAGGCATCAACGAACCGGAGAAGCGGCTGAAGCAGTATCCCCACGAAATGTCCGGCGGTATGCGGCAGCGAGTGATGATCGCCATCGCCATGTGCTGCAATCCCAAAATCCTCATTGCAGACGAGCCGACCACGGCGCTGGATGTTACCATCCAGGCGCAGATCATGGAGCTGATGGAGGATTTGAAGAACAACTTTTCCACAGCGGTTATCCTCATTACCCACGATTTAGGCGTTATCGCCCGTTCCTGTTCACGCGTTATCGTCATGTACGGCGGCCTGATTATGGAAGAAGGCTCGGTGGAGCAGATTTTTTACGAGCCTGCCCATCCGTACACAGAAGGGTTGCTGCGCTCAGTGCCCAGGCACGGAATCGAGGAAGAAGACAGCGAATCGCAGGATAAGGGTGGAGAGGCGCAGACCGTGGAACGCCAGAGAGAAAAGCTGATCCCCATTCCGGGAAGCCCGCCCGACCTGATGAATCCGCCCGCCGGCTGCCCGTTTGCAGCGCGCTGCGAAAAAGCCATGAAAATTTGCAAGATGGCACCGGCACAGTTGACAGAAGTTGGTGAAGGACATCGTTCGGCCTGCTGGCTGCTCCATTCGCAGGCGCCGGGAAAAGATAGAGAGAGGTAAGCCCATGAAAGAACAAAAGGCTCTGATTGATGTACAGCATTTAAAAATGTATTTTTCCATCGCAGGAAAAGGCTTTGGAAAGAAGAGCAGGCTGACCTTAAAGGCTGTGGACGATGTGTCGTTTTCCATCACGAAAGGAACGACCTTCGGGCTGGTAGGAGAATCCGGTTGCGGAAAGACTACCGTGGGGCGCACGATATTAAAACTGTACGAGGCCACCGATGGAAAAGTAATTTACGACGGACAGGAAATTACGAAAATGCCTGAAAAAGAATTTACTCCCTACCGTCGGGATATGCAGATGATTTTCCAGGACCCCTACACTTCGCTGGACCCCCGGCAGACGGTCAATGAAATCATCGGTGCGCCTCTGATGGTGCAGAAACTGGTTTCGTCTACAGCAGAACGGGATGAACGCGTGCGGGAGCTGGTGGCCATGGTCGGATTAAAGGACGACCACATCAACCGCTATCCTCACGAATTTTCCGGCGGCCAGCGGCAGAGAATCGGCATTGCCCGGGCGCTGGCACTGAAACCGCGCTTCATCGTCTGCGACGAACCGATCTCAGCGCTGGATGTATCCATCCAGGCGCAGGTCGTCAATATCCTGGAGGAATTCCAGCAGGAAATGGGGCTGACCTACCTGTTCATTTCTCACGACCTGTCCATGGTGCGGCATATCTCCCATCGCGTGGGCGTAATGTATCTGGGACATTTGGTTGAAGTGGCCGATGTAGAGGAACTGTTCCGGCACAAGCGCCATCCGTATACGCAGTCGCTGATGTCAGCGGCTCCGGTGGCCGATCCTCGCGAAGCGACCAGCAACAAGCGGATTATTTTGGAAGGCGATGTGCCTTCGCCTCTCAATCCGCCCAGCGGATGCCCGTTCCGGACGCGGTGCCGCTACGCAAAGGATATCTGCAGCGAAGCGATGCCGGAGCTTACGGATGTGGGAAGCGGCCACTTTGTGGCCTGCCACAATATGCTGTAACTATTACGGCGGCACTATCGCAACAACGAACCGGAGGAGCAGATTTGCTTCTCCGGTTGCTTTTTTGCCTGCTTTTCTTGGTAGCCTCGTGCGTTGATCTCTGTGTCGGTTGCTTTTTGCAGGCTTCGATGATAGTATAATGGAAGAATATACAGGAGGAGAGGCTATGCTATTTGAAATTTTTACGGTATTTTTTAAGATCGGCATGTTTACCGTGGGCGGCGGATACGCCATGCTGCCGATTATCCAAAAAGAAGTCGTCGAAACAAAGGGCTGGATGACGGATTCGGAATTTTTAGATGCGATTTCTCTGACCAACAGCCTGCCGGGGCCGCTGGCAACCAATTCGGCTACCTTTGTAGGGTATAAAATCAAGGGGATTGCCGGAGCGACCAGCGCGGTGCTGGGGGCGATTACACCGTCCATTCTTATTATATTAGTTATCGCCATGCTGTTTCAGAACATTGTGGAATATCCGGTGGTGGAATATGTCTTTAACGGCATCCGCCCTGCAGTGGTAGCGCTGATTTTATATTCGGTGATTAAACTGGGAAAATCCGCAAAGATCAAAGAGGGCGGAAACTGGGCGCTGACGCTTGCGGCCTTTGTCGCGCTGGCTTTTTTCGGCGTGCATTCCATCGTTGTAATTATCTGCGCCATCGCAATCGGCATCTGCTTTAAGCGGGAAAGGCCAGCAGCAGTACAGAGTGTGGCAGCGCAAGTCGATGCGGCAGCAGTGGATTCGGTCGAGAAACAGACAGAGAACGCAGTGGTAACTGAGCAACAGCCCAGGGCCGTCGACGGAAGTGAGGAAGAAGGAGGAGCAGAGAAATGAGCCTGATTTTACAGGTGTGCCTGTCGTTTACTAAAATTGGAGCCTTTGCCTTTGGCGGGGGCTATGCGGTGCTGTCGTTTATTCAGCAGGAAGTCGTAGACGGCAATGCCTGGATTTTACCGGAGGATTTTGTCAATATCGTAGCCATCGCGGAAATGACGCCGGGACCTATCGCTGTCAATTCCTCTACATTTGTAGGATATAATCTGTTTGGGCCGCTGATGGGCGTGCTCTGTACGCTGTGCGTGATTTTAGTTCCGTTTCTGTTGTCGCTTCTGGTATCGGTCTATTTTAACAAATTTAAGGATAATGTCTATCTAAAAAGTGCGCTGAACGGCATCCGCCCGGCAGTGATCGGATTGATTGCCGCATCTTGCTTCAGCATCGGAAAAATTTCCATTGTAAGCCCTGTCAGCTGGCTGTTTTTCGGGCTGACGCTGCTTTTGGTGTGGAAATTCAAAGTAAATCCTATTCTGGCGTTGGTGGTTTCTGGCGTGCTGGGCGCGGTTGTCTACAGCTGCATCGTTCCTGCATTGCCGATGCTGGGGTAAAACGATATCGGAGCGCAGGGGAGAAAATGCTGGCGCAGGGTCGGCGCGAAGCGCTTGTTACAAAAATAAAATGGATGCTGCTGCGCGTGCAATTAGCAAAAAAGGAAGAAACGCGATGAATAAGTATATTGACGATTGGCGATGCAATAGGCTGGCGCAAGATGGAGCCCTGCCGGATATCCGGCTGATTGCTCTGGATATGGATGGCACTCTGCTGAATGAGGCGGGGGTTTTGACGCAGGAGAGCAAGGATGTGCTGCTTTGCGCTATGGAGCGGGGCGTTCACGTGGTGATTGCCACGGGCCGGGTGTTCAGCGCGCTGCCGCAGGATGTGGTCTGCGTTCCTGGAATTGAATATGCGATTACCTCTAATGGTGCAAATATTGTACGGCTTTCCGATCAGGCGACGGTGTATTCCGATCTAATCGACGGGGAAGCGATTGCGCAGCTGGTGGATTTATTTTACGATTCCTCAATTATGAAGGAAGTGTTTTTTCACCATCAGGTGTATGCGCAGCGGAGTTGCCTGGAGCATCTGGAGGAGTTTGGCATCTGCTCGGAAAAATCAAAGCGCTATGTTTTATCCACCCGCATAGCGGTGGAGGATGCGACACAGCTGCTGCTGGATAACCGCGATTGTCTGGAGAATATCAATCTGATTTTCGGCGATTTAAAACAGCGGCAGGCAGTGTGGGAGCGTCTGAAGACGGTTGATGGCATTACGGTGTGCAGCTCCATGCCCTACAATCTGGAAATCGGCGGCGCGCATACCAGTAAGGCAGCGGCATTATCGCATCTGGCGGAGTTGCTGGGCGTAAAGCGAGAGCAGATACTGGCCTGCGGCGACAGCAGCAACGATGTGGAAATGCTGCGCTACGCAGGCGTTTCTGCGGCGATGGGAAATGCGGAAGAGATAGTAAAAGCGCAGGCAGATATGGTAACGAAAACCAACGCAGAAAATGGCGTGGCATATGCGGTTTCGCGATTGGTTCTGGAGAGAAAGTGAACGCTGCGGCGATCACGCTGAGGGAGAGAACGTTTATGGACGACGGGGCGAAACAGATGGCAGAAGAAGAATCGAGAAAAGCGGAAAGAGCGGCAGCAGCAGAACCGGCGGCGTGCAATCTAATTACGAGGACGACGGACTGGGCAATGGAGATAGTATCGCATTATATTTGCGCGGGCGATTCTGTGGTGGATGCCACCATGGGAAACGGGCGCGATACGGCGGCCTTAGCCCGTCTGGTAGGCCCCTCGGGAACGGTGACAGCCTTCGATGTGCAGCCGCAGGCGCTCTCGCATACGGCGGCGCTGCTGATGGAGCTGGGCCTGCGTTCGCGGGTGCAGCTGATTTTAGATTCCCATGCGCACATAGGAAGCTATTGTAAACCGGGCGTGGCAGCTGTGCTGTTCAACCTGGGATATCTGCCCGGCGGTGATAAAGAAATCGTTACGCGAAGCGAAGAAACGCTGGCGGCGGCAACCGCTGCGCTTTCGCTGCTGAAGCCCGGCGGGCTGCTGGCGGCGGTGATGTACAGCGGCCATGCGGCGGGAGCACAGGAAAAAGAAGCGCTGCTGCGATGGGCGCAGGAGCTTTCCACAAAGGAATACCATGCAGCGTATATTTCCATGTGGAACCAGAAAAAGAACCCGCCGGAGATTTTGCTGGTAACGAAGCGGGGGCAGTGCCGCGAAGATATACTCTGGCGCTAATCGAAAGCGTTTGGGGATATTTTTAACGAGAAAAATCACTCTTATAGCTACAGATGGAAAAGAATAGTTTTTCTGAAAGGATATCCTTTTTCCATGTTTGCTATTGATCGTTCGCCGCAAATTGCAGGCAAGAAAACTAAGCACCAGCTCCGCTGTGACCTTTTCGATCCCCCGGCACAGCACGTAGTGGGCTCCGTGATGCCATTTGACCGTCTCGAAGGGTGCTCGGAGATAATAAGTATAAGTATTTGCTGTGGCTATAGAGGTGCTTTGTATGTCTTTGAATGTATATCTTTCTGGGGTAGATTCATTAGATAATTTGTCAATCGAGCGTGATGTTGAGTATTTGTTTAAGATGGTAACACTTGATGGTTGTGAGTACGATAAAAAAATCCTATCAGTTGTAGAGAAAGGGTTGTATCTCGATAATTTGTACTTTATAGATAGGTTTGGTTCTAAGCTGTCGAGGAAGTATATAAGTACAGGTTCCAAAGCTGCACTTGTTTTATATCATATGCCTGATGTTGTTGTTTGGGGTGGAGAAGTCGGGTGTGATGCGTTAACTGAGATAGTTAAGTTTTGTTCGCGAGGGGCGCTTCTCATGGAAGCGTCACACTCTTGTATATTTGGTGAGGTGGATGATATGGCAGTAGATGTGATGTGCCAGGGTAAGCATTATACCTCACTTAATGAATTTGCCGAATATATTATGGAGGATGTGTAATGTTAGATTTAAGTAAGTACACACCTGCTATAGAGATTAAGATTGATGAACCAGGTGTATATTTGTTTCCAAATTCTTCTTCTGAGGGGAAGACTTATTTGTGTTCTATGTTAAAGGAGCTTAGCCCTTATGAACGGGTCGATTCACTCACGTTCTCTGAAATTGTCACCACTGATACAGCCGTTTTGTTCGACAATGATAGAATTGATTTGCTTATGTTGGACAGATACGATATGTATAGAGGTATGTTTTTGGACGAGATTAAGAGATTTGCTACAGCAGGAATTGTTTTAGTTGATTGTAAAACGTATCAAATGCCAATGCACGTTAAGTCTTGTGGAATTTATTTGTATGCTGATAAGTTGGTGGTTATGTGACAACTATTTATCAGAGGATAAAGATAACTCGCCTTTTATAAGGTTGTTCAACCTTGCGTATGGGAAAGACGCCATCATAGGGGCAGGCGGGCTGTCTAACAATATCTTTGCTTCCAGATACATCTCTTATATTTCAGACAAGGAACCATTAATTGCACAAGTGGAGGCAGTTTTAAAAGAATGGAATAAAACATCTGGAGCTAATGGGCAAAAGCCCAAGGCAGATAAAGCAAAAGAGCAAACGCATAGAGTGAAACAATGCAGCACAACTCTACGGAGCGTTGATTGAAGGTTTGGCGCTACAGTCTTATAATAAAAAACAGGCGGAGAGGAGGAAACGCTTATGGATAACGAGAAGATCGGGCAGCTGATTTACAGGCTGCGCAAAGAAAAACACCTGACCCAGCTGCAACTGGCAGAACGGATGAATATCAGTGATAAAACTGTAAGCAAGTGGGAGCGGGGTGTGGGCTGTCCCGATATATCCATGCTTCCGGAGCTTTCCAGACTGTTTGAAATTGATTTGGAAAAGCTGCTCTCCGGTGAATTGGATGTCAATGATATCAGGGGAGGAAGTATGAAAAAGACGAGTTTTTATGTATGCCCGAATTGTGGCAATGTCGTTACAGCTATGGTGGATACAACGGTTTCGTGCTGTGGAAAAAAGCTGAAGCCGTTGGAAGCAAAGAAAGCAGCAGAAGATGAAAAGCTTTCCATCGAAATGATCGAAATGGAATATTTTATTTCTTCGGAACATGAAATGACAAAGGAGCACTACATTTCCTTTGTTGCTTTACTGACTGGCGATAGCCTTGTGCTGCGCAAGCAATATCCAGAATGGGGATTGCAGACGCGGATTCCCGCATTTGCACATGGAAAGCTTCTGTGGTATTGTACAAAGCACGGGTTATTTTATCAGGTAGTGTAGACCCTGCGGGCAGAATGCATGCAAAGGCATTTCGCAGGCGGGA
This sequence comes from uncultured Peptostreptococcaceae bacterium, assembly GCA_949740445.1. Lineage (GTDB taxonomy): Bacteria > Bacillota > Clostridia > Peptostreptococcales > Anaerovoracaceae > RGIG446. Next base: position 20,711 of record CATJIF010000065.1, on the reverse strand, counting down.
GGCTGAAGTAATACATCGGAACAGCGGGAGAAATGCATAGACATGTCAACACTGCAGACAGAACGACTTATATTGCGGACATTTAAAGAGACAGATTTAGAGGCTCTGTATCGAATTTATAGCGATATCGAAGCCAATACGTTTTTGCCGTGGTTTCCGTGGAAAACGATGGAGGATGCAAAAGCCTTTTACAGAGACCAATTTGAAGGCAGATGCGCCCAGGAGCGTTCCTATCACTACGCGATCTGTTTAAAAAAAGATAATTTTCCAATCGGCTATGTCAACGTTGCGGCAAACGACAGCCATGACTTCGGCTACGGGCTGCGCAGAGAGTTTTGGCATAAGGGAATTGCAACAGAAGCAGGCAGGGCAGTCATCGAACAGTTGAAGAAAGATGGGATTCCGTACATTACAGCAACGCATGATATCAACAACCCACGAAGCGGCGGGGTAATGCGGCAGCTGGGAATGAGCTATCAATATTCATACGAAGAACAGTGGCAGCCCAAAAATATTTTAGTAATATTCCGGATGTACCAATTAAATCTCGACGAAAATACCGACAGGGTCTATCAAAAATATTGGAATCAGTCCCAGGTTCATTTTGTAGAAGAAGGTATATAGCATTCCAATGTATAAAAAAGTATCCCATATCGAAAGCCGGAAGAATTTTGCACGCATATTTGATAGGTAAAATTTAGATAAAAATACTTGGCAACATTAACTTTGAAAAGCAACAAGTAAGATAACAGTTGACGGCAGAGGAAAGATTTGTTATTCTATTTGCGTAAAATAATTTTGAAATGCAGAGAACGCACAGGGAAGGAGGTAAACCAAATGCGGAACATAAAACAGCAAAAACAAAATACAGGAAATATCTACAGGCGGAATACCTCTGAAGAAAGAAACAGGCGATAGGAAACTGCATTAACCGCAGCGGCAATCGCGTCCGTTACAGATAAGCGGCGCATCGTTTGAGTTGCAACAATACTGCACAAATCATCAGAGCACAGCATTCGCTGTGCTTTTTTGCGCTCCTAACACAGCGATTGGCGAGCCGAAGGCGAAGGCAGAGCTGATGTAGGAGCCATGCGAGAAGCGCAGGGCGAAAGCCCGTGGCGCTTTACCGCGCGCCCAAACACAGCGATTGGCGAGCCGAAGGCGAAGACAGAGGGATTTCGTATTGCCGCAGACTGCTGCGGAGAAGGGAGATAGCTATGGCTGTCTATCGGGAAATACCGTGTAAATTTTACATTGCATTTCAGCAGTGCGAAACAGGGCGCAAGGCGGAGCATCGCGGATATTGCCAACACTGCAAAAAATATATTCCAAGAGCGCACCTCCGAAGATTTGACCGTCGTAAGGAGTATAATGAAGATAAGAACAAATGGAAGCACGGGCAGAGGGGGTATGGAATATGAATTTAGCATATAAAGTAACGCAAGAAGAGCTGGCGGATGTATTGCTTCATGTAGCACCAGTGCGGCCGGTATTTATCTGGGGCGCACCGGGAATTGGAAAATCGTCTCTGGTCGAACAGTTTGCTGCCGCAGTAGGACTGGAATGCGTATCGCTGTTAGGAAGCCAGCTGGCACCAGAGGATATCATCGGCATTCCGCAGATTAGAGGCGATGTCAGCGTATTTCTGCCGCCGAAGAAGATCGCTAGAAAAGAGCCGTATTGTTTGTTTTTAGATGAGCTGAACGCCTGTAGCCAGGAGGTGCAAAAAGCGTTTTACAGTTTGATTTTAGATCGGCGCATCGGCGAATACCATCTGCCGGCAGGCTCGGTGGTCATCGGTGCAGGCAACCGAACCCAGGATGGAGCGATTGTAAAAACCATGTCTTCGGCACTGATTAACCGCATGTTCCACGTGGAGCTGAAGGTATCGCCGAAACAGTGGCTGGCATGGGCCTATACCAATGATTTGCATCCCTTTGTTACCGATTATATCGCACAGAGGCCGGACCATCTGTTTTCAGAACCTCCAAAAATCGAAGAACCGTATTCGACGCCGCGCTCTTGGCACATGCTCAGCGACCTGCTAAAGGAATATGGCTTCGGCGGAGGCAACGACATAGAAAACAGTTTCGGTGCAGCAAAAATGGGCACGGATGCGATGACAGAGGCCTGGCTTCGGATGCTTGCTTACGGATGCGTCAGCCCATCTCACGCTGGCATGTTTTTAGCATATACAAAACAGCTGTCCAACCGATACCTGCTGTCTGAAATCATCAAAGGAGAAGCGCGTTGGCCGTCGGAACCCTCACAGCGCGACGTACTGTATTTCTTAGCACAGTCGTTTCGCGCACAGCTTTTAAAGCAGCTACCGGAAGAGCGACGGCTTTTGAATAAAGAAACGCAGATGCTGACCCATCGCGCCAAGGCGCTGATGAAGGAATTGTCGTCGATCAATTACGAAATTGCGCAGATGGTAGTGTCTTCCGAAGGGGGACAAACGCTGCCCGACTGGTTTATGGTAGAAATTATCCGCGATCTGCCGCGGCTCGTAAAGAAAATGGGGTGAGGCCTTGGCAAAGACAATAAAAGCGACAGCCAAAAAAGGGCGTGCGGGGGAAGGCAGGCCGAATCCGGCAAAGGAAAGGCTGATGGCGGGGCAAGCAATGGTAGAGAAGCATCCGCTGTTTTCTGCTCTGTGGGATGCGGTTTGGCTTCGCAGCGCACAGGAACGCCCCAGAGGCACAGGTGGAACAATCCATGCAAAGGGGAGCAGCAAACCGGAAGGCAAGGAACCTTGCGCATGGATTGGAGCAGATGGGCATTTGTGGCTCGACGAAAAAAAGAGAATGGAGCCAGGCGAATGGGCTTTTATCATTGCACACTGTCTGCTGCACCTGGCATTCGGCCATTTCGACAAAGAAAAAATGCCCCAGGAGCTGGGCGGAATCGACCCCTTGCTGTGGAATTGCGCCTGCGATCTTTACATTTATAAATTCCTGACCGATATGAAATTCGCAACGCCGCCGGTTTCGATCAATCTCGCCGCATTCAGCGGAGGCTTGCAGGATGAGCGGCAAATATACCGCGCTTTGAAAGAGAAGCAGGTAGCGGAGGACTTTCTCAGCGCCGGTACAGCCGGACGGGGCGAACTGGATATGATCGGAATATCCCAACCCAAGGTATATACAGGAAATCAGTACAACCGCTACGCAGCCATCTTTGGAAGGTCGCTGGCATATTCCGTATCGGATGCAGTCAGCATCGCCGGCGGGCACGGGCTGCTTGTTGCACCGGAGAGCATGGCCCAGCAGGCATCGTCGTGGTTCCTCTCTAACTATCCACTGCTGGGTGGACTGGCAGCGGGGTTTCGGATCGTAGAAGATTATCAACTGTGCAGGCAGGAGGATATTTCCATTGCAGCGGTCAATGCAGAGGAAGGAGAAATCTATATCAATCCAGCGAGAAAGTTGAGCAGAGAAGAGTTGCAGTTTGTTATGGCGCACGAATATCTGCACGCCGGGCTGCTTCATCACCAGCGGGCGCTGGGGCGCGATCCGTATCTGTGGAATGTAGCCTGCGATTTTGTCATCAACGGGTGGCTTATAGATATGGGCATCGGGGTAATGCCGCCGGAAGGGCTGCTGTACGATCAGAGGCTGAGCGGAAAATCAGCAGAGGAAATTTACGATGAGATGCTCCGGGATTTGCGGGCGTTTCAGAAATGCAATACGTTTCGCGGCAGAGGCCAGGGAGATATTATAAAAAAGCGGCGTTTCGCAGGAGGCGCAAAGACTTCCGGTAAAAACGCAGGAACTGGCAGCGCGATAGCGGGCAATGCGGTGGATCTGGACGAATTTTACCGCACGGCGCTTTCGCAGGGATTAGAGCTGCACCGACAGCAGGAACGCGGCCTCCTTCCCGCGGGATTAACCGAAGAAATCCAGGCGCTTTGCGTGCCGCCGATCCCCTGGGAGGTACAGCTGGCAGAATGGTTCGACCAATATTTCGGCCCGCTTGTTCGCGTTCGCACATACGGCCGCGCCAGCCGTCGGCAGTCTTCCACACCAGACATACCGCGGCCGGGTGTTAAGCCTCACGATAGCCTGGAAGAAGGCCGGACCTTCGGTGTCGTTATCGACACGTCTGGTTCAATGGATGCAAGCCTGCTGGGAAAAGCGCTGGGAGCTGTTGCAAGCTACGCGGCAGGCAAAGAAGTCCCCTACGTGCGGGTCGTATTTTGCGATGCGGCAGCCTACGATGCCGGCTATTTAAGCCCGGAGGAGATCGCTGGGCGCATACAGGTAAAGGGCCGTGGAGGAACGGTATTGCAGCCAGGTGTGGACTTGTTGCTGCAGGCGGAGGATTTTCCGAAAAAAGGACCGATCCTCCTGATTACCGACGGCGGATGCGAGCCGCGGGTATCGGTTTCGCGGGAGCATGCCTGGCTTTTGCCTGCCGGGCGCTGCCTGCCGTTTCGGGATAAGGGAAAGCTGTTTTATTTCAACTGAAGCTACTTGATCGGTCACATTTTCCTTCTTGCAGGAATAGAATGAAGTGCGCGCCGTATGTACCGGCAAAGGGGTCGGCGCTATCGGTAAATGCAGCAAAGGGAGGAAAATTGCAATGAATAAGATCGTAGTCATCGGCGGCGGCTGGAGCGGCATTGCTGCGGCGGTTGCCGGGCGAAATGCGGGGGCACAGGTAACGCTGCTGGAAAAGACCGACATGCTTTTAGGTCTTGGCAATGTGGGCGGCATCATGCGCAATAATGGCCGGTATACAGCGGCGGAAGAAAATATAGCCATGGGTGCGGGCGAGCTGTTTGGATTAACCGACCGGCTATCGCGCCACGTGAATGTGGACTTTCCCGGGCATGCCCACGCAAGTTTGTATGATGTCATAAAAATGGAGCCGGCAGTTCGGCGCTTGTTAAAGGAAAAGGGAATAGAGGTTCTGACCATAGCCCGGGCTGTCGATGTTATCTTAGAAGAGGGGAAGAAAGCCCTGAAGGGTTTAAAGCTGGCCGACGGGCGAACGGTAGAAGGCGATGTTTTTGTGGAATGTACCGGTTCTACCGGGCCGATGGGAAATTGCCTTGCCTACGGAAACGGATGCAGTATGTGCGTATTGCGTTGCCCGGCGTTTGGGCCGCGGGTAAGCCTGACGCAAAAGGCGGGAATCAACGATATTATGGGGCGGCGTGCTGATGGCTCATTCGGAGCGTTCAGCGGTTCCGGAAAGCTGGCAAAAGAATCTCTGTCCGAAGAAATCCAGAAACAACTGAATGAAACGGGAGTGGCAATTATAGAACTACCGTCTGCACTGGTTGCGCCGGAAAAACTCAACTTAAAAGTATGCCAGCAGTATGCGCTGGAGGAGTTTGCCGACAATATTATTCTGTTGGATACAGGGCATGCCAAGATTATGACGCCGTTCTTCCCGCTGGAGAAGCTGCGGAGGGTACCAGGATTTGAGGATGCGCGCTACATAGACCCCTATGCGGGCGGTAAAGGAAATTCCATTCGCTACCTGTCCGTAACGGAGCGCGATAATACCATGCATGTCTGCGGTTTGGAAAACATGATGTGCGGCGGAGAAAAATCCGGACTGTTCGTCGGCCATACAGAAGCGATTTCCACAGGAACGCTGGCCGGACACAATGCGGCACGGTGGCTGAAGGGCATGCGCCCACTGACACTTCCTGCACAGACGGCCATCGGAGATTTGATTGCCTATGCCAACGAATCGCTGCATCGGGAAGATGGGTTATATACGCGCTATACCTTTGCCGGGGCAGACTTTTTCAAACGGATGAAGGAACGCGGTCTGTATACAGTCGATTCGGCGGAGGTACAGCGGCGTATCAAAAAATATGACTTAAATGGAATCTATGCGGAAAAACTAATCTAAAGCGCATGGGAAAAATCAGCGCTTTACGGGTGCGCAGTGCAAAGGATTGAGGTAAAGAAGAAGCGCTGCTTTATCAGCAGCGCTTCAGATATTCGATCTCTCTGGGTGTCAGCTTGCGGTAATGTCCGCTTTTTAGATGGCCCAGACGAAGCTCGCCGATGGCGATGCGCTCCAGGTCGATCACTTTATTTCCGACAGCGGCAAACATCTTGCGCACCTGACGATTTTTTCCCTCGTAAATTTGGATTTCCACAATGGTGGAGTGATCGCCGTGCTTGAGGATTTCCACGTTGGAGCGGGAGGTAACAAAACCTCCGATATCTATACCACGACGCAGCCGGTTTGCCCGTTCCGACGAGAGGATGCCGCTGACGCGGGCGCGATAGGTTTTGTAGATGTGGTGTTTCGGATGGGTCAGCCGGTAGGCCAGATCGCCGTCGTTTGTTAAAAGCAGCATTCCCGTGGTATTGCAGTCCAGCCGCCCGATGGGATAAATGCGCTCTTCGATATCAGAAACAAGGTCCATAACCGTCGGGCGTCCCTGGTCGTCGCTGACCGTAGTAACAAAGCCCTTCGGTTTGTTAAGGATGAGATAGACCATTTTCTTCTCAGAGCGGATAACGACGCCATTGACAGAAACAACATCGCCGTCTTGAACATCGTAACCAGGCTGGTCCATAACGAGGCCATTGATCGTTACGGCACCGGAAAGCGTCAGCTCGTCGGCCTTCCGGCGGGAAGCAATCCCGGATTGCGCAATATACTTATTTAATCTCATACAATTTGATCCTTTCTCACGACAGTATCGCTATAGATATTATACTCCTGTTTGAGAGGCTGGGCAAGGCTGGACTTTGCGCCTGAAACCGTTTTGGAGCCTGTCGGTGTGGTGATTTCCTTGTCCTTTTGGGATACCGGCAAAAACCACAAACGCCTCCCGGATTGAGAGGCGCATGTGGTATGAGTGTATGTATATGTTTTTTTGCTTGTACTCAAATTCAAGTTCAGGGAAAAGGCTACTTTCTCTGAGAATCCTTGGGAGTTACGCAAACGCCCTTGGCTCTGCATACGATGATGGGCTCTTCTAAGAAGTCTGCAGCGCTGGGGCTGATGTCAGGTCTTGCAGCAACCACTTTCTTAGCAACGAATTCCATCGTTCTGGACGTGTTGCCCATCTTGGTAATTTCGCCGTAGGCTTCGATGTAGTCGCCGGCATAGGTGGGAGCCAGGAATTCTACTTCGTCATATCTCAGGAACAGGCCTTCGTCGCCGTCAGCAATGATTAACAGTTCGGTAGCAACGTCGCCGAACAGGTGTACCATGTGAGCGCCGTCAACCAGGCTTCCGCCATAATGAGCATCTTTGTGGGACATTCTTAAACGAATGGTAGAGGTGATTTTCTTTTCCATAGTAATTCTCCTTTGCTGTTGCGCAAATAATTGTCGATGATATTAAAAATAAGTTGCAAAATCCATGCCAATGGTATATTCTAAGATTATCCTCAATAGTGAACCGATTTCGAATCGGTTTGAATGCGAAATATTCTGTTTTATCAGATGGAACAGTATGGCAAATAAAGAAGGAAAAAAGAAACATTCTTAAAAACACGAACGATAAAGCGGGGTGCATATGATGTTTGAAAGCTACGGAGTCCGGCGGGTAGTAGAGCCGAAATACGTGCTGCCGACTTCTGCCTGGCGGTTGGATAATTCCCGGGAAATCGCCCCGGACGAGATGCGGATTTCCGTCCATAAAATTCACATTGAGGGAACGAATTTTCGCCAGATTTGTGTAGAGACAAACAATAATGTAGAGAAAATTAAAGAGAGAATTTTAGATATCGTATGGAAGCGCGGAAAGCTGCACAATCCCGTAACGGATACAGGTGGCGTTATGTTCGGCACGGTGGAGGAAATCGGCAGTTGCTTTCACAATCCGCGGGGACTTGCGGTAGGCGATCAGCTGATCTGCAACGTATCGCTGGCGAACATTCCCCTGTGTCTGCACCGCATTACGGCGGTAGATATGGCGTATTCCCAGATCGACGTGGAAGGGTATGCCATCCTTTTCGAGGATTTTCCGCTGATTCCCAAGCCGGAGGATTTGCCCATCGACTTGCTTTTGTATGCGCTGGACGAGTCCGGTACGCTGTATTCTGCCTATAAAAGCGCCCGGGGCAAGAAGCGTTGTTTGGTCGTAGGAAACGGCCTTCTCACCAACCTGCTCTTCGGATGTGCCATCCGCAAATCAGCGCCGGATGCTGAGGTTGTGTGCCTGTTCGACCGCAATACGGACATCGGCATTCAGACCAAAGAAATGAGAGACCTGATGGAGCGGACCTTTACAGCGGTGCACTATGTCAACATTCTAAAACCGGTGGAATGTTTGGAAAAGCTCAATGTAGGGTTGTTTGACCTGAGCATCAACTGCGCTGATCTTTCGGGAGCCGAAACCATTAACATTCTGTCGACAAAGCCTGGCGGCATCGTTTACTTTGCCAATATGGTCAATAATTACAACATTGCGCTTTATATTACAGAAGCGATTTCCAGGCGCATTGAAATCAAATGCGCCGACGGCTTTGACGAGCAGTATGCGGATTTCGATATCGAGGTTTTGCGCAGTATTTATCCTTATGTAAAAGATGCCAAGGCCGAATCCGTTTACACCATCGAAGATAACATTGCCTATTCCCTGCGGAAAAACAGGAAAAACCTGCAACAGGAGATGCAACAGAGCAGCGTGGTAGAGGATTTTATCTGCAACAGCAAGGCGATGAGCCGCGTTCTGGAAGAAATCTTATCGGTGGCAAAATACGACTGCAATGTACTGATTACCGGAGATACAGGGGTCGGCAAAGAAAAGGTAGCGTCGATTATCCAAAAAAACAGCGGACGCAATATGCAGCCCTATGTAAAGATCAATTGCGCATCCATTTCGGAAAAACTCATCGAATCCGAACTGTTCGGCTACGAAAAGGGAGCGTTTACCGGGGCAAATACCGGTGGAAAAAAAGGCTATTTCGAAGTAGCGGATAACGGAATCATCTTTTTGGACGAGGTGGGGGAGCTGCCTTTGGATATGCAGGCAAAGCTTCTGCGCGTAATCCAGGATGGAGAGTTTTACCGCGTGGGCGGAACAAAGCCGGTGAAGTGCAATGTGCGCATTCTGTCGGCCACCAACCGCAACCTGATGGAGATGGTGGAAAACAAGGAATTTCGACAGGATTTATATTATCGGCTGAATGTATTTCCCATCCGCGTCCCCAACTTAAATCAGCGGCGGACAGAAATCCCCGAGCTGGTGCGTCATTTTTTACGGAAATACAACGACAAATTTGGAACAGCCTGCTCCATTACAAAAGAGGCTATCGCCTATATGGAAGAGTGCGACTGGCCGGGAAATATCCGCGAGCTGGAAAATACAGTGCAGAGGTTGATGATTAACAGCGAAGGCGAGACAATCAATATTTTCGATGTGATGAATCAGCTGCACGCCGATGTGATGATGGGCGTGGATACGGATTTCGAAGGAATGGTAGAACGGGCCGCGGCGGGCTCGCAGGTGACGCTACAGGACATGGTAGACAATTTTGAGCGGAAGATCATTGAATATGCCTGTTCTAAATTTACCTCGACGCGAAAAGCAGCAAAGGCGGTAGGCATCAGCCAGACACAGCTGGTGAGAAAGAAAAAAAAGTATGGGATCAGCATAGCCGAACAGCGCAAAAAAGACGAATATTAAATGCGAATCTTTTAAAAATATAGCGAGAAATACGAATAAAAAATACGAACCGAAAACGGTTCGGGATTTTCGGCTGATTGAATTAAAATCGGTTCGAAAAGAGGAAAAAACAGTGGAAAAGCAGACGTTTTGATGGAGCAGTACGGATCAAGAGGCATCTTTGACAAAAAAATAACGTTAAATTTAAAATAAAACAGGAAAATTTAATGATTATAAGTAAGGAAGCCGAAAGTGTAACTGTCCTTCTTGTTTTGGCATGTAATTTGCTCATATAAATGTCAGCAGCAGATCGCATGAATTTGCTTTTGCAAATTTCAATATGCGCAGGTTTTGCCAGAGCATCCTGCTTTGCGCGTTTTAACATGCAGTAAAAGCAGACAGCCAACTGGCAGAGCAAAATGCGTTGCACTTTCAAATCCGTATACGTTATTGAATGAATCTTTTTAAGGAGGATGAATCACATGCAGAAAAAAGGATGCCCCTACGGAACTCACCGCGTTATCGAGCCGAAGGGAGTTTTACCGCAGCCTGCGGACGTAATCGACAATAACATGGAAATCTACGACAACGAGGTTCTGATCAATGTTCAGACGCTGAACGTTGACTCCGCTTCCTTTACGGAAATCGTAAGAAGAGCCTGCGACGGCAAGAAGCCCGCCGAGATCGAGTCTGAAGAAGACATGAACAAGATCAAGGAAACCATGCTGGGCATCGTAGCCAAGGCCGGCAAGCACAAGAACCCCTGGACCGGTTCCGGCGGCATGCTGATCGGTACTGTAGAAAAGATCGGCGACAACTATGTTGGCGACCTGAAGGTTGGCGATAAGATCGCTACGCTGGTTTCCCTGTCCCTGACTCCGCTGGTTATCGACGAAATCATCGCTATGAGACCCGCTATCGACCAGGTTGACATCAAGGGCCATGCGATTCTGTTCCAGAGCGGAATCTATGCCGTTATCCCCGACGATATGCCGGAAAACCTGGCTCTGTCCGTACTGGACGTAGCTGGTGCTCCTGCGCAGACCGCAAAACTGGTTCAGTCCGGCGACACCGTAGTCGTTATCGGCGGTGGCGGAAAGTCCGGTATGCTCTGCCTGTACGAGGCAAAGAAGAGAGCTGGCGTTACCGGTAAGGTTATCTGCATTGCAGGATCTCCCAAGTCTGCAAAGAGAGCCGAAGATCTGAAGCTGGCTGACCAGGTAATCGTAGCGGATGCTACCAACGCTGTTGAAGTTTACAACAAAGTTATGGAAGCCACAAACAACAAGCTGGCTGACGTTACCATCAACTGCGTATCCATCGAAAACACTGAAATGGCTTCCATCCTGTCTACTAAGGACGACGGTACCGTATACTTCTTCTCCATGGCTACCAATTTCGTAAAGGCAGCTCTGGGCGCTGAGGGCGTAGGTAAGGACGTCAACATGATCGTAGGCAACGGCTACTGCAAGGGCCATGCTGCCATCGCATTGCAGGAAATGAGAGAGAGCGAAGGCCTGAGAAAGGTATTCACTGAGCTGTTTGCTTAATTTTCGAAACGATCCACATCTATGAGCCGGCAGCGGGGGTTTCCCCTGCCGGCCACAATGTATATGACATGTATATGTAAATTAAAGGAGACATGAAAATGGCTGAAAGAAGAAACTTCAGAGACATCGAGCTCTGGAAGGACGTTACCGACGAGCAGTGGAACGACTGGCACTGGCAGGTAGAAAACAGAATTACCACAGTGGAACAGCTGAAGAAGGTAATCAACCTGACGCCGCAGGAGGAAGAGGATATCACATCCGTTACAAAGAACTTCCGTCTGGGCATCACTCCCTACTATGCTTCTCTGATGGACCCCGACGATCCCAGATGTCCGGTCAGAATGCAGGCAGTTCCCGTTTCTGCGGAAAACCACAGAAGCGATGCGGACATGTTAGACCCGCTGCACGAGGACGAAGACTCTCCGGCCCCCGGACTTACTCACAGATATCCTGATAGAGTTCTGTTCCTGATCACCGACCAGTGCTCCATGTATTGCAGACACTGCACCAGAAGAAGACTGGCCGGCGAAACCGACGGCGCAAGATCCATGGAAGATATCGACAAGTGCATCGAATACATCAGAAAGACTCCGGTTGTCAGAGACGTACTGCTGTCCGGCGGCGATGCTCTGCTGGTAGAAACCGATGTTTTAGAGTACATCTTCAAGAAGCTGCGCGAGATTCCCCACGTGGAAATCGTTCGTATCGGTTCGAGAACACCGGTCGTTATGCCGATGCGCATTACGGATGAGCTGGTCAACATGCTGAAGAAGTATCATCCGGTATGGCTGAATACCCACTTCAACCACAAGAAAGAAATGACTCCGGAAGCCGCTGCTGCCGTAGCTAAGATGGCAGATGCCGGTATTCCTTTAGGAAATCAGTCCGTACTGCTGAGAGGCGTAAACGACTGTCCGCACATTATGAGAGAGCTGGTACACGTTCTGGTTAAGAACAGAGTAAGACCGTACTACATCTATCAGTGCGACCTGTCCTTAGGAATCGAGCACTTCAGAACACCGGTATCCAAGGGTATCGAAATCATCGAAGGACTGCGCGGACATACATCCGGATATGCAGTTCCGACCTTCGTAGTGGATGCACCGGGAGGCGGCGGAAAGACTCCGGTTATGCCGCAGTACGTAATTTCTCAGTCGCCGGACAAGGTAGTTCTGAGAAACTACGAAGGTGTTATCACAACCTACACCGAGCCCACCGACCTGCCGAAGTTAGAGTGCACCTGCGATTACTGCACCGGCAAGAAGCACTACGAGTACGAAGGCGTAGAGGGTCTGCTGAGAGGCCAGAGACTGGCTATGGAACCGCAGGATCTGCTGCGTCACAAGAGAAACAAATAGCGTAAAACAATAAAACAGAACGACAACAGAATTGGGGCAGAGCGATCTGCCCCAATCTATAAGGAGAAACCGATGGGCTTATTGTATGAGTTACAGGAAAAATATAAAACGGTTTCCATCGTGGGCATGGCGAAAAACGCCGGGAAAACGACGGCGTTGAATTATCTGATCGAAGAAGCCATGGACGACGGCGTCCGGCTGGGCATTACATCCACAGGGCGCGATGGCGAGACACAGGATCTGGTAACCGGAACAGAAAAGCCCCAGATTTACTTAGAACAGGATACGATTGTAACAGTGCCTGCGCAGCTGTATGACTTGGCGGATGCTGGCCTGGAAATTCTGAAAAAGACAAAATACTCCACGCCTATGGGAACGCTGCTCATCTGCAGGGTGGCCGACAGCGGCTACGTGCAGATCGCAGGACCGCCTGCGGCCATGGATACGAAAAAAGTGTGCGCGGAAATGCTCGGCTACGGATGCGAATTGATTTTAATTGATGGTGCCATTGACCGCAAATCCATCGCATCTCCGGAAACCTCCGATGCGATTATTTTATCTACAGGCGCGGTGCTTTCCAGAAGCATGCGCAAGGTGGTGGACGAAACCGCTCACATTGTAAACCTGTACTCCATTCCCGAAATGGAGGCAGGGGAAGCAAGAACCCTGATCGAAGAAAACAACTGCGACGACCGGATTATGCTCATCGACAAAGAGGGCGAGATCACAAAGCTGAATTTGACCACAGGTCTGGGGTCGTCGAGATTTATAGATGATGAAATCGACGAAAGCACAGCGTATGTTTACATACCGGGAGCTTTTACCAACAGTGTAATCATAGATATTGATTCCAAAAAATTGAAGCAGGTTACCTTTATTCTGAAAAACCCGACCAAGATTTTTTTAAATGCGATGGACTGGGCGCGCTTCCGGAAAAAGGGTCTTAAGGTGAATGTGCTTAAAAATATTGAAATTGCGGCAATTACCGTAAATCCCTGGTCGCCGGCAGGCTACACCTTTGACAGGGAAGCTTTAAGCCAGGCCATGAAAGAAGCGATTCCGGGAATGCCTGTCATAGATGTAAGAGTTTAGCTCGGGAGGCTGATGTATGAGAATGGGAGCCAATCGCCGCCTGGCCAATATAAAGACCAGGCGCGAAATAGGTCTTGACTATGTGGTACAGAGCATAGATTTGAATACGCCCTTTGGCAAAAAGCAGCTGAAGGAAAGCAAACCCTTTTTCCCTGGAGAAGAAGAAGCGCTGGCAGCAGAGCTGGATAAAGTGGAAGCTATGATGGACTTTGTCCGGCAAAGCGGCAAGCTGACCGAACAGATACAAGAGATTTTTATGGAAGTAAAGGACGTATCCTACTCCATCAACCGCGCCGCCAGCCAAAGCCTGTCTGTGGTGGAAATCTACGAAATCAAAAGCCTGCTGCTGGCCATGCGCCGGTTGCGGCACATTACGGTCAGAGAAGATACATCACTGATTCCACAGGAGTACGTGCTCGAAGACACGACAGATATTTTAGATATTTTAGATCCACGGCGCGATAGAATCAATACATTTTATATTTATGATGAATTTTCCGAGCGGATACACGAGCTTCGGGGCAATAAACGCCAGTATGAAATCTCCATCCGCAAGGAACAGAAAAACAGAAGGGAAGAGATCAAACAGCAATACGGCATTCTGCTGACGCCAAAGTTTGACATCTCCGTTTCGAAAAACAGCGCTGATTTTGAAAAAATCAAAGCCATCGAAGATCTGGAATTGGCAGATCAGGACTACATGTCCGCCACCTTTCAGCTGAAAGCCAACGAGATCGTCTACGAATACATGAAGAAGATGGACGAGCTGAACGTGGAGCTGGAAGAAGAGGAAGAGCGTATCCGCAGAGAGCTTTCCCTGGCGATTTCTCAGCATGCACAGGTTTTAAACAGCAACTGCGATAAGATGGGAGCCCTGGATGTGGCCCTGGGAAAGGCGATGTTCGCTGTCGGCCACAGATGTGTCAGGCCGGAGATCGTGCCGGAGCACATCGTAGAGATCGAGGATGGAAGAAACCTTCAGGTAGAGGATATTCTGAAGGAAAAGGGGAAGGAATACTGCCCGGTATCCATCTCCCTTGCCGATGGCGTTACCTGCATTACAGGGGCTAACATGGGCGGAAAGACCATTTCTCTCAAGCTTTCTGGACAGGTTGCCATCCTTGCGCAATATGGATTTTTCGTGCCTGCCAGAAAAGCAAAGGTAGGGCTTTCCAATTACATACAGATTCTCATCGGAGACAGCCAGTCGGTGGAGCGGGGACTTTCCAGCTTTGGAAGCGAAATGGAGGAGCTGAAGATCATGCTGGATAACAGCGTGGAACGGACGCTTCTGTTAATTGATGAAATCGCATCGGGTACCAATCCGGTGGAGGGCCTGGCGCTGAGCAAATCGCTGGTGGATTACCTGCTCCAAAGGCCATATATTTCTCTCATCACGACGCATTTCGAAACAGTAACGGAAAAAGACGGCGTCATCAACATGCAGGTGAGAGGCCTGGCAGATGTGAATTTTACCCTTCTCAACAGAGAAATTCAGTACGCCAAGCCCAGTGAACGAATCAATATCATCTCAAAATATATGGATTACCGGTTATATCGGGTGGAAAAGCAGGGCCAGGTGCCCAAGGATGCTTTGAATATCGCTAAGATGCTGGGAATCAGCTCTGAGATAATTGAAGGCGCTCAAAAATATATTAAATAAGGAGAAGAAGGAGAAAAAGGATGAAAAGCAAATTGAATCTTGACCCAAAGGTTGTCAGCAGTGCTCGTCAGCATGCCGCAAACATCGCTCACGACATGCAGGAATTTATCGACCGTCACACGACAGTATCGACAGAGAGAACAATTGTGAGACTGTTGGGCGTGGATGGCGTTGACGAGGTTGACAACCCCCTGCCAAACGTGCTGGTTGACCATCTTAAAGAATCAGGCGCTCTGCCTACCGGCGCGGCGTATCTGATCGGAAATGCCATCGTTCAGACCGGCAAAACTCCGCAGGAAATCGCAGAGGAAGTGGCTGCTGGCAAGCTCGACCTCACCAAGCTGCCCACCTGCCCGCAGGCGGAAGCAGCAGAAGCCTTAAAGCCGTCGATTAAGGCCACCTTCGAAAGAATTGATGCACAGAAGGCGAAGAGAAAGGAATATCTGGAAACCATCGGCGAAGGTCCAGAACCCTACATTTACGTTATCGTTGCGACCGGCAACATTTACGAAGACGTAATCCAGGCGCAGGCAGCTGCCCGCCAGGGTGCAGACATCATCGCCGTCATCAGAACCACAGCGCAGTCCCTGCTGGACTACGTTCCTTACGGCCCGACGACAGAAGGCTTTGGCGGTACCTATGCGACGCAGGAAAACTTCCGGATTATGAGAAAAGCGCTGGATGAAGTTGGCGAAGAAGTCGGCAGATACATAAGACTGTGCAACTATTCTTCCGGCATGTGTATGCCGGAAATCGCAGCCATGGGCGCGTTAGAGCGTCTGGACGTTATGCTGAACGACGCCATCTACGGCATCCTGTTCAGAGACATCAACATGCAGAGAACGTTGGTCGATCAGTACATGTCCCGCGTAATCATCGGCTACTGCGGCATCATCTTCAACTCCGGCGAGGATAATTACCTCACGACCGACGATGCTATCGAAGCAGCGCACACGGTAACGGCATCGCAGTTCATCAACGAGCAGTTTGCAGTGCTGGCAAACATTGCCGAAGAGCAGATGGGTCTGGGCCACGCCTTCGAAATGGACCCGAATACGGAAGACGGTTTCTTGATGGAGCTGGCACAGGCGCAGATGGCAAGAGAAATCTTCCCCAAGGCCAGACTGAAGTACATGCCGCCGACCAAGTTTATGACCGGCAACATCTTCAAAGGACATCTGCAAGATGCGCTGTTTAACCTGGCGACCGTATGGACCCACCAGTCCTTGCTGCTGACCGGTATGCTGACCGAGGCCATTCACACACCGCTGATGCAGGACAGATATCTGGCGATTGAAAATGCAAAATACATCTTTAATAATTGCAGGCACATTGGCGACGAAATGGAATTCAAACAGGACGGTATCTGCCAGAAGCGTGCGCAGGAAGTTCTGGCAAAGGCCGATGCCCTGCTGGCTGAGGTAGAAAAGGAAGGCCTGTTCTCCACCATCGAAAAGGGTATCTTCGGCGGCGTAAAGCGCCCGTTCGACGGAGGCCACGGCCTGGAGGGCGTCTGCACCAAGGGCGAAAACTACTTCAATCCGTTTATTGAATTATTTAAGGACCATAAGTAATAGGGAGGAGTAATACGATGAGTATATGTACAACGACTGCAACGACTCAGGTAGATTTAACAAAAGTAAAGCCGTATGGCGACGCTTTGAATGACGGTAAAGTTCAGTTGGCGTTCACTCTTCCGGTACCTTATGGCGAAGAAGCTGAGGAATGCGCCAAGCAGTATGCCAAGAAGTTAGGGTTAAACGAACCCAATGTGGCCTACTACTGCGAGCTGACCAAGGGATATACATTCTTTAACGTATACGGCTCTGCACAGGCGACCATCGACTATACGCAGATCGTAGTTCCCAAAGTAGAGGGAGAGGTTCTCGACCGCGTGGAGTGCGGTGAGTGGATCGGCGAAAACATCGGCAGAGATATCGTTGTTGTGGGCGCATCCATCGAATCCGATGCCCATACGGTAGGTATCGACGCGATCATTCAGATGAAGGGCTTCCACGGCCACTTCGGTCTGGAGCGGTTTAAGAATGTAGTTGCCTACAACATGGGTTCCCAGGTTCCCTGCGAAGCCCTGATCGCCAAGGCGAAAGAAGTCAACGCAGATGCCATCCTGGTTTCGCAGACAGTAACGCAGAAGGACATCCACATTATGAATCTGACCAAAATGGCAGAGCTGATGGAAGCGGAAGGCCTGCGCGACAAGGTAATCCTGACCTGCGGCGGCCCAAGAATTTCCCACGAGCTGGCTCAGGAATTGGGATACGACGCTGGCTTTGGTCCCGGAAAATATGCAGAGCACGTCATGTCCTTCATCATGCAGGAAGTGCAGAAGCGCGGCTGGGAAAAGAAAGTGAACATCGCAGATCGCTAATCCGGGCGAAATCGCGAAACGAGGATAACAGCAGCCAACGTCTTGTTCCAAAGCGTACGACCAGGCACTTTGTCCAGGCGAGCATTTTCTGCGATGCTGCGATGGAGGCAGCTTTTACAGGCGTCGCCCGTCGATGTAAAATCCCAGAAAAAAGTGGATAAAGGGACTGGAAAAGCAATGGCATAAGGTGTAAACTGAAAGGGACGGACTGCGGTTCGTCCCGCTTGTTATGTACAAATGCTATGTACAAATTTATGGAGGGAAAACACATGATTAACAAATTTAAAACTGCTGACGAAGCGGTTGCAGGCGTAAAAGACGGCATGACTATCATGGTTGGCGGTTTTCTGGGAACCGGTTCCCCGGAGATCATTATGGATGCGCTGGTTAGAAAAGGCGTAAAGCATCTGACCGTTATCGGTAACGACGGTGGACTTCCGGTGGGCACCTATGGCGCCAAGACAGCCAGAGGCATCGGAAAGCTTCTGGAGGCAGGCATGGTAGATCACATCATCGCTTCTCACGTGGGAATGAACCCCCTGATCGGCGACGGCATGATCGCGGGAACGCTGAAGTGCACGCTGGTTCCCCAGGGAACACTGGCGGAGAAGATCAGAGCCGCCAATTATGGTCTGGGCGGCGTGCTGACTCCCACCGGCGTAGGTACTCCGATGCAGGATGAGCTGGACGAGCTGGGCAGACAGAAGAAGGTTGTGGAAATCGAAGGAAAGAAATATCTCTTCGAAATGCCTTTAAGAGCAGACTATGCGTTCTGCAGAGCCTCCATCTGCGATGAATTCGGCAATTTCAGATGCGACAAAGCGACCAAGAACTTCAACTACGTTATGGCCGGGGCAGCGGATCACGTAATTATCGCTGCAGAAAAGGTCGTCGGCGTAGGCGAGGTCGATCCGGACACCTTCGAAGCACCGGGAGTTGTAGTAGAGGCAATTGTGAAAGGAGAACCGAAATGGCAGATTTAAAAGAAAGAATTGCGAGAAGATGCGCAAAAGAGTTTAAAGATGGCGATTTTATCAACTTGGGAATCGGACTTCCTACACAAGTAGCAAACTACCTGCCGGAAGGCGTAACCGTTACGCTGCACTCTGAGAACGGCTTTGCCGGCCTGGATGCCGCTGCGGAGCCCGGAAAGGAAGACGTGGATGTCATCAATTCCGGCGGCGCTTATGTAACGACAGTGGATCACGTTAAATTCTTCGATACAGCCACCAGCTTCGGCCTGGTGAGAGGCGGCCACGTAAAGGCCACCGTACTGGGCGCGATGGAAGTTGCAGAAAACGGCGACCTGGCGAACTGGATCGTTCCTGGCAAGAAGGTTGCGGGAATGGGCGGAGCCATGGACCTGTGCGCGGGCTGCCCGGAGGTTATTATCGTAATGCTGCATACCCAGAAGGGTGCGCATAAGATTTTGAAGAAGTGCACGCTGCCCTTGACTGCAGAGCGCTGCGTCAGCAAAATCATTACCGAAATGGGTGTTATGAATGTAACGCCGGAAGGACTGGTTCTGACCGAGCTGCATCCGGATTATTCGCTGGACGATATCAAGGCGGCTACCGGCTGCGAGCTGATCGTCAGCCCCGATCTGAAGGCTATGGAAGAAGAATAAGGCATACACGTTCAGGCTTCTGACAGAAAAAACGATCCCCGGCCGATGGCGAAAGCTACCGTTTGCCGGGGATTTTTCGAATAAGCGCCGCTGTGGCGCCAATGGTAGGCAAGGCGCAAAAGAGCGCGTGCTGAGAACAAAAGGAGGTTACTATGGATAAAGATTATTGGAAGGGAAAGCACTTTTCTTTTATCAACCATCGGGAGTGTGAATTCTTCCCCTGCCACAAAACGGAAGATCCCGATAATTTCAACTGCCTGTTTTGCTACTGCCCGCTGTATGCGCTGAAAGACAAGTGCGGCGGAAATTTCAAATATACGCCGGATGGCATAAAGGATTGCAGCCAGTGCATGGTTCCACACAAGAGAAATAATTATCCTTACATTATGGATAAATTCGAGGAAATCCTAAAACTAACGAAAATGATGCCAGAAGAAACGAAATAGAGGCAGAAGAAAAGAATCATAGAAAAACGCCATAAAACTTTAGAATAAAAGAGGTGCACAGCAGGCCGTTTTGGCCCGCAGATAGCGCTTCTTTTTTTGTATATAGGTAAACCGTCGATTTAATGTGCAGGCGAATATTTTACCGTACGCGTGCATTAGCTGCGCCCTTGCCCAAATGGAAGCATCATCAAGGGGGAGTCGATAGATTGGAAATAAAAAACAGTTGAACATACGTTTGGATTGAGGTAAAATATAAGAACAAAAGTTCTTTTTGGTATGGGGGACGAGACGAATGCTGCGGATGGACGAGGCGTTAAAAAAATTAAAGATACTGGCAGATGGCGCAAAGTACGATGCCAGCTGTTCCAGCAGCGGAGCGGCCAGAGGCGGCAAAGAGGGGCGCCTGGGAAGCGCGGCCTGTGAGGGGATTTGCCACAGCTGGGCAGCCGACGGCCGCTGTATTTCACTTTTAAAAATACTGTTTACCAATCGGTGCGTTTACGACTGCGAATACTGCGTCAACCGGCGGTCGGCACAGACGCAGCGGATTGCGTTTGAACCGCGGGAGTTAGCGGAGCTGACGATGGAGTTTTACCGGCGCAACTACATCGAAGGGCTGTTTTTAAGCTCGGCTGTGGATGTGTCTCCGGACCACACCGCAGACCGCATTCGCGAAGCGCTGTGGATCTTACGGGAAGAATTCGGATTTCTGGGATATATCCACGCAAAAATCATTCCCGGCGTGTCGCCGGAGCTGGTGCAGCAGATTGGCCTGCTGGCCGACCGGCTCAGCGTCAATGTGGAGCTGCCGACCTCAGACAGCTTAAGGCTCTTAGCGCCGCAGAAAAAACCGAAGGGCATTTTTCAACCCATGAGGCAGATTACAGAAACCATGGCAGAGCAAAAAACCCTGCGGGGTGGGGGCAACCGCTATTCCACTGTGCTTTACCGCGGGCAGGGGGTAGGCCATCTCTCCGGAAATTCTAGCAAAG
>CATJIF010000064.1 GCA_949740445.1 uncultured Peptostreptococcaceae bacterium | reverse complement strand
TCCGCCTCCATCCTCATGGGATCCGTAAACTCGCTTCCACGGTCCGTCACAATCACCTGGAACAGCATACAGAACCGTTCCTCTCCCAGGATTTTCCTCAGTTTCTGAAATACCCCGCTCACAGAAGCGGAGGTATTCCTCTCCCGAAGGAACATCAGCTGCAGGTCACAGTTGGTAAACAGGATTGTCAGAAGGGTCTGCCCTCCTTTTTTCAGAACCACGCTGTCCATCTGACTTACACTGGCATCCGGGTTCTCACTCATGTACTCCTGATACTCTTCATACCCCCGCCCAAGGTGGCACGTTCTGTCCACACGCAGCACAGGACCGCTCTTTTTACGTTCCGGACGGCGCAGCTTCCTTCTCAAGTCGATATTTCGGGCGTCCAGAAGGCCTGCTTCTATATAAGAATAAATAGTCCTGTCTGTCACTGGCAGTTCAGCCCGATGGTTTTCGCAGATCACCGGAAGGGACTGGCCCTGTTTCACCAGAGGGGAAATCAGGTCATTGATCTCATTTAGCTCCCTTTCGGTAAGAGAGATTCCTTTTCTGGATTCTGACAGAGTGGACTCATACTGTTCCTGGGCGTGCTTTGCGTCATAAAGCATCCGGCGGAGGCGGCAGCGCAGGCGATGGTCACAGGCATTGCAGACAAAAGGGGAGCGTTCATACTCCCTGCAGAATTCCTCCTGGTAATCCAGGCAGCCTTGAATACAGCCTCCGCAGGCGCTCTGGCACTGACGTTTTCCTTTAAAACACTTAGATCGGCATTGGGGGACCCTAGTGCAGATATCATGGTGGACACAGTTATTGCCTTTTGAAGAGGCCACCAGCCGCCTGTGAGCTTTGATCTCTCGCCCAACTGTGGAACGGTCTTTGCCAATGTTCTTTGCAATCTGCGCTACGCTCATTCCCTGCTGAAGTCCTGTCTGGATTGCTAATCTGTCATCAAAAGTAAGATGTTTTTTGCTCATGTTATCCTCCAATCCGAAGGCAGGATAGGTATGATTGTAACGCAGGCACCCAAAAAGAGAAACCATGAAATTGCAGCTGCAACTTCATGGTTTCTCTCTACTGTAATCGTAAATGCAACAGCCTATATTGCATTTAACTTTTCAATTAACCCTGTTATCCTTATTGAATGCGATTTTGTTAGAATGAAATGTAAAAAGTTGGTTACAATTAAAAATGTAGAGCATAGGACATTTACAGCGGAAATCATAGGGAGCAAGGTCAGTATTTGGACATTTGTGCTATCGTTGGAGTTGGTACGAGGTTAACATCGAAGCTCAGTTTCGGAGTTATGGGGACATGGACAAGAGAAATTTCTTTTGTGTGTGGACACCCATAAGGATTGTTTTTTAATTGATGCGTTAGAGATCCATTTTATTGATCTTGGATTGTTGAGTCAAATACAACAAATGATTAAAAAGACTTCATAAAGCGCTTTCCAACCTAAGTATTTGAGAAGCCTGAAGTTTAATTTCTGGATGAAGCCTGTAATATTGCAATCCGAAGATAGAGCAACGTTAACAAACAATGTCTAACAGTAGAAGAAAGGGGAAGCCATCATTGTACTATTGAGCACTGCATATCAACCGACAGGGATATTACCAGTGTTTTGCCCGATAAGATCGTCCTTGGAACCACCAGAGAGTGGTGAAAACGATATTAGGAATCCAGAAAGAAGATATCCATAATGCCTCCTATGGGTGAAAGCGAATACATCAGGTACTGTTACTGAAGGCATCGCAAGGCGTTCAGATTCCCAGTGAACGGATGGTTTATCAGGTCATGAATCAGATTGGTATAGTCCATTATCCAAAACGCAAGCCTAACGGTATCACCAAGGCAGATCGGGAAACAAGAAAATCAAATGACCTGTTGAAACGGAGTTTTCAGACGGAACACTAATGGAAAGTACATTACTGGCATCACCGAGATTCTGGCGAAGGATGGTAAACTGTACGTTTCTGCGATCTTCGACTGCTTCGATCTCACTGTCTTGGGACTTGCTATGGACAATATCATGAAGGTAAGGGTGTGCATGCGGACGCTGGATAGTACAGTGATTGCTCATCCCGTTCTACGGAGAGCCATCGTATATTCCGATCGGGATTTTCAGTACACCAGTGACGTCTACCGGGGAGCTATAGCAATGTAAGGCATTCGGCAGAGTATGAGCAGGGAGGGTGGACGCTGTCATGATAATGCTCGTTGCGAGAGCCTGTGGGTCAGAATGAAATGTGAGTTGCTCTACGATCAGCCCGACAACCATGACCATAGAATGCTACAATGCCAGCAGACCGAGGGAAGCACGCCAGATAGGCGTGCTTTTCTTGTACTCACGTTTAAGCTACAATGGGAGGGAAATTGGCCTGACGAGACTTTTAAGGGGCTAACCATGTCCGGCTGTTAAACAGTCAGCCATCCTTCCACTGTAGCGTTCGGTTGAGGTAGGTTGAACCACTGGACGCTCAGGATGTTCGTGTGACCAAGCAATTTGAATCGGCAGTGAGAAAACGATGAATGCCAATTTGAAATTGATTATCAGGTTTTTGTGCTTGTCAATAACGCGATATAATCAATAGAAAGACAAACCGATCCCCATACCTTCCGCAAACCCATCTTTTCTGCTTTGTATTAACCAATAATTCCTACAAACTTCTCATCATATGGTCATATTTTGAGCTGTCTCTTTTCGCCATAGGGTAGTGTCAAGGATGATGCGCAAATTAATATGCAGACTCTGGCGGAAACGAAATCAGCTAAATATGGAGGAATCTACATCAGTATCCTCCAAGTGCTTCATGTTCATATACTTTTTGTTCCCCCACTGGATGCTGGCTACATGACGCAGTCGTGCACAGACCAGGATAAGGTATACTAATTTGCGCAATTTAGTATACCTTATCCGCCATAGAGTTCGCAGTGATGATCTGACAATGCCAGTACCGTGTTATCGGCTAATAACTTCCGGGTAGCTGTCTTGTATGCTGCCTGTTTTCCAAAGGCGATAAACACCTGCTTTTTGCTTTGCGCATAGAGTTTCATAATGCCATCGATTGTGTCGTCGCTGATATTTTTGAGAATCAGAGAGTCGTGAGCAATCGCCGGAAGCGATGTAAGGTACAGAATGGCCAGATCGTAGACCACCATGCCCTTGTAATTCGAACCGGTTCCCGTATCGTCCGGCGTCTCAAACTGATAGCTGTTATACGCATTGAATTTCAGATACGGCGCTTTGCGTGGCTCTGCAAAGAGAGAATCGTTGAGTTCTTTCATTTTATCGTTGATGGAATGCTCCATGTCCGCAAGGATATTTACAATGGCGTGTTTCAGCATGTCGTACGCTTGTTTACGGGCGTCCTGCAGGTTAGTCAGTGTGAGATATGCTTCGTTCTGTATTTTCAGAGCGTCGATATGTCCTTTGATTTCCGAATGCCTGTCCAGAAACTCTTTGGAAAGGCTTCCGACAAATCCGAGCTGGCTGATCTGCGTCTGCAATGTCTGAATCTGCTCCTGAAGCCCGACGATTTCTTTCTCGACCGCTTGGCGTTCCAACGAGAACTGTTCATCAAGAATTGCCGCCAGCTTCTGATGGTACTTTTCAACTTCGTACAGCTTACGGACATTCACATCGGGGAAAAACTCCTGCAGCGCGGAAAGGTCTGCTTCCGTAGGATAGAGCCCATACTCCAGGCTCATATCCAAAAGGCTCAGTTTTCGCTGTCTGGACTGCATTTCCGTTTCCAGGCGCAGCTTATTGGCCTGCAGCTGGGATTTCATGTGCATTTTTTCAATATCGAGATCGTTCTGATCTTCGACCTGCGCAGAGGTCAGAGTATCAAGCTCGATTTGCAGACGATGAATCTGCGCTATATTCGCATTATATTGTGTCTTTCCACTCACAAGATCGGGAACAAATCGGTATTTCCGGGCTTCGCGGTACGCCGATAGTTTTTTCTTTTGTTCCTCCAGCCGGCTGCTGAATACCTCCACTTCTTTGTATCGATCAAATAGCTTTACGAGGATGCCGATGGACTTTTGCATGGTTTCGCCGGGAAGCCCCCTGAGCAGCCTGCGCTCATCCGTATTGTCTTTCCCGTAGACACGGAAGAAACTGCTCATGGTTTCGCGAAAAGAAAGTCCGGAAAAGTCAATGTGATAGTGTTCTCTGAGCCAGTTGGTAAACTCCGCTTTCGACCAGACAGTTCCGGTAAACTGATACCGTTCGCGGCACACCTGAATCTCATCGGAAGATGCAGTATTGCGGGCAAAACGATAGCGTTTGCCGTCAAATGCAAAGGTGAAGAAAATGGTGTGGTCACCGATGTGTTTTACACCATCGCTGGAGAGATAGGTGTTGCCACCAAACACAAAATATATGGCGAGCATGGTGGAGGGCTTGCCGATGGAGTTTTTACCATCCTCTTTTCCAAGAACGACGTTCAATCCTGCTTTAAAGCGGATGGGAGGTCGTTCTTTTCCTTTGTCCCTGAAAGCGGGGGAAGCCATCTCTATAAGCATGAATATATTTCTCCTTTATCGTTGATTTCGACCGCCCGCAAGGCATACAGGCAATTCATAACCGAGAGGAAATCCGTGGCATCCGCAAAATGCAGCCTCAGTGCAAGGAACAGCTCTTTTCTTTACTATGGGGCCATGATTCAGTTCTGTCAGCACTCTGGGAATCAGAGATAGTGTGCTGGACTGATAGGAATACAGTTTATTCGGTAATTGCATCGAACACCTCACAGCTCTGTACAAAGTAGGAGACAACGATCTGGCAGTAAAGATCGTCCTGCAGAGTAACGCGGTGTATCTTATCGGCGATCTTGTTAAAGATTTCCAATTGCGACTTATTTGCTTTTTTCAGCTTTTTATAACATGCGTGAATCTGATCTTGTATCTCGTCGTAGTCGATCTCCCCGCGCTTGTCAGATGGATCATAATTTCCCGGATTCGCCGGAAATAGGTGGTAACGTAACTGTTTACGATGATATAGAGCGCCATATCTTGCGAAGGGCTCAGCTTTTGTTTGGGGTCGAGAGAGGCGTCAGATAATTTCTTTTCACCAAGCTTTGCAATGCGGTTGATTACACTGACAATACCCTGTTCCAACGGAAGGTCATCGAGCAGATGGATGCTCTGTTTATGCATAAATAATATGTTTTAGATTTTAGGCAACAGGAACACTTTTGCCAAAAGAGAGTTTAGAAAGCGGCAGAAAGGCGTAATTATGTGTGACAGGCTTGATTTCCTTTGATAAATCGAACAGCACAGTTTATTGAAAGTAATCTATTTCTTTTTACCGTTTTTGCATATGTACTAAGAAAATCTTTCTTTTTATGATTGTATGTGACTGTACCTTAGAAAAAAGTAGTGATATAATGTCTATACCCGGCGATTGGCGAGCGCAAAGCGCGAAGCCAGAGCCGCGGTATAACAGACATCGCGCAGCTTAGCGATTGCGGAGCGAAAGCGACAGCAGAGCATAGCGGAGCCGATGAAATGTCTATACCCGGCGATTGGCACCTACGCTCACTTCGCTGTCCGTTTTGCCGACGAATCAGCGGCGCGCGTTGCGCTTGCTTCTTCGGGCAAAAAGGCAGAGCCGCGGTGTAACAGATAGGATATTGTGAGATAACATGCGGTTAAAAAGGGGGAAAAGGGAAGTATGATGATGGAAATGAGTGTATTGCTGGCCTTTGCTATGGGAATGATCGGACTGTATGTGCTGGCCTGGATTTTTTTTATTCCGATGAAAATTTTAATCAAGCTGCTACTTAATAGTATCGCTGGAGGAGTAACGCTTCTAATTCTCAATGTCATAGGCGCGGGATTTGGAATACATATTGCTGTAAATTTTCTCACGGCCGCCTGCGTAGGTATTTTAGGCGTGCCGGGATTGCTTTTATGCCTGCTGCTGTTTTAAGGCGCATGTACTCAATCGCATGACGATTTATCTGGAAAATATGCAAAACTGAACAAATACGGTCAGAAACGTATTGAATTTCCGATACATCTATGGTACTCTATTCTAACATAGATGTTTTGGTTGCAGATGGTTTTCACAATAGAACGGGATGGTAATTTTTCGGAAGGGGAGCACCTGGGCCGGTGCATTTTTTGCGGAGAATTATTCTGGTGTAACCTTGGAGACTTTCTGCTGGTCTCTCATCTGCAAATGTGGCTGGAGAAGTTAAAATTGGCGCGCTGTGTGCGAAAGAGCGAAAGGGATAGGTGCGCCGGTTTTAAACAGAAGCGGCAAAGAACTGGCAAACGCATGGAACTGGGCCTGAACGAAAATGGCCGTTCAGCAAAGAAAGGGCAGCAGCGGATTTTTGTCCGCAGAAGTGGAGTGACCGAATCAAAAGGAGAAATGGAAGCCCTCGCGCATCAATCGTAAATTGGAGGGCTTTTCTTACGTCTACAAGCAGGAGTAAAAAGGAGAGAATAAAACGTGTCCGGGAAAAAAACAGACTCTCGCAATCGGGAGATAAAAAAGAGCCTCAACGGCAGAATTTTGAGAAATACGACGCTCAACATCCTGGTGCTGGTGATCGTGTGTTGTGCGATTATGGCGGCAGCCATGCAATCGCTGGCAAACAACATACTGCTGGACAGCTTACAGCCCATGGTACGGCAGTCGGCTAAGACAGTAGAGGCCAATATCCATATGCTGGCAGACCGGATGATGACCATTGCAGGGGATTCCCGCATGAGCGCAGGAGCTGGCGCAAATGGAGATGCAGGCGATGGTGCGCTTCGGGCAAGGCGAAGCGAAGTGCTGTCCGAGGCCGCCGAAATTTATGAGCTGTATACCATCGCCCTTTACGATTTGGGAGGTCGGCTCATTCAGGGAACGGATGGAGCTTCGGAGAGTTTGGACAGTGATTTTTTCGCGTTACTCCAAGAAACCGATAATTTAACCACAGATACATCCACAAAATTCCAGGATCGTTTGGGGATTACTATGGGGATGCCGGTAAAAGAAAGAGGACAGACGGCCCTCTACGTGGTGGGCGTCTATAAGTATGACACGCTCAACGATGTCATCAACAGCATCAATATAGGCAGGCATGGTATGGCTTATATGGTCAATCACGCAGGCGTTGTTACCGGCCATCCGGATCAGTCGATCGTCCTGAGCGAAAAAACCATGGCGCAGCTCAGTGGAGAGGAACAGGAGATCGTCGGGCGGGTAACCAGCGACGAAACCGGTGCCGCGGAATTTTCCATGGATGGAAAAATCATGCTCGCTGCCTTTTCACCGGTGCGGGGAACACAATGGTCCCTGGTAATTCAAGTCCCCAAAGCAGATTATGGCTCGTATATCAACGGTGCGATGCTGGTGGCGGTGTTTGCCACCCTGATGGTATTGGTGATTTCCATTTTATTAGTGCAGCGATTGGCCCACTCCATTTCCCACCCGGTAAAGAATGCGACCAATCGAATGGTTGCGCTGTCCGATGGCGACCTCCACACAGAGGTAGTGCAAGTCCGGTCCGGCGATGAGCTGGAGGTGCTGACCCAGACCCTGGGGTCTACGGTAGAGAGCGTCAACCATTACATATCGGACATCCAACACGTGCTGACGCAAGTGGCAGAGGGGAATCTGATGGTAGAACCGCAGAGAGATTATAAAGGAGACTTTGCGCTGATCCGGACGAGTTTGCGCACCATTCTCGAATCCATGAACAAAACCATCACAGGCTTCCGGGATGCTGCCAGCCGCTTGGCAGAGATGTCAGAAGAGCTCAACGGCCAGTCCGGCCAGCTGCATCAGGCATCCATAGAGCAGACGCAGTCCACAGAAGAATTGGTAGACGAGGTATCCCACGTAAAGGAACGGCTGGATAGCGTTACACACAGCAGCGATCAGACCAGAGCCAAGACTGAGGAAATCGCTCAGTGCATTCAGAAAGCAAATTCTCACATGGACGCTCTCTCGGCAGCCATGGCCGACATTAGTGCCAATGCCCAGAAGATCACGCAGATCGCCAGCGACATCGAGGACATCGCTTTCCAGACTGGCATTTTGGCCATCAACGCATCTGTTGAAGCGGCCCGGGCCGGGAGCGCCGGAAAAGGCTTTGCCGTGGTGGCCGAGGAGGTCCGGCAGCTGGCTTCTAAAAGCACGGAGGCCGCACAAAGCGCTGCAGGCATGATTAACAATATCAGAACGATTATACAGACAGGCGTAGAGTTGACTGCAGATACCGCTGGTTCTCTTCAGGATATTTCCGCTGTGTCCTGCCAGATCAGCGACATTACCGACCGGCTGGTAGCGGCAGTTCAGGGGCAGCAGGGTGCACTGACGATTATGGAGGAACGGATTGATACGATCACTGCCATCGCTGGAAGAAATCTGCAAAATGCAGGGGGGACAGAACAGTCCAGCGGATTGCTGGCGAAAGAGGCAGAATCGCTCCGCCTTCAGGTACAGCGATTTGTAGTGAGGGAGGAGAGCAACAGATGAAACGAGTTTTGAGCTTTATTCTGGCTTTGCTGATCGCAGCATCGCTGATGGCCTGCGGTGAGAAAACAGACTTGCAGGATGGTTACTATACGGCGCAGGCGGATGAATACAATTTCGGTTGGAAGGAATACGTTACCATTATGGTAAAAGGGGGAAGTATTGTTTCTGTGGAGTACAATGCTGAAAATGCCAGTGGATTTATTAAAAGCTGGGATAATGCGTATATGCAGACAATGCTTCATTCCAACGGAACCTATCCCAACGAATACACCCGCTATTATGCAGGGCAGCTTTTGGAGGAACAGACAGCGGATGAAATTGACGCCTTGACCGGGGCAAGCTCCTCGTATAGCTCTTTTCAGAAACTGGCAGTAGCGGTGCTGGAACAGGCTAGAAAAGGGGATTCCAGCATTGTGCTTGTAAACACAGCGCACTAGATTGCGCTTGCCGCTTTGGCTGCGCGGCCCGCTGAAGCGATACAGCGACTTTGAACGCTCGAATAAAGATATGGTATTATAGGAAACTGCTGCTTTCAAGCAATATGTAACGAAATGAAAGCAGCAGTGTTTTATTGTGGAGATTGCATGACAGAACAAGGTGCAATATGATATTATAAAAAATAATGAATGGCAGTGCTGATAAAGAAGGGGATGACAGCTGTGGACAAATGGCAGAGATGGTGGATGCGCCGAGGGTTTGCTTTGGGGACGATTTTTCTGGTTGCGCTGTGCGCTGTTAAAATAGGCAGTGTTTTTCTGGCTTCAGGCGTTGCGTCAGAGAGCGAGTGGAACGATGCGCCAGAAACCGAATGGAACAGCCGGCCGGAAAGCGAGCCAGAAGAGCCGAAAGAGACGCCAGTGAAAGGCGAATCGGAGAAGCTGCAGGTCCCCTCGGAGGCGAACAGCGAGGCAGCGCCTGTGCTGGCCGGGAGCCGGAGCGCTTCGTTGGAGGGCATCATCGCCCGGCGGGCACAGCGCATGGCAGCAGCGATGACATTGGAAGAAAAAGTGGGACAGATGTTTATCGGCAGGTGCCCGGCGAAAGGCGCCGCTGAAAAGGCAGCGCAATTCCATCTGGGAGGCTATATCCTCTTTGGGCGTGACTTTTCCGGAAAGACAAAAGAAGAAGTCATCACAGTCATAGAAAGTTATCAGCAAGCGGCGGAAATCCCGATGCTGATCGGCGTGGATGAGGAGGGCGGCAGCGTCAACCGGATCAGTATAAATCCTCATTTACGGGCGCAGCCCTTTCTGTCGCCGCAGGAACTATATAAAGCAGGCGGGTTCGAGTTAATTCGCAGCGATACGCAGGAAAAGTGCAGGCTTCTGCACAGTCTGGGCATCCATCTGAACTTTGCGCCGGTATGCGATGTTTCACAGAATCCGCAGGATTTCATCCACCAGAGAAGCTTTGGGCAAAACGCCCGGCAGACGGCGGAATATGCAGCGCTGGTAGTACAAACCATGCGCGAAGAGGGAATGGGAAGCGTGCTGAAGCACTTTCCAGGCTACGGCGACAACGCAGATACCCACACGGGGGTATCCCGCGACCATCGCCCGTACGAGAGTTTTCAGACCTCGGATTTTCTGCCCTTTCAGGCGGGAATCGAAGGCGGCGCGGATATGGTGCTGGTTTCCCACAATATCGTCGATTGCATGGACAGCCAGCGCCCGGCGTCGCTGTCGCCCCGGGTTCATCAGATCCTGCGGCAGGAGCTGGGCTTTTCCGGCGTTATCATTACCGACGATCTGTCCATGGCAGGCGTTCGGAAGCTTGCAGGCGATGTGGAAGCTGCTGTTTTGGCAGTACAAGCGGGCAATGACATGCTGTGCTGTACGGATTTCGAAACGCAGGTTCCGGCAGTGATCAATGCAGTGAAAGGCGGCGCTATCTCCGAAGAACAGATCGACGAATCGGTTTTGCGCATTTTAAAATGTAAGCTTTGGCTGGGAGTGATT
Source organism: uncultured Peptostreptococcaceae bacterium (assembly GCA_949740445.1). Taxonomy (GTDB): domain Bacteria; phylum Bacillota; class Clostridia; order Peptostreptococcales; family Anaerovoracaceae; genus RGIG446. Next base: position 48 of record CATJIF010000064.1, on the reverse strand, counting down.
CAATAATGGCGGTATTCATTGCTAATTTTCGAGGAACCTACAGCAAGC
>CATJIF010000063.1 GCA_949740445.1 uncultured Peptostreptococcaceae bacterium | reverse complement strand
TATGGTCTTCGCGCTGACCGTACTGCGTTCCTTATTCAGATTGATGGTAACGATATGCCCTTCTTTTACCTTGCTTCCGGCCTGGGGGTTCTGTCCGACGATCTCATCGACCCCGTATTGCTCGTCGTAAAGGGCGATCCCCACCTCCATGGCCAGATTCATCTCCTCCAGCGTCTGCTTTGCCTCTTCCTCTGTCGAGCCCAAGAGGTTGGGAACCTCAATTTCCTTCGGCTGCCCCACATCCTGCAAGAGCTGAAAGGCAAGGCTACTTGCTGGAACCGCCAAAATTACGGCCAGAATTACAGCGCCCAGCTTCGCCTTATTGATCACGATTTTCTTTTTCTTCTTGCCGCCGGCACCGTTTTCCGAACCTGTGCCGTTTTTCTTCCCCTGCTTCATGTCCTCATCTTCCCCTTTCAAAGCCGGCGCCACGCCCCCTGCCTGTGCCGCCGGATGGTAATTCACCAGATTCAGCGCCGTAATCATCTCATCCGCTGTCTTGTACCGGTTGACCTGATATTTTGCCGTTGCCTTCATAACGATAGCTTCCACATCCGGCGATACGGCCGGATTGACCTGCGACGGCGGCAGAATATCCTCGTTCATGTGCATGACAGCCACTGCCACCGGATTGTCCGCATCGAAGGGAACCTTCCCCGTCAGCATTTCATACAGCACGATTCCCAGAGAATAAATGTCGGATTTTTCGTCCACATAGCCGCCTCTGGCCTGTTCCGGCGAAAAGTAGTGCACCGATCCCATGATGGTTCCGGTCTGGTTGGCCGTTACCGTCGATGTGCTGACGGCTTTGGCGATGCCAAAATCCGTGATCTTCGCTACGCCGTCGGCGGTAATCAATATATTGTGAGGCTTGACATCCCTGTGGATGATCTGATTTTTATGGGCTAATGACAGCGCGGATGCAATCTGCTTGGCGATAGAAACCGCACGGCGCGGGTCTAAGGCTCCTTCTGCGCGGATCACGTCGCTGAGCACGCTTCCCTCGATCAGCTCCATGACGATGTAATGGATGTTGCCTTCTTTTCCTACGTCGTATACGTTGACAATGTTGGGATGGGAAAGGCTGGCCGCCGCCTGGGATTCCCGGCGGAAGCTTTCGATGACCTTCACGTCCTTTGTAAATTCTGGTTTTAATATTTTTACTGCCACAAAGCGATTCAGCAGGCGATCCTTGGCCCTGTATACCACAGCCATCCCGCCCTCGCCGATGCGCTCGATCAGCTCATATCTTCCGGCAAGTAATCTGGTGCTCATGTGCCGCTCCTTCCATGGTAATTGCTTAAATCCTGATACAGATGACGGAAATGTTGTCCTTTCCTCCGTGCTCATTGGCCTGCGCCACAAGGTCGCCCGCCAACTCCCGCATCGAGCCCTGGAGCTGTACCGCCTGACAGATCTGCCCATCTTCCAGTTCGCCGAACAAGCCGTCGGTGCACAGCACAATCACATCGCCCGAAAACAGGTCGAAGCGGAAAAAATCCGGCCGCACTGTTTTTTCACCGCCGATGGCCCGGGTAATCATATTTCTCTCCGGATGGTGCTTTGCTTCTTCCGCGGAAATCGAGCCCTGCATAAAAAGCTCGTTGACATAGGTATGGTCTCTGGTAATCTGAAGGATCTGATCCCCCCGCACCAGATAGGCGCGGCTGTCCCCTACGTTGACTACATAGCCCCGGCCTTCCTTTACGTAGGCTACCACCAGCGTCGTCGCCATGCCTGCGTTTTCGCAGTCCAAAGACGCCAGGCGATAGACCTGCTCGTTGGTTTCCGTAATACAGCTCATAAAGTATTTCTTCAGCTGTTCTTCGTCGGAAACCTCGCTCAGCGGATGGCGTTCTACATAGGCGGCCACATAGCTGACAGCTGTGCGGCTGGCTACCTCGCCGGAATTGTTTCCGCCCACGCCGTCGGCTACCATATAGATGCCGTGCCCGGGAAGCACAAACAGCGAATCTTCGTTGTTATTCCTGCGCCTGCCCCGATCTGTCTTAAACCCTGCACTTACCATTCTTACTTCCTTTTCATCTTGCAAATATAAAATCCATCGCCCTCCTGGTCTCCGGGGAATATCTGCTTCTCCTGCACTGTCTGAAACTCGCCGCAGCTTTCTAAAAATCGCCGGACAACCTCCTGATTTTCTTCGCGGTTGACCGTACACGTGCTGTACACCATCGTACCGCCCGGTTTTACATAAAGCGCGGAAGTCCGCAATATATCGAATTGAATCTGCGGCAGCTGTCGCAGCTCCTGCGATTCTCGTTTGTATTTGATCTCCGGCTTGCGGCGCAAAACCCCCAGGCCGGAACACGGTGCATCCACCAGAACGCAGTCCGCACTCTGCCGCAGCGCTTCTTTTTCTTGCGTCGCATCCCAGGCGCAGCACTCCACAATGGAAACGCCCAGCCGCAGCGCCTGCTGCTGCAAGAGGGAAAGCCTGGCCGGATAGAGGTCGCCTGCGACGATGCGCCCCTGGTTTTTCATCCGTTCCGCAGCAAAGAGCGTCTTTCCGCCCGGCGCGGCGCAGACGTCGATGACCGTCTGCCCGGGCTGCGGATTTAAGGCACAGACCGCAAGCATGGAGCTTTCGTCCTGAATGGAGCACCATCCGTTGCGATAGGCCTCTGTTTTCGTCAGGCCGCTTCCGCGGACGCGAAACCCCTCAGGCACCGATGCAATCTCCGACAGCGTAAAACCGTCTGCCGAAAGGCTGTCGCAAAGCGCCTGTGCCGTGGTCTTTAATCCGTTTGCCCGGATGCACAGCTGCGGCGTCCGGTTGGAAGCGGCAAGCATCCGCTCCGCCTGGGCAAAGCCGTACTGCGAGCACCACATCTGTGCAATCCACGGTTCGCAGGAATGCACGATGGAAAGATACTCCACAGGCGATTGATTGCGGTCAGGCCAGAGGATTTGCGCTTCCTTTCGCCCGTAAGCTCTTAAAACGCCGTTGATAAATCCCTCCCGGCCGCGACACAGTTCTTTCGAAAGGCGCATGGTCTCGTTGACCGCCGCATACTCCGGCACGGAATCCATATAGCGCAGCTGGTACAGTCCCATGCGCAGGAGAATCCGCTCCCTGCGCTTAAGGCGGCTTTCCGGCCGGTCGAGCAGCTGCTTTAGAATGTAATCCAGCTGCAGCTGCCAGCGCAGAACACCGTAGACCAGCTCCCGCACAAAGGCGGGCGATTTCAGCTGCCGCGCTTCCTCGCAGCGGTTGAGCTTCAGGTTGGAATAAGCGCCGGTTTCGTCGATATCCTTCAATATATCATACGCTGTTTTTCGGTCCATGTCCACTCTCAATCGCATTTCCTCCTAATCGCGCCGGTTTCGCATAGCCAGGATGCGTATCAGGTTGGATACGGCCATGGCCAGCGCTGCCACGTAGGTCAGCGCTGCGGCGGACAGCACTTTTTTCGCACCGCGTTCCTCCTCGCCCCGCTCCAGAATGCCCAGCGCTTCCAGCTGCTGCATGGCGCGCCTGGAGGCGTTGAATTCCACCGGCAGCGTAATCAGCTGAAACAGGATGGTCGTGGTAAAAAACAGAACGCCTAAGTTGAAGAGAAAGCTGCCCATGGTGCCGGTTCCGGCGATAAGCCCGATGATGAGCAGCGGCCACGAGGCGCCGGAGCACAGGTTTACGATGGGCACGATGCCGTTTCTCAGCGTCAGCGGCGAATAGTTGGTGCTGTGCTGGATGGCGTGGCCGGCTTCGTGGGCGGCGATGCACACCGACGCCACCGAGGGCTGGCTGTACACCTCCTCGGACAGCCGCATCACCCGGTTTCTCGGGTCGTAGTGGTCGGAAAGCCTTCCGCCAACCACTTCGATGGGCACGTCGTTCATGCCGTTTTTATCTAAGATCAGCCGGGCAGCCTGCGCCCCTGTCATCCTCCGCTGATTAGCGACCCTCGCATAGCGCGAATACGCGGCGTTTACCTTCGCCTGCGCGATCATGGTAAATACGATGGCCGGAATCAGAAAAATCATGGAGCCGTAATACCCGTAACCTCCATAATATCCATACATGTTCATTCACCTCCCAAAATAACACCGGTTTCTATGGTGTTCCCCTTAATGTACTCTTCCACGCTCACGGCGCGCTTGCCCGGAAATTGCAGCCTGGAAATGCACAGCATCCCGTCGCCTGCGGCAACGAATACTCCCCGCTTATCCACGGCGATCACTGTTCCCGGCGCAGCATTTTCTTTCCCTTCCGCTGCTTTCAGCGACCTCATTTCGTCGGAGCGAACCTCCCGGGCCTCCCAGATTTTCACCACCTGCCCCCTGCAGGTCGTGCTGGCCCCCGGCCAGGAGTTCATGCCGCGGACCAGGCAGCAAAGCTCTCGTACCGGCCGCGTATAATCCAAAACGCCATCCTGCTTAAACACCATGGGGGCGTAGGTGGCGAGCGCATCGTCCTGGGGCGTGCGCGGCGCGCTTTTGCTCTCGATTTCCGGAAGGGTTTTCGTCAAAAGCTCTGCCCCCAGTTGCGCAAGCTCCTCGTGCAGCTCTCCCGTTGTCTTTTGGCCGACTTCGGTCGTTACGCTGCCGATCATGTCGCCGGTGTCCATGCCTTCGGCCATGTACATCAGCGTCACTCCCGTAATGCGGTCGCCGTTGATAACGCAACGGTGGATGGGCGCCGCCCCCCGCCACGCAGGAAGCAGCGACGCATGGATGTTGACGCATCCCAGCGGCGGAAGCTCCAGTATGGATTTGGGCAGGATTTTCCCGTAGGCAGCCACCACGATGAGGTCCGGCGCAATGTTCCGAAGCTCTTGGTAAAATTCCTCGTTGTTCTTTATCTTTTCCGGCTGCAGCACGGGGATGCCAAGCTCCAGCGCCTTTGCCTTGACCGGCGTCAGCTGTACCTTCTTTCCCCTGTCTCTGGCCTTGTCGGGCTGGGTTACCACGGCAGCCACCTCATGGCCGCTCTGCGCAAGCGCCACCAGCGCCGGCACGGCAAAGTCCGGCGTTCCCATGTACACAATCGTCATGCAGGCTATTCCTCCGTCTCTTCTTCTTCCGTTTCGCAGATGTCCGTCGCCTTGTCGATGTACAGAATCCCATCCAGGTGTTCGTACTCGTGGCAGAAAGCCACGGCCAGAAGCTCCGTGCCCTCATACTCCACCCGCTGCCCCTGGCGGTTCTGCCCTGCGATCTTTACGTACTGCGGCCGCTCCACGCGGCCGATCAGCCCGGGAACGCTGAGGCATCCCTCGTATTCGCACTGCGAGCCGGAGGTCTCTATGATCTCCGGATTGATCAGCTCATAGACTTGATCCTCCAGTTCTACAATAAACATCCGGCGCAGCACTCCCACCTGAGGCGCTGCGATTCCGATGCCGTTTTCCGCCCGCATGGTCTCTAACATGTCGTCCAGTATCATGCAGACGTGTTCGTTGATTTCCTTGACTTCTTTGGCCCGCTTGGTGAGGATTTCCTCTCCTTGAACCACAATATTTCTCAATGCCATAGCGCAATTCTCCTTTCGTGCATTTTGTACTTCGATGCTCCTGTTCTTCGACCTTTATATTTCTGTTGCAGTTTATCAACTTTCTTGATTCGATACTGAATCCCAAGACAATTCAGGGGAATTCTTCTTATCCTCGGACACATAATGAGAGTTACATAACCACCATCCTGTCCGCTTCCATGTGCAGCAGGCATATATTGGCTTACATCAATCATATGGAGCTTCCTCCATCATATACTCTGAAAACGCATCAAGCGAAGTGTAATGTCTACCCTTGCACACAACGTCTATTTCTACATCATCAAACTCGCACGGAACATGATAATTTGTAGCCGGCAGCAACAATGCACCAGCATGGCACGACTTAGTCACTTCAACAAGAGCGTTACACCCAAGTTCTGCACCATTTATAATAACATTCGGCACATGATACAGAATGAAAGCTATCTTCGACCCGGTGCACAAGAACTTACGTGGCAATGTCCGCCCAAACCTATCAATAAACTCACTATTGTCTACAAACCTGCCATTCTCAATAGAACTTAAAATAGTCCTGTCGTAGTCACAACCATCAAGTCGCACCTTAGAGAAGAAAGCCTCAGCATCCAACTCTACTGGCATATCAGGCAGGCTATCTACCCCTTCAAAATAGATATGGAGAGACATTACTGAATTACACCTCACTCTCTATACAGGACACAACCCGAACTAACGCAAACGGTATTGGTAACAGGTCTCAAACCTGCACACCGTTCCCGGCAACTGAACCTTCAACTCGACCGCCTCCAGAGAGTCAGACTTATCCTCAGTAATAAAATACGTCACGATATAACTACCCCATCTCTTGTTAAATCGATTGAACACATCTTCATGGGTAACCTCGGCCAATTAGACTTACAGGCTATAAGAACTACCCCGTGTTTGGAGAACGCACGAATCTCATCTGTACACATACCGGAATACATATCATACCTATCCAATAGAATTAAGTCTAACTTTCCACTTGTTAACAACTCAGCAAGATTGCGCCCATCTCCATAGGTATAAGCCGTAACTCGCTCAAAAGAGCCAATATCCTTAAGCGTGTAATACAAAAATGTTTTACCACTTGCGGACTTAGGTGGAAACACATATATACCAGCATCAAGCAAGACCCTAACGGATGGATTATAATTACTTAAATCAATCATATGGAGCAGCCTTCATCATATAATCAGAAATATCGTCTAACGTTTCGCAGTGTCTTCCCTTACGCATAACATCTACAGGCCATGGCTCTCACTCGCACTCAATATAAAAAGTGCTTCCTGGTGATAGTAAATGCCCATTACTTAAAATAAATGGAAAGTGACATTCCACACCTCATTCAAAAAGCCTCAGTCAGCAGACGGCTGCGCTCGTATTTGTGCTGCCTCCACGCATCGCGCAGCAGCATCGCGCTCAATGTCATCAGAAACCGCATTTACGGCCTGAAGTCTCCGATGTAACCTTCTTATATAAAGCTGAAGGGATTGATATCCGTATGCAGCAGACATTCTTCCTTTTTATCCAGGAACTGCCGGCGCCTGATCTCGCTTACTGCCGCTGAAAATTCCTGCCGCTTTCCCAAGGGCGCCTTCAGCAGCACCTGCATGCGGTAGACCCCGTTTACCAGGTACATGGGTGCAGGGCTGGGACCCAGCACCGCGGCCCGGGGCCCTAAGCGTCTGCGCAGCTCCTCCACCAGCTGAACGCTTTTGCGCTCCGCTGCTTCCTCTCTTTCTGAAGACACCACCAGCTGGTACAGATCGCAGAAGGGCGGATAGCTAATCTGCTGCCGCAGAGCCAGCTCCTGTCTGTAAAACTCCTCGTAGTCCTGATGGGCTGCCGCCTGCACCGCATAGTGGTCCGGCGAATACGTCTGTATGACGACGCTGCCTGTTTCGCTTCCCCGGCCCGCCCGTCCGGCGGCCTGGGTCATCAGCTGAAAGGCCCGCTCCGCTGAGCGGAAATCCGGAAGGTTTAGGGTAATGTCGGCGGAAATGATGCCCGAAAGCCCTACATTAGCCACATCAAGCCCCTTGGCAATCAGCTGCGTTCCCACTAAGATCTGCGTTTTTCCCTTCTGAAACTCTCTGAGGATCTTATCCGCGCTTCCCTTTGTGCGCACTGTATCCATATCCAGGCGCGCCACCGATGCCTGGGAAAACAGCTCTCTTACAGCTTCTTCTACCTGTTCGGTCCCTGCGCCGAAGCGGCGGATATTGGCGCTGCTGCAGGCCGGGCACACCTGTGGCGCTGGCTGCTTTCTGCCGCAGAAGTGGCAGACGCAGGCATTCTCCGCCTTGTGGTAGGTCATGGAGATGCCGCAGTCGGGACAGACCACCACGTGGCCGCAGCTGCGGCAGGATACAAAGGACGAATATCCCCTGCGGTTGAGAAACAAGATGATCTGCCGCCCGCAGGAAAGCTGCTCCTGCATCTTCTGCACCAGAAGCCGGCTGAACATGGAGTGGTTGCCCGCTCTCAGCTCCTCCCGCATATCCACGATATCCACCTGGGGCAGCGGCGTTTCGTTGTAGCGCCTTTCCATGCGTATGAGATCGAACAGCCCGCTGCGGCTGCGCCAGGCATTGACTACCGAGGGCGTGGCGCTTCCTAAAATTACCAACCCCTGATGCTGCCCCATGCGCTTTGCCGCCACCTCCAAAGTATCGTACTTGGGGGTCTTATCCGACTTGTAGGACGTTTCGTGCTCCTCGTCTAAAATGATGACGCCGATGTTGGAAAGCGGCGCAAAGACAGCGGAACGGGCGCCGATGACAATGCTCACCTCGCCCTTTCGAATGCGCATCCATTCGTCGTAGCGCTGGCCCAGGCTCAGCCGGCTGTGAAGCACGGCCGTCCGTTCCTTTCCAAAGCGGCCTACAAAGCGCCGTATGGTCTGGGGCGTTAAGGATATCTCCGGAACCAGCATAATCGCGGTTTTTCCCTGTCGGATCACTTGCTGTATGGCCTGCAGATAGACCTCGGTTTTTCCGCTGCCGGTAACGCCCTGAAGCAGCAGGATGCGATGCTTTTTCTGCTCCATCCGCACAAAGATCTGCTGCAGCGCTTTTTCCTGCTCTGGCGTCAGTACCGGGGCTGGATGGCTTTCGTATTCTTTTTCTGAAAGCGGGTCCCGCTTCTTTCCCCGCTTGGAACGGCTTCCTGCCGGCGTAAAGCACTTTACCCCATCGATGTATTTGCACAGGTAGCGGCGCTTCATCCAGCGGCAGGTATCTAAAGCCTCCGCGGGCAGCGAAATTTCAGGATCGATTTCCATCACGTATTTCAGCCCGCGCACAGGCCGGGCAAGCTGGTCTTTTACGGCGAATACGTAGGCCTCCCGCGGTTTGTTTCCCCGGGCAAAGGGCACGGACACCTTATCGCCTGCCTTTACCTCATCGAAGGTGCATCCGTAGGTGTAGAGTTCATCCGTATGGTCGCTGTTGTTGTCGATCACTACGTCTACGTATTTCATGGCATCTCCGTCTGCGCTTTCTGCCTCGGCAGCTGCACCGCCTGCAGCGTTTGCTGCTCCTGCGGCTTCTTCTGCTGCGCCTGCTGGCGTTGCCGCATCTGGCGCTCCTGGACTGCCCGCCCGTAGCTGCATCCGCAAAAGCTCTGGCGGTAGAGGCCGTACTCCCTGGACAGCTCTACAGAGCGCTGATACCCCGCCTTTTTCTTAAAGTCCATATCGAGAAATTCCAGCCCCCGCTCCCGGGCAAGCGTCTGCCCGATTTGGGAAATCTGCGGATAGCTCTTGTGGGGGCTGACGGTAAGCGTAGTGGCAAAGCGGGGAATGCCCATGGCCTTTGCTGCATTTGCTGTCTGCGACAGCCGCAGATAAAAACACCGGATGCAGCGCTCCCCTCCCTCTGGCTGCTCCTCGCAGCCTGCCACTGCCTGATGAAACGCCTGGGGCTGATAGTCGCCCTCCATAAAGTGAATGGCATGCCCGCTTTTGCGGCAGTCATCGCTTCGTTTGTATGCCTCGATAAACCGCAGCTGCGTCTCTTTGCGCCGCTGGTATTCCTCTGGATCGTCGATGTTGGGGTTGCAGAAGAATACGGTGACTTCATAGTCGGAAATCAACCGTTCGATTACCGCCGTGCTGCAGGGCCCGCAACAGCTGTGCAGCAGAAGCTGCCGTTTTTCTTCCATTCTCTATCCTCCCCCATTTTTCTCTTTACTAACTTGAAATATCATTATATCATAAAAAAACAGGCTTGCAAACGGCAGGCCCGGGATTTTATAGCAGAAAAACAAATGAAATAGAAACGGAAAGCAAAGGGAACACTCTCATGGAAAATATTTTTGGAAGCAATCATTTCAATACCATCGCCCCGTGGCTGCGCCAGAAGTTCGGCTGCCGCGTCATAAAGCTGTCGCTTGCCGGCGGCTTTACCTGCCCCAACCGCGATGGTACCAAGGGAACCGGCGGCTGCCTCTTCTGCGCAGAAGACGGCTCCGGGCATTACGCTGGCACCATTCCCCAGCAGATCCAGCTGCTGTCGGGAAAGTGGCCGGAGGGCAAATACATCGCTTACTTTCAGAGCTTTACCAGCACCTATGCGCCGGTAGAAACCCTGCGCCAGCGGTTCGACCAGGCGCTTTCCTGGCCCGGCGTCATCGGGCTTGCTGTAGCCACCCGCCCCGACTGCCTGCCGCCCGATATTTTAGAGCTGCTGTGGGAATACAACCAGCGCACCTTTCTCTGGGTGGAGCTGGGGCTTCAGACCGTGCACGACGCTACGGCACAGCGCATGAACCGCTGCTACCCCACCTCCGACTTCGCCCAGGCCATGGAAGCCCTGACAAAGAGAAACATACGCGCGGTGGTTCATCTGATTTTGGGGCTTCCCGGCGAAACAAAGGAGATGATGCTGCAATCTGTGGATTACGTTGCGGCCTTTCATCCCTTTGGACTGAAGCTGCACCTGCTTCACGTGCTGAAAAACACCGGCCTTGCGGCATTGTACCCAAGTGGTTTTCACCTCTTTACGCAGCAGGAGTACATCGGGTTTATCGTGGATATTCTGGAGCAGCTTCCCCAGGATATCACCATCCACCGCGTTACGGGCGATGGTCCGGCAGACCAGCTGATCGCACCTCTTTGGAGCCTTCACAAGCGGGATATTTTAAATGGGATTCAAAAAGAATTCAAGCGCCGGGCAAGCTTTCAGGGCATGCGGTGGAAGCAGCCGCAGCCATAGGCTGCCCGTACGCATACCCTTGCCAGAAGTAAGTGCTGAAATCCTGCATCACGTTTTAGATCGGTGTTGCTCAGCATCATTTAACAAAACGATTGGTTCGAATATTGAAAGCGAGCAGTCATCTCATGTGGACCACTTCCTGATAAATAAAAATTTTATAAAATTTGGTAAACAACAAATCCAAATAAAAATATACCTACCAAAATGTAAGCGAATGAAAGTACAAACTTAACTCTTGTTTGTTTTTCTTTTTTCCTGTTAGAAAGCAACAAACAAATTCCATATACTCCAAAAATTAAACCAATACAGCTTTGAATAGCCAGGATTATCGTTTCCATTGCAGATTCTCCTTACCTTTCAGTGCAATTTGCAAATTCAAGTTTGCTGAACGAATTTTTTAACATGCAGTTTTAATTATTTCCATATAAACTATTTTATAGAAATTTCCAAATTTATATTTCAGAGACATTTTCTTGAAAAGCAAATCTTCGACTGCTTTCGCATCTGCACAGCTCTGAGGTCTATAGCGCACATGTTACTTCTGCCTTTCGAAATTCGACACGCACAGCCATAAGCGCTGCGTTAAAACATCTTCAACTGGTTTTCGATCTCCTCTTTTTCTGACAGCCGCCCGTCGTTATAGTGCTTGCGGCAAAGCGATACGTACATATCATTTCCGCCCACAACGATCTGCTCGCCCGTGCGCAGGAATTTCCCGTTGGATACCCGGGCCACCATGGTGGCCTTCCGCCCGCACCAGCAGATGGTCTTAATCTCTTCTATTTTATCGGCATACACCAAAAGATAATACGAACCCTCGAAGAGCTCGTTTCGGAAGTCGTTTTTCAACCCGTAGGCCAGCACGGGAACATTGAGGCTGTCCACAATCTCTACAAGTTCCAAAATGTGATGCTTTTTTAAAAACTGACATTCATCTACCAGCACGCAATCCACGCTCTGTTTTTTATTTTCTTCGATGAACAGCTGCAGGATGTTCGTATCGTCCCGAATTACTGCGGCGTCTCTCTGCACACCTGCGCGGGAGGTGATCTTCCCCTCGCCGTAGCGGTCGTCTACTGCGGAGGTCAGCACCAGTACGTGCTTTCCCCTCTCCTCGTAGTTATATGCCACTTTAATCAGTTCCAGGGATTTCCCCGCGTTCATCGTACTGTATCTGTAATATAACTGAGCCATTCCTACCCCTTTTCCTCTTTTTCTTTCTGTTCGGGCCGGCGCCCTGAGCATCTGATGCAGACATTGCCGCCAACAGTGCCAGCCTTTCCATGGCCGATGGTTGATGGCTAATACCTAATGCCTGAAGTTTGTGCCTTCGCACCAGCTGGATGCAGATACCGCAACAGCTGTGCCGGTCGTCAGATACAGACATCGCTGCGGCTGCAACAGTCACCGGATGCAGGCACTGCAAGGATTGTACTAACTGTCAACCGCAGGCAGTACAGTGGTTACGCTGGATTCTGTCTGTGCTGTTTTCTTGTTTTGCACGCCTCAGATGCTGGATACCCGCGGTTTTCATTATATCCCAAAGAGGAGAAAAAGGCCAGAGGTTTGTAGGTGCATTCGGGCTTTTGATTAGATAAGAGTACACACGCCTCTCAGCAAGAGTAGGTACATTTATATTTCGAATGATATAGCTTACTTTATAATTGAATTTTTAATGTCACAAATTATTGAGAATAAAAACCTTTGCCACAGAGTCAAAACGATCTATGCAAGTGATTGATGAGAAAAAGACTTTGGACATCCTGAACATGTAACAGTAAATAGACATCAAAATATCTAAGTTCCATGAAACGCTGGAAAGGTTAAATTTCTTCAATCTTCTATTACTAATGCTTAATATACCATTTATAATTGGAATATATAAAAAAACGAAAAGTTTATGCTCAAGTCTTTCGCCTATCCTATCATAGAATTTCTTTATTCACATAATGCTCTAATTTATGCATGATTTCCAACATTGTCTTATACCTTGCCAGCTCTAATAATCTTCAAAACTTCCATAATTTTTTTTATAGAAAAGAAATACAAATAACAAAAATAAATAACTATACAACCAAAAATCGCTATTATGTCCCCTATTATTCCTGAAAGGAATATAGTAAAAACAAGCGATGCCATGCACATACATGTGGTGGCAAGCACAGGATGTATAAATGTTTTGAAATAAATTTTGTAGTCCATATCAAAAAATTTTTTTAAAAAAAATACACTTACAATGACCTGCCATAGAACGCATAAACATCTTGAGTAAACCATCGGCCAAAAACCAATTTTTGCCGCAAAGTAGCATACTGGTATTAATACTATTAAATATACAATCTGAAATAGGAATAGTATCTTAGGAATACCCTTTGATTTATATAATTCTGCCGGAAAGTTATAAAATACTATGCTGCATAGCATCATTAAGCTCCACGCTCCCACTATATTTGTCGCCTCACTCCATTGACTACCAAAGAATATTAATGTGGCCGTAGATCTATATAGGAATAATCCCAACCCCATCGGTATTGCCAAAAATAGAATAAGGTTCTGTATATTTAAAAACGCCTCTTTATATTCGTTTTTATTATTTTTTAATCTAGACAACGTTGATAATAGCACAGGGCTTATAGATGCAGAAATCATACCCATAATCGAATGCACCATGTTTGATGAATTTTTATATATCCCTAGCTGATACTCAGAAAATAAATTACCTACTATAAATATATCTACCCAAAAGATCATCCAGTTAGCTAAGGCTTCACACATTGACCAAAAACTATAGTTAAACATATTCAAAAGGATTTTTATGCTAAAAAACATCCGTGGACGCCACTTTGAAAATACTGTTAATATAATTGCATTCACTAGTGCGCCTAATATATTACCTATAATCAAAGCCCAGAAACTACGCAACACTATAGCCAATGGAACAGTAATTACAAGAGAGGTCAATGCAATCGAAATACGAGCAACGAATAGATTTTTAAAGTTAAAGTCTCTTCTAAAAAGAGCTATTTGTATGCTTGATATTGAAGTAATAAAAAGCTGCAGACTTGCAATAGCTATAATATTTCCATAATCCCTATGTCCCAACATTCCAGCTATTGGAAACCTAAATACAATGATAAACATTGTCATTAGAAATGATATTCCTAAATTTGTCCAAAATGACACATTAGCATATTCATCTTTTTCAATCTCATCTACAAAATCATGCTGTACCAAATATTTTCCGAAACCTGCATCTGTTATCAGATCAACAAAGCTGACGAGCATATTACAAACTGCTACCACACCAAAGGTATCAGGTGTCAATATACGAGCTAAAATCATATTTGTGATCGGTGCAATAAATTTAACTATTGCTTCCGAAAAGAATGACCAGCTCAATGATTTTTGGATTTTATTATCGTTGCTCATTCCCAATCCCAGTCTTCACCTTAATGTTATCTACATAGTTTCTGGATCTTCTTGAATGTTCCCACATATACGCTAATCCAAATATAAAAATAAATGTGGCAATTGTCGTCGGCGCCAATAATTGAGAAATAAATCCAGAGAAACTTGCTCTCACAGCCCAAATTATTTGTGTTATGATATAAAATTTAATGGATGTCCAAAAAATTCCAGAATCCTTCTCTCGATTTGCAATTTTGACTAGTATAAATCCATATAATATATTTCCAAGTAAGATTCCCAAATATCCGAAATCTTGATATAATTCTGCAATATAACAGGATCCCGTACCACGACCCGCCAGATAGGAAGATCCTAACACTACATAACCCAAAGAATGTGTAAAACTACCACCATACATGGCATGTTCTACTGTATTTCCATGATACACTTTTATATTTAATAATCTGGCTAAAATACCACTATGTAAAAATTCTAAAGTATATATCTGATCCGGAATTCTTTCCTTATACATAAAAGCTCTTTTTGTTATGTTGCTAGTAACCCCTTGATCATAAAAAAAATCCATAATACCACTATTAAAACTACTTACTGTCATTATTCCGCTTTCTCTCCATTCACTATAAGCTGAAACAAAAACAGCAATCAATGGCAAAGCTAATGTCCCAATAATAGTTATTTTTCTTGTGATCCAATGTTCACTCGGATCTAATCCATTTCTGTACATAAAATATACAAATAAAAATAGCAATCCTAAAAGTGCCGTCGAACGCTGTCCTGTACCTATAATTGATGTACCTAAGTATATAAGATAAAGTAGAAGTGGAATCCTTATTTTATCCTTTGGCGGACGTGTGGAGAGATAAATACACCACGCTACTGGCATTATCAATGCCACTTTACTTATAAGGTACAAAATTGTATTCCCCCTCAAATATTCAGAATAATCTATATAATAAGATGTAAAGCCATAATTGGATACAAATCGGCCAACTAGAATCCTAGAAATCACGGCAACCATCCAGCTCATATAATATACATATTGGCTGATTTTCCTGACATTATTAATATGCCCGACCCGATACTCATATTCTGTCTTTTTCATCGAACCTGTTCTACACTTTGCAAAAAACATATATGAAAAAGCCAAAACTACTAATGAAAGTATCTCAGAAAAATATACATGAAACTGGGTATCAGGATCAAAAAATTCAATCTGGTACTTAAAAAATTGTTGAACAAAATCTCTTCCTAGTAAAAATATAAAAAAGGCTATTAAAAATGCAAACAACATGCTTCTATCTTTCAGATTATTGCAAGCATAGAATATGAAAAGAGTCCAAATCACAAGTACAAGAACAAACATGGGCTCTACGCCAATAAAAATCGAACATATCAAAAAAAATAGTGTTGCAAAAAAAACATATAGCATTCTTATGCTTACTTTCATAAAATTACTCCATCTACCCTCATGATTATTCTAGGCTTTGAAAGCCCCCATATAAAATTACTCCAAGATATTCTTAATACGGATATCCGTAGAATAAGGTCACTGTCAGTTTTTTCCTACCTGGATTCTGACTCCATCTAGGTACAGCTAGCTCTACAAAATCTTAATATTTATCTCCTGGTCCAATGAATAATATTTTCTGTTCTCTGTAACTATCGTAATTCTTCAATAAATTTCAAATAGTTTTTATCTGCATTGAATTTAGTATTCCAATACTCTCTGGCAGCAATTCTTTGAGAGGTATATTTTTTACTTTCCATTATGCAATATTCTCTAATTGTCTCACTTAGATCCTCGTCAGAAAAACATGAATGTAACAATCTACTGTATGTTCGATCTTCCAATATTTCCCTTGTACCGCCAACATCAGTGGCAATGCAGGGAATTCCAAAAGATAAAGCTTCCATAATTGAAACTGGGATGCCCTCTGATGTGCTTACATTAATAAATATATCATATGGTATCTTTCCGTACTCATCTAACAAATCAGAATTTCTAATATCTCCTTTAAATATATAATTAATATTATTCTTCAATTTTAAAGCAGCATAGGATTTTAATTCATCAAACAGCGGACCATCTCCATAATGTGTCCATTCAATCTTTATATCCTTTATCAGGGCTAATCCATCTACAATTCTCTTTACTCGCTTTATCTTTGTTACTCTAGAACAACTAACAATTCTAAATACTTCACTACGCTGCGGCATCAACCCCAAACCATGATTTTTGCTACCAAGGAACCTGACTTCTACCTTTTCTTTATACTGTGGAAAACGATCTTGCAAATACTTGACACCAGCCATCGAGCAAGGATAAACTATATTAACTGCTTCAAGAATAGTTTCTCTCATCGGTATGTAATTTGCCCTATGCCGCTCTTCATATAAATCATATCCGTGTGCTCGACATACAATCCTTGCATCAATATTCCATTTCTTCTTCAATAAAATCGCTACATAAGGCTGATACTCAAATCTATAGGAGTAAAAAACAAGATTTGACTTATCTGTATTTTTGAAAGCCTGATCAATGACTCTAGCTTCATGGTGTGCTCTACTTAAAAATACAAACAAGTCTACTAAAGTGGTGCATTTCAGTCGCTTTTGTTTAATCAGTTTTGCAAGTTCTTTATATAATTTCGAATCAAGTAATGTTAGAATACTCTCAATAAAATATTGTATACGACTAATATATCGAATTGGAATTATTTCTGCATCAACCTTTAAGTTTCTTTTGGTTTTTCTATGCTCATCCCGCAACTGTAAACTACAAATCCATACTTTCTCAAAATCGCCATAATAATCACTTTCAGTTTCTATATATGGCTCCCATGATCCATAAGGAAATTCGTTTGCAAGCAACAAAAGTTTACTCATCAATCGATTTCTCCTATTTTACCAATCGTATCTACTATCGTAAAATTATCTAAAATTCTTGTCCTGTCACAATCTACATATATAATCATAGAATTCCAAACATATCTCTTCATTCATATAAAAATACATTTATATAACCAACTTGAACTGATCATTTTATTTTGTACAAATGGATTAAACTATCTTTCATAGAGATTTAAACTATAGGATCAGATCAATGTCACTTCCACTGCTTCTAAAATAGCATCAACCTCTTTCCTGCATTCATCAAGGTTCTCTCCTTTGACAATGATTTGTCCAATACAATCGGCAGAACTTTCAAAAATACGAACCTCATCACCTGGATGTTTAAAAAACGTAATCTCTACAATATTTTTAGATACTTCCCCTACGTATTCTACATTTCTTACAATACCTGCTTTATCAATAGATTGAATCATTTTCGCAAGACCTGCCGTCGGATTCGGATCTCTCTTCTTCCAATATTCCAAAGGATTATCTCCTACTGCCATAGCAGCAATCATTTTATAGTATTCGATTCCATAATTAATTTCTACCAATTCAGGAAGACAGTTTGCACCAACACGTCCAGTCAACTCAATCATATATACTTTATTATTGCAAAGAATCAAGTCAACGTTTACAGCACAGTTATTTAAATCAAGCGCCTTGATTGCTTTCTTGACTATATCTTCTGTTTGCCTATAAATATCTTCATTACACTCAAGTGGAACATAGTGTCCGACAGGAACAGCAGTGTGGCTCATATATGTTTCATCGCCATGCGGCATTACAAAGATAACTTCACCATTATAAACAAATGCCTGAGTACCAAATTCCCAGCCTTCGATATATTCTTCTATAATGCAGTAATTTCTCTTGGTCAGTTTCATAACTTCCCTAAATCCTTCAAAGGCAGCCTCACGTGTCTTAGAAATATAAATACCTCTACTCCCTGCTAGATCAGTTGCCTTGATAATCACAGGAAGTTGAATTTTTTCTAAAGCTGTTTTAAGTTCGTTTTCATCAGAAACCTTCGCGTATTGTGCCGTACGTACGCCATGTTTCATGAAAGCCTCTTTCATTTTTAATTTATCATTGCACATTATAGCAGTATTTTCTGAAAATCCAACTAACCCAAGCTTATCACATACTTTTCCTAAAGCAGTAAGACCTTTGTCTAAACATGATGTGGTTACACCATCAAGTTTTAAATCCTTTGCTTTCTCCAAAACTAAATCTGGATCCGTTATATTCATATATACAACTTCATCTGCTAAAATAATTCCTGGAGGATTATTATCAGACATAGTACCAGCAATTGTAACAATCCCCATCTCCTTTGCCGCTTTATACAGACCTATTTGCCCCCTACCCGCACCTAAGATAAGTAATCTTTTTCCTACAACGCTCATTATTTGATTTCCTCCATTTCCTTATTGTATATATTTTTTCTTCTTACAACGGTTTCAACTGTCTTAAATAATATCTTTATATCCCCTATAAAAGTAACATTTTTAGCATATTCGGCATCAATTTGAAGTTTTTCCTCAGATGAGATATTATTTCTGAAATATGCCTGGGATAAACCTGTTATTCCAGGTCTGACAGAAAGTCGATCTTTCCTTTTCTGATCATAATCTTCTAAGCGTCTCTCAATAGTAATTGGTCTAGGTCCAATAAAACTCATATCACCCTTCAATATATTAAAAATTTGAGGCAATTCGTCCAAGGATGTCTTTCGTAAAAATCTACCAATTTTTGTTACACGTGGATCGGTTGGGCTATTGTATGTTGAATTGTCTGTATTTCTAATATCAGGAGCATTCATTTTCATAGATCTCAACTTAAACATATTAAATATACATCCATATTTACCACGTCTTTTAGCTAAGTAAAAAAAAGAACCACGATCCTCGAACCATATAATTGGTCCAAAAATAATTATTACAACACATACAATTGGACTCAAAATTAAAGCACCCAAAAAATCAAAAAGAGGTTTTATGCATTTTAAATACATTTTCTATCTCCAATTTCAAATTATTTATAATTCGATATGAATTAGGGAAATTGCTTTCTCACAAATATTTAACGCTATTTCTGGAGTATCTGCCTGTGCAATAATATGGCCAATTCTTGATGTTCCGTTCTCTAATTCAGATAATTTCTGTCCCACAGTACAATCAATATATATTTCTTTAACACCAGGTATATTTCGTGCTAAATCCACCCCATCAATTGATTTAACTATGCCTTCCGTCGGAAGCAGGAAGCGTATAGCAGATGCCTTGCAAATATTTTTTTCTATATTGGGTATTTTCCCCAATGCAACATCAATAGTAGCTTTAGTCATGTCAATGCCGGTTGATAATGGAACAAGATGCGTTGCTATACAACCTCCTCCCATCCTCGCACCTATTTCAACCATTTTAGGCCCATCCTTTGTGTATATTATCTCTGCATGACCAGCCCCATTTTTTATTTCAACAGCCTTAGCAGCTCGACAAGCTAAATCCTTAATTTCTTCTTTCCAATCTTCTGGCAATTTGCTAGGTTCAGAGTGACCAATTTCAACAAAATGGGGAGCCCCTGATGTTAATTTGTCTGTAATCTGCAAAACGTGTGGCATACCGTCAATTATCATAAGCTCAACACTAACTTCTGGCCCCTGCATATATTCCTCAATTATAATATCGCCATTCCTTCCATTTTTTGAGCTGTACGATATCGCTTTTTTTAATTCTTCGTTATTATTTACTAACATAATCCCCCTGCTACCAGAATTATCAATAGGCTTTGATACTACTGGATACTGCACCGAGTTATCATCTAACTTATTACCTTTTCGCAATACAATATATTGAGGATGCTCGACACCTGCTTGTTCAAAAGCTGTAATCATACGATGTTTATCTGTTGATTTAACAGCTGATTCATAGCTTAATCCATTAAGTCCCAATTTCTCGCATGTGTAAGCTAAAGCTCTCATTGGCATATCTGTACACAATGTGATTATCCCATCAGCTTTAAATTTCCGTGTTGCATCTAACACACCATCTTCATCAATAGTGCTTACACAAAAGAACTCGTCTGCATAAGAAACACCTATAGCACTTGGATTCATGTCAACAACCCCTACAATCAAACCCATTTCCTTTGCTTTTTGGATAGCAGGAAGTTGGAAATTAGAGGCACCTAATATCATTATCCTTTTCACGATAATTCCCTCATCTACATCCCTTAAATTTATTCTTTAGCATCTCATAGATGCTTTTCTATATCTAACCTTATGTGCAATGGTAATAGAATCTAATATAATATAAATAATCATAAGCATTTGAATAGTCCTTAACATTCCATTCAATGTCTTTATATACTATCATCTAGCCTATAAACCACCTTGATATCTATTATCGTGAAGATTCCATAACTTCTCTATCATATCCGATTTGTTTAATCCAACATACTCTCGCTGGCTGTATTCTTTTCTTTGCTTACGCATATCATCAAACCGACCGATTTCTTTTGCAGGAACTCCACCGACTATTGTCCCTTCCAAAACATCAGAAGTAACTATTGCACCGGCAGCGATGATGGAATTCGTCCCAATGGTTACACCAGCTAAAATTGTTGAATTTGCTCCAATAAGAACATTATCCTTTATATCAATAACATCCCGATATGTAGCAATACTCTCTCCATTTTCCAAACCATTAAACATATGATGGATAACGTCATGACAAATAAAGGATACATTAGAAGCTACCACTACATTGTTTCCAAAACGAATCAATTTTGAATCTGCCGGAAGATTGTATGGCTGGAAGAAACATTTCTCACCCATCGCATCAAAGCAGTTGCGTTTCTTCAGAAATTCAGCATGAGCAAAGCCGCTCCTTTTTATCAGACAATATAAAAAATACGCCACCCTTGTAATATCGAATCTTTTCATTTGTATATAATCCTTCTTCCTACAATCCATACATCTGTAGGCACAAAATAAACATTAATTACGACTATGTGGCTGTCGATACAAATAGCTTCTACCACATTTATTATAAACGGGTAAAAGAATATCGTTTTCTTTTTGCCAGGCCAGCATTTTTTGATAGCCTTTTTGTAGTATTTACTTTTTACAATCTATATAATTTTTTAAAATTCATTCATTTCTGCTTGTCACTTTATTTGTAGATTATTTAGAAATATATCCCTTTACAATATCCTTAAAGTTACTAATCACATATTCTACATCTTCATCACTCAGCTTTGTATGCAAGGGTAATGTGACCAGGTTTTTATAATAGTCATACGCATTCGGAAAATCTTTAATATTCCACCCCATTTTCTTGTATGCCGTCATCATTGGAAGTGGCTTATAATGAACATTGGTATTTATTCCTCGCTTTGCCAGTTGAATGATAACCTCTTGCCTAGTCTGATCATCCACACCTGGTATACGTGTAAGATATAGATGACCAGAGGATATAGATTCATCTGTATAATGAACTAGATGCTTCACTCCCAATTCATCACAAACAGTGTCATATTTTTCAATGATTTCTCTGCGTCTTGCCAAGATTCCAGGATATCGATCAAGCTGTCTTAATCCCATGGCTGCCATGATATCTGTCATATTGCATTTATACCATGGTCCCAGGATATCGTATTCCCAAGAGCCAACTTGCGTCTTCGCAAATGCATCTTTGGACTGTCCATGCAGACTATATAGCTGATACTGATGGTATAGCTCCTCATTGTCAATTCCGGGAATATCACGCCATGTAGATGCTCCTCCTTCAGCAGTTGTGAAGTTCTTTACTGCATGGAAACTGAAACTTGTAAAATCTGCGATCTCGCCAGACATCTTCCCCTTCCTGCTTGCACCTAAAGCGTGAGCCGCATCAGAGAAAACCAGCACACGACCGACAGATTCTTGGATACGCTTTCCCAATTCTGTACTTCCACCAGGGGTAAACAATTTCTTTTTTTCCTCTACGATTTTGAACAACCTGTCATAATCACAGATAATTCCGCCCAGGTCTACAGCAACAATAGCTTTTGTTTTCGCTGTGATCGCTTCAGCCACTTTATCGTAATTCATCTCTGTAGAATTTTTCTGAGAATCAACAAAAACTACCTTTGCACCACAATGGATAGCCGCAGATGCCGAAGCAGTGTAGGTATAAGAAGGAATTATGCATTCATCCCCCTCACCTATTCCGCAAATACGGAAGTTCAATTCTTCTGCAGCTGTAGCAGAATTTAGACAAACAACTTTACTGGTATGTACATACTCAGCTATACGCCTCTCTAACTCCTTCGTCCTCGGTCCAGTGGTTATCCAGCCAGATCTCAATACCTCCACGACCGCATTAATCTCTAATTCCGAAATATCTGGTGGACTGAAAGGTATTACTCGTTTCTCTGTCATGGTATTACTTTCCATATTGCTTATTCTCCCTCTATGTGTTTCATGCGTTATTTTCTTATTCTGCCACCCCTCCAGCTTATTGTTGCTCCAGATGTGATTCTCATTAAATTGATATAGGAATACCTACGACATGCAGTATTGAGATGGCTTCCATACCACATCAATGACCAAAGTTTTAATAACTTTTTCCCGAAAATTTATACAGCCCCATGGTCGCAAATTTGGTAAGAAGATTTGTGTAACGCAGCAATGCCGAATTTTTTAAACATATTTTCAGGATCATGTATCCATTTTATAGATATCCATTTGGATTATTCTTTTGCCAGTTCCAACTGTCTCGGCACATATCTTCCATTCCATATGCAGCCTTCCAGCCGAGTTCAGCCATGGCTTTTTCTGGAGCGGAATAGCATATCCCTATATCGCCAGGGCGCCTCGAATCAATTACATAGGGAATTGTCTTACCTGTAACACCTTCGAATACCCGAAGGATATCCAATACGCTGTACCCTTTCCCTGTGCCAAGGTTATACACCTCTATGCCACACTTCTTTTCAATGGCTTGCAACGCTTTTACATGCCCTTGGGCCAGATCCATCACGTGGATATAATCCCTTACCCCTGTTCCATCCGGAGTGTCGTAATCATCCCCAAACACATGCAGCTTTTCCAACTTGCCAACGGCAACCTGGGTAATGTAGGGCATCAAATTGTTAGGAACTCCTCTCGAATCCTCCCCAATCCATCCGCAACTGTGCGCTCCAATCGGATTAAAATAGCGAAGAAGAACAATATTCCAAGGGTTTTGATCGCCTGCTTTCATATCTGCTCTATAAAGGTCTGCCAATATTTCCTCGATCATCCACTTTGTCCAGCCGTATGGATTGGTACAATGACCTTTGGGGCATTCTTCTGTGATCGGAATCTGCGCCGGTTTCCCGTAAACCGTAGCGGATGAGCTGAAGATCATGCTCTTACATCCATATTTGCGCATCACATCGACCAGAACAAGCGTTCCATATATGTTGTTTTCGTAATACTCCCATGGCATTGTCGCAGACTCGCCCACGGATTTTAATCCGGCAAAATGAATGCAGCAATCAAAGATATGAGAAGAGAATACGAGTTCCAGTTCTTTTCTGTCGCGGATGTCCACTTGATAAAATGGTACTGATGTACCTGTAATGCGTTCAACGCGCCGAAGCGACTCCTGGCTGGAATTCACAAGGTTATCAACCGCAACAACAGAATGTCCTGCGCTGATGAGTTCAACGATTGTATGGGAGCCGATATA
>CATJIF010000062.1 GCA_949740445.1 uncultured Peptostreptococcaceae bacterium | reverse complement strand
GTCGATTTCCCGATAGCCGCCGCGGGTGATCTCTTCCTTGGAAATCCCCAGCTTTTTCAGCATGTGCTCCGCGGCTTTGTACGATTCCGGATGCACCGAGGTCGCATCTAACGGCTCTGTTCCGTCGGAAATGCGCATAAAACCAGCGCACTGGTTAAAAGTCTTTTCGCCCAGCTTCGCCACCTTCATCAACTCTTTTCTGCTCTGAAAGCGCCCGTGCTCTTCGCGGTAAGCCACGATATTCTTTGCGATGCCGGAATTTATGCCCGAAATATAGGATAACAGCGAAGCCGAAGCCGTGTTCAGATCCACGCCTACGCGGTTGACGCAATCCTCCACCACGTTGCTCAGCGCCCCAGTCAGTAGAGTCTGGTTGATGTCGTGCTGATACTGCCCCACACCGATGTGCTTGGGGTCGATTTTTACAAGCTCCGCCAGAGGGTCCTGCAGCCGCCTGCCGATGGACATGGCTCCGCGGGTGGTAACATCCAGGTCGGGATATTCCTCTGTCGCCAGTTTCGACGCCGAATACACCGATGCGCCAGCTTCGTTGACAATCGTATAGTGCAACTCCTCTGCAATCCCCTGCTGCTTCAGCTCGCCGATCAGCTCAGAAACAAACCGCTCCGTTTCGCGGCTGGCCGTGCCGTTTCCGATTACAAATACATTGGCTTTGTATTTCTTTACCAGAGCTGTCAGCGACTTCTTTGCCCCTGCAATGTCTTTTTTGGGCTCCGTGGGATAGATCGTCCCGTAGGCCAGAAGCTTTCCGGTTTCGTCCAGCATCGTCACCTTGCAGCCCGTCCGGTACCCCGGGTCGATGGCAATCACGCGCGCATCCCTGACCGGCGGTGCCATCAAAAGCTTTTCCGTATTCCTGGCAAATACCTTGACCGCCTCGCTCTCGGCACGCTCCGTCAGCTGGTTGCGGATTTCGCGTTCTATCGAAGGCGCCATCAGGCGCTTGTAAGCATCGTCGATGGTATCGGAGAGCAGCGGTGCAAATACGCAGGACTGGTTGCGGATCACCTGTTCCCGCAAATACTGGCATATGAGTTCCGCCGGCGCCTTTACCTTCAGCTTCAGCTTCTTTTCCTTCTCGCCGCGGTTCATCGCTAAAATCCGGTGGTTGGGCACCGTCTTTATCGCCTCGCTCTTATCGTAATACATATCGTAGACAGTGCTTTCCTCCGAATCCACAGCTTCGCTTTCCAGCGTACCGCCAAGAAATGTCATCTCCCGCAGCTGCGCCGTATAGTCCGCATTGTCGGCAACGATCTCCGCCACAATATCCATGGCGCCCTGCAAGGCCTCCTGCGCACTGGCAACACCCTTTTCCTCATTTATGTATGCCTGCGCCAGCTCCTGCGGCGAACGGTCGCGCTCCTCCTGCGCAAGCATCAAAAGTGCCAGCGGTTCCAGTCCCTTTTCGCGGGCCTTGGATGCCCGCGTTGCCTTCTTCTGCTTAAACGGTTTGTACAGGTCTTCCACCCGCTGCAAAACCTCCGCCTTGCGGATTTCCGCCGCAAGCTCCTCCGTCAGCTTGCCCTGCTCCTCGATCAGGCGGATCACCTCCTCCTTGCGCTGCTCCAGGCCGCGCAAATACGTCAGGCGTTCATCCAAATCGCGCAAAACCACATCCGACAGCCCGCCGGTCATCTCCTTGCGGTAGCGCGCGATAAACGGAATGGTATTCCCCTCGTCGATCAGCTCCACCGTCGCCTCTACCTGCGACTGCTTCAAATGAAACTCCACCGCCAGCGTTTCTATGATATTCAATGTTCGTTCTCCTTACTTCTTCGTTTCTTCTGCCCGCCGGCACCGGCTGCCCTGTGCAAGCCGTCTTTTCCATGCCGCCCATTTCCCCTGCAAAACCGTACTTTTTTGTGTAAACCGCGCCTTTCGGCGCTCCTTACCTGCGTTCGGCATCCTCTGGCGCGGCGGCACCCGCCGCCGGGTAATTCAAATCGCGCATCAAAAGCTCCCTGCGTACCGCTTCGCGCAGCGCCGCCTCCAACTCCTGCGCCTGGCAAAGCTCCTGCTTTGCCTCGTCAGCCGCCTGCGTAAAGCGCTCCTGCTGCGCCTCCCAGCTGGGTCGCGGCCGGTCTGTATTTTTGTATACGTGAATCCGCCCCGTATCGTTGAGATTTTTAATCACAATCACCAAAAACGGCATAACGACAATGCCCAGCGGGCCGAACAGCGTTACGCCGATAAACATGCAGATCAGCATAACCACCGGATGCAGGCCCACACGGTTTCCGACGATTTTCGGTTCGATTACATTGCGGACCACCGTAACGAACAGATAGATGGCAAGCAATCCCACGGCAAGGGAATATTCGCGCATGAGCAGCGAAAAGAGAATCCACGGCACCATCACGCCGCCCGTTCCCAGCACCGGCAGAACATCCACCAGCGCAATGCAGGCCGCCTTGCCCACCGGGTTTTCCAGCCCCAGAATCCAAAAGCCCGCCGCAAGCTCCGTAAACGTAATGAACATAATCAGCGCATACGATGTAATCATGCGGAATACAGTGTTCACCACGTAATTTTTGGCTTCCATAATGATATTCTGGTTTTTCTCGCTGAACTGCCCCACTAAAAACGTAGTGATGCGGTAGTAGTCCATCGCGATAAAAAAGCTGGAAATCACCGTAAATAAAATGCTGATTAAAAGCGCTGGCACGGACAGCGCCATCTGCGAGGCTATGGAAATCAGCGCCGTCGACAGCGTTGCCACCAGCCCCGAAAGCTCGCCCACCACAGTCTGCGCCAGGGCCTCGATCTGCTGCACGCTTTGCGGCTCCCAATTCTGTACCGCCTGCATCAGATTGCCGGAAATCAGGTTGAGGGCCGGAAGCACCTGTACCTCGTAAAACTCCGGCAGATTGAAGATCATACTGCGCACAGCCGCAGTCAGCTGAAACAGGCCGACGAAAAGCAGTACGCCCGCCGTACCGTAAAACAGCAGTACCACCAGCGCCGCCACCGGCTTGCGCCGCAGGTGCAGCAGCCTGGTGATGCTGTTGATCGACGGCTTCAACAAAAATGCCACGCCAAAAGCCACCACAAACGGCATCAGCCAAAAAATAGCATAACGAAAGACGAATACCACCAGCGCTATTGTGATCGCCGCATAGGCGGCATCGACAATGTATCGCTTGCGCTTCTCGTAATTCATCTCATCCTCCCTGCGGCAGCAAGGCCGCGGTTACAGCTGTTCTTTAATTCTCGCATCCAAAGCGGCATTGATAAAGCTGTCCAGCTTGCCATCCATCACCGCCGTTACATTCGACGTTTCGCATCCCGTCCGGTGGTCCTTAACCAGTGAATAAGGATGGAATACGTAAGACCGTATCTGGCTGCCCCAGGTAATCTGGCCGTAATCGCCGGCCAGGTCAGCGATTTTTTCCTTGTGCTCCTGCCTCGCCAGCTCGTAGAGCTTGGCTGTCAGCATGCGCATGGCGTATTCGCGGTTCTGGTGCTGCGACCGCTCGTTTTGGCAGCTGACTACAATATTGGTAGGCAGGTGCGTAATGCGCACCGCCGAATCCGTCTTATTGACGTGCTGCCCGCCGGCGCCGCTGGAGCGATAGGTATCAATTCGCAGATCCTCCGGATTGATGTCTACCGTTACGGTATCGTCCAATTCCGGCATAACATCAATGGAAGCAAAGGACGTGTGACGGCGCCCGGACGCATCGAAGGGCGAAATCCGCACCAGGCGGTGCACTCCCTTTTCGTTTTTTAAATAACCGTAGGCATTGTCGCCTTCGATTAACAACGTGGCCGATTTAATACCGCCTTCATTATCGTCCTGATAATCCAAAAACCGGATCTTATATCCCTTTGCCTCCGCATATCGGGTATACATGCGCAGCAGCATTTCCGCCCAATCCTGGGCATCTGTGCCGCCAGAGCCTGCATGTACCGAAAGAATCGCATTGTTGCGGTCGTACTCTTCGGAGAGCAGCGTTTCGATGCGCAGCTCCTCGCTCTTTTCCTGATAGCTGCAGTAAATTTCCTGAATCTCCGCCGCCAGCGACGGATCGTTTTCTTCCTGTGCCAGCAGGATCAGCTCCTCCACGTCGTCGATATCCTTTTTTAACCCGTGGAAGCGCGCAAGCTTCGTTTCGACGCGCTTTTTTTCCTGCAATAATTTCTGCGCTTCCTCCATATTGTCCCAAAAGCCTGGCACTTCGATTTTGTAATTGATGTCTTCTAATGTCAACGCAAGCCCTGCCGCGTCAAAGGGACTCACCCAACTTTGATAAGAATTCTCTGCACTTGGGCAGATCGTATTTGATCTGGTCCAGTTCGATCAAGCTGCTCACCCTTTCTTTCGTCCGGCACTGTGCACCGGAGCTCACTTCTGTACAATACCTTTTATGATTTTCCAGTCCGAACCCAATGGAAGACGGACCGGCTGCGCGCTTTATCTGCCAGCGGCTGTGTTCTATTCGCTGAGATTGCGGCCACAGCATTTTTTATATTTTTTGCCGCTGCCGCAGGGGCAGAGGTCATTTCTGCCTACCGTAGCCTCCTTGCGCACCGGCTGCGGCTTTCCCTCTCTGGGCGGCACATCTGTTCCGCCGGGTAACGGGCCTTGCTGTCCCTTCGAAGCCCTGGAATCTGACGGGCTCATAGAAGCTGTCGCGATTACTCCGCCCGGCGCAGCGCCATGTTCCGGTCCAGCGGCCAGGCCTGCTCCGGTAGCATCTGCTTTTATGCCCTGTCCGATGGTAATCACCTGACGGCGCTGGGCATTGGTCTGGATGGTTACGTTAAAGCAGAAGCGGACAGTATCTTCCTGAATAGATTTTACCATCAGGTCGAACATGTCAAAGCCCTCGTTGGCGTAGGCGGCCGCCGGGTCTTGCTGGCCCAGTGCCCGCAGGCTGATGCCGGTCTTCAGCTGATCCATGGCGTCGATGTGATCCATCCACTTGCTGTCTACCACGCGCAGCAATACCATGCGTTCCAAGTCGCGCATGCGCTCCTGCCCGATTTCCTCCTCCTTGGCAGCGTACGCCCGCTCGAAGCGATCCATGACGTCCTTTTGCAGCATTTCCGCGCTCAGATCCTGCTTCTGTTCTTCGGTATACGCAAGCGGCTGCAGTGTCGAGCAGATCCGAAGCAGCTTTTTATTTAAATCGTCGATATCCCATTCTTCAGCGTATTTGGAGCTGTTGGTACAGTAGTCGATATGCTCTGCAGCAAGCGCCTCTGCCATAGACATGATATACGGCCGCAAATCTTCGCCGTCCAGCACCCGCCGCCGTTCACCGTAGATAATTTCTCTCTGCTTATTCATTACGTTATCGTACTGCAAAACATACTTTCGAATGGAAAAATTGCGGCCCTCCACCCGTTTCTGCGCGTTTTCGATGGACTTGGTGAGCATACCGGCCTCGATGGGTTCATCTTCGGCCACGCCCAGCCTGGAGACAATGGACTGCATCCGCTCTCCGCCAAACAGCCGCATCAGTTCGTCCTCCATGGAGATGAAGAACTGCGTCTGTCCGGGATCTCCCTGACGGCCCGAACGGCCCCGCAGCTGATTGTCGATGCGTCGCGATTCGTGGCGTTCCGTACCGATAATGCACAGGCCCCCCAGCTCTCTTACCTGTTGCTGCTCAGCGGCCCGCTCCGCTTTATATTGCTCCAGCAGCCGATGGAAGGTATCTCTCGCCTCGATCAGCTCCGGCTCGGTCAGCGGCACAAAGCTCGAAGCAAAGGAAATCGCCTCTTCGCTGTAGCCGTTTTTGCGCATCTCTTTTTTCGCCTCGAATTCCGGGTTTCCGCCTAGGATGATATCCGTTCCGCGGCCCGCCATATTGGTGGCGATGGTAACCGCATCGCGCCTTCCTGCCTCGGCCACGATTTCGGCCTCGCGCTGGTGTTGCTTGGCATTCAGCACATTGTGCGGCACGCCCCGCTTGCGCAGCATATCGCTGATTAACTCGGATTTCTCAATGGAAATCGTACCTACGAGTACCGGCTGTCCGGTCGCGTGGCGCTGCACGATGCGTTCGACAATTGCCTTGAACTTGCCCCGTTCGGTGGCGTAGATCGAATCGTCCAGATCCTGACGGGCAATGGCGCGGTTGGTAGGAATTACCACGACATCCATGTTGTAAATTTCGCGGAATTCATCTTCCTCAGTCTTAGCCGTACCGGTCATGCCGGCCAGCTTCTGGTACATGCGGAAGTAGTTTTGCAGTGTAATGGTCGCAAGGGTCTTCGACTCCTGGCGCACGGTAATGCCTTCCTTTGCCTCAATAGCCTGATGCAGGCCATCGCTGTAGCGCCGCCCGAACATCAGGCGGCCCGTAAATTCATCTACGATTACGACTTCGCCTTCTTTTACAATGTAATCCACATCGCGCCTCATCAGATTGTTGGCCTTCAGCGCAATGTGCACGTGGTGGTTGATTTCCATATTTTCGGGGTCGGAGAAATTTTCGATGCCAAAGGCCCGCTCGCACTTGGCTACGCCATCCTCTGTCAGTGCGACCGTTCTCTCTTTTTCGTCTATGGTAAAGTCCTCTTCGAGCCGCAGTGAGCGCACCATGCGGTCGGCCCTCTGGTATAAGTCGGTAGACTTTTCTCCCTGTCCGGAAATAATCAGAGGCGTTCTGGCTTCGTCGATTAAAATGGAGTCTACCTCATCGACGATAGCAAAATTCAGCGGTCGCTGCATCAGCTCGTTTTCGTAGATCACCATGTTATCGCGCAGGTAGTCGAAGCCGAATTCGTTGTTCGTACCGTAGGTGATATCCGCCCGGTACGCTTCCTGCCGCTGCTGCTTTGTAATTCCGTGGACGACGCAGCCCACGCTCAGCCCCAGAAATGTATAGAGCTTGCCCATCCACTCCATGTCGCGTCGGGCCAGATAATCGTTGACCGTAACGACGTGAACGCCCTTGCCTGCAAGCGCGTTGAGATAGACGGGAAGCGTCGCCACCAGCGTCTTTCCCTCACCGGTTTTCATTTCCGCGATCCGCCCTTCGTGCAGTACCACGCCGCCGATCAGCTGCACTCGGAAATGCTTCATGCCCAGGCTTCGCTGCGCCGCCTCGCGGCACACAGCGAACGCCTCTGGCAGGATATCGTCCAGCGTTTCTCCGTTTTGCAATCGCTGCTTAAACTCTGGTGTCTTAGCTTTTAGCTCGTCGTCAGAAAGTTTCTGCATGGCCCCATCTAAGGCTTCTATTTTATCGACGGTTTTTTCTACTTTTTTTACTTCTTTGGCATTCAGGTCGCCAAAGACTTTTTCCAAAAATCCCATAAATCGTTCCCTTTCTCTGTATTTTTTCCGCACTGGAAACACTATCCCTGCACGGCCACTTTCTCTGTTCTATTTTTTGTCGGATATCTGTTATTTTACACCCGAACAGCAAAAAAGTCACTCATTTCCCGCAATGAATTTCAATCATAACGGAACAATCAGTGACTTTGATGGAGCTTTGATGAAATTTAGGCGAAATTTTAACGGTAACTTCCCTTCGCTGCCCGCGGGCCGACTTTTTTATTTGTCCCGACGGCCTCTCAAGCATCAACCGATCCAGCGGCGCATCTGCTCGGTATTAGAAGAAAAGGCGATGGCCGTTTCTGCGGTAATCCGCTTCGCCTGATACGAAGCGAAGATGCTCTGGTCCATGGTAATCATTCCGTTTTTCCCCCCTGCCGCAATCGCGTTGTCGATCTGGTGGGTTTTTCCCTCGCGGATCAGGCTGCGAATAGCGCTGTCCATGCGCATGATCTCAAATACTGGCGTTAGTTCTCCCGCCACACCGGGCAGCAGCTGTTGGGAAACAATCGTATGCAGCACCATGCTCAACTGCACCCGGATCTGTCCCTGCTGGCCGCTGGGAAACGTATCGACAATGCGATCAATCGTATTGACTGCTCCGCGGGTATGCAGCGTAGCAATCAGCAGATGTCCCGTTTCCGCCGCCGTCATGGCTGTCTGAATCGTCTCCTGGTCTCGCATTTCGCCCAGCAAAATAACATCTGGCGCTTGACGCAGGCAGGCTCGCAGAGCTGAAGGATAATCCTCCGTATCAATGGCGATTTCCCTCTGGCTGATGATGCTGCGCTTGTTGCGGTGCAGGTACTCAATGGGGTCTTCCATCGTAATGATGTGGCAGCTGCGCATCTGGTTAATACAGTCGATAATGCAGGCCTGCGTCGTGGATTTTCCGCTGCCTGCGGTACCCGTTACCAGCACCATACCGTGACTTGCCGCTGAAAGCGACATCACCTGCTCCGGAATCCGCAGCGACTTCCAGTCCGGAATGCGGAAATTAACCACGCGGATAACAGCCGCTAAAGAGCCGCGCTGCCGGTATGCGTTTACGCGAAACCGCGCCAGGTTCGGCACAGAAAAAGAGAAATCGTCGTCTCCCTGCTTGAAATACCGCTCCGGGTTGCGGTTAGCTACCTGGTATACCGCCGCAATCAGACGCTGCGTATCCGCAGGAAGCAGCCGCTCCTTTCCGACAGGAAGCGTCTTATTATCCATCTTGGCACAGACCGGAGCCCCCGCCACGATAAACAAATCCGATGCCTGCTGTTCCACCGCGCGCTTTAAATAGCTCAGTAATTCCGTCATCAAAGCTCTCCTTCCCATACCTGCAGCGTCTCGTCCGGTTCCCAGTCTCCTGTAAACACTGCCTGCCAGCGCAAAATTTCATATTCTGATCCGTTGATCCGCACTTCCACCCGAAGTTCCCGGTTATCCGAAATATCGCAGCTGTAGCCGTAGTATTCGTTTCCTACAGCAATGACGCCCTCCGGTCGCTGTCCTGCCCGCAGTTGTGCCAGAATCTCCTGCGCTTTACAGTCGGCTGTATAGTAATCCACTACCGCTTGTTCCGAAGCTGCCGCCAGCCGTGCATCTGCCTGTACCGTGCTCAGGCTCAGCAGCGCGAATATCGTCAGGCACAGGACTGCAAAAATAACCAAAAGGGAAATCCCGCCCGTTGGTGGCGGAGAAATGTGCGCCTTTTTTTTATCCCATCCCGTTCGCATTGGTTCGCCTGCTGCCATCTCATTGTTCCTGCTGCTCACCGGTGCTCACCTCCTGCCAGGCAATTTGCAGAGAAAACAGAACCTCTGCTTCGCCTGTTTCTCCTTCTTCTGTCATTTCTACGCAGGCTTTGCACAGGCCGTCGATATCGGAGGCAACTGGACGGGCCGAAAGCCGGTAAATACCGCCCTCCTGCGCAGGATTCCACTGTTCGTCGTAGGAGAGCTCCCAACTGCCCTGCGCATAGCTTCCGCCCAGCACCAGCGCTGTTCCTGACAATGCGTGGTCGATATCCCCGCCGCAGCTTCGAATCGTTTCAGCAGCGGACTGCGTTAAGAGAATTGCCCTGTCCTTTTCCTCCAGCTGCCGCGAATCCACATCGGATAGGACGAATGCCTTCAGGCAAAGCGCCGCTGCAAAGGCGAATACCAGAAGCATAATCATCTGCTCCATTAAAATCAGCGGGGTTTTTCCCTTCACAGCGCTTCCTCCTCTCCACCTGCCTGCATTGCTTCTGCACCGTCCACACCGGTTTGTGCCTGCCAGGCTTCTTCCGCAGAGGGCCCGCTGCGCAGGCACAGCCGCAGCGTCTGCGATACCCCTGCGGTATCGCTGAGCTCTACTGTTAGAAGCCCGTTCTCCATGGAAAGCGAAAGTCTGGAAAGCTCCATCACTTTCTCTCCATCCTGCGGGAAAAGCTCCGCATCGCCTGCAGCATACAGCTCCATCAGATATCCGTCATGCCAGTATACCCTGGTAACATAGCCGTCATTTTCTTTCAGAAACAGTGCATCGCTCTCTCCAAAGGGCGCTACCCGAATGCCGCCCAGATAGTCCGCCTGCCGCACGCGGGTAGCAATATACTGCGCGCAGGTCCGCCTGCGATACGCCGCCTGATCCCGCTGCGTCAGCTGCCGGTATTCCTTTGCCCCGGTCAGAAGCACGGTCAGAACACAGGCAGCGAAAATGCAAAAAAGCAGCAAGGCCACAAGCCCTTCTATCCTGTGGGTTCGGTTTTTTCCCTGTTTCATGGTTCTTTCTCCAATACGGCAATTTCCGGCATCAGGTTTTCCGCAAATGCAACATAAAAAACAGCATAGCGCGTTTCGTCGATTTGCAGACCGTAATGCTCCTTTAAATATTCCAGATTCGGGGGATACACACCCTCAGAAGCGTAACAAGCCACGCAGCTTTGCCGCAGGATTTCCTCTATCTGGCGCAGAGTCTCCTCCTGCTGGCCTCCGCTCATCTGATCGGCGGCAGCGATGAAATACACCAGCACCGCTGCAAACAGTACGGGCAAAAACAGCCCCCACAGCAGGGAACGCAGCTTTTTTCCTCTTTTTTCCATGTCCTCACCCAATAGCTGCCATAATATTGCTTAACGGCAGCATGACAGACAGCAAAATCAAACCGATTAGCACTGAACAAGCGATCACCAGCGTCGGCTCTACCCGGCTTACCAGTGCCTCTATAGCAGCTTCGCTTTCCTCTGTTAAATCCTGGGCAATCTTTTTTAAGGAAACATCCCCCGCACCACTGCGCTGGCCCAGCTCCAAGAGCCGCCGCTGGCTTGCGGGAAGCAGCCCGCTGAACCGCAGTGCAGCACTCAAGCCTTCGCCTTCGCTCAAACGGCTCTGACATTCGGCACAGCGCTTTTTAGCCGCGCCTTCCAAAAGCCCCGCAGACAGCGCAATCGCCTCTTCCAGAGGAAGCCCGCTGGCAACGCCCATGGATAGCGCTTGCGCCAGACGCGCGTTGCTGATCTTCCGCGATACGCCACGATCCCCGAAGCACTTTTTCCAGATAGAAACCACCCCGGCCCGAGCCGATGCAGATACTGCAAACAACAGTCCGAACAGCGCTACCGCTGCAAGGATCAGCCACACAATTGGCATGGCGTTTTCCAGCCATTGCCCCATGCGCAAAAGACCACCGGCCACACCGGTAAGGCTGCCTCCTAACGACGCATAGACATCGTTAAAAATCGGCAGCACCTTCATTAAAAGCACGCCGATAATGATAAGCATCAGAAACATCATCATCAACGGATACAGCACAGCACTGTGCAGTTGCCGCTCCAACCTCACCCTGCTGTCGTAATATCGCGATACCGCCTCCATCGCTTCCTCTGTTCGGCCCGTACGCTCCCCAACCTCGATCAGCCCGCACAGGTACGGCGGAAATGCACCGCTTGCACGCAAGACAGCGGATAACGATTCACCGCTATCCGCTTGCTCAGCCAAATCAAACAGGAGCTTCCAGTTTTTTCTTTCCTCTGCCAAAAGAAACAAGGCATCGCCCGTGCTTATCCCTGCGTGAAGGAGAAGCGACATCTCCATGCAAAAAGAAGAAAGGGTCTCATTTGAAAGGATCTTTTTCATCTTTATTTCCTAACTTTAATAGATAAACTTTACAGAATAATTGCTCCCGTTGCCGATATATTTCATAATCGCTTCGCTGCTTTTTCCAGAGGATGCAAACGTGGGGTCCATTCTCTGCCAGCTCGTTCCGTCAAAAAAGATAACGTTATCCACCCAGCCGGTCTCTCTGGTCCAAACGCTGACCCAGGCGTGATAAGCGCTTCCCGCATATCCCACGACCAGCTTGCAGGGAATTCCCTGACTGCGCAGCATTCCCGTCATCAGCGCCGCATAATCGAAACAAATTCCTGTTTTCTTTGCCAGCACGCTATCCAGAACCGGCAGATATCCGCTGCTGACGGATGCCGCTTTCTGCTTGTCATAGGTTAAATTATTGATGACGTAATCATAAACAGCAGCCACCTTATCCAGCGGCGCTTGTATTCCAGCCGTCAACTCTTTCGCTTTCTGAATGGTCTGCGTTGCTCCGCTGTAATTTACATATTGATTGGGCCGCAAGAAGGGCGCAAATTCATCCTTTAAGGCCACCTGAAACGAAATGGAAGTGAGAACCGCATACTTCTTCCCCTCGGTATTTTCCAAAACTGTCGTCTTATAACTGCCATTGCCATCGGACAGAGGGAAGGTAACCCAGGAGCCCGTGGGAAGGTCGTAGGTATATGTCGTTGTCGGCCCCGTTACCTGCACCTTCAGCCGCTTGGCATTTTCCGCAGCAAAGCGCACCATGACATAGCCATCACTCAGGTTGGAATAGTCGATTTCAGCGCCTCGTTCGGCCTTAACCGCCGTACCGGATGCTGTGGGAAGCAGCATTCCTCCAGCAGGTGCCCCTGCCAACGGCACAAGCCCGTCTTCTACTAAAACATCACTTTCCTGTGCTTGTGCTGATGCAAACTGCAAGCCCGCTCCAGATACGATTTCCGGCTGCATTTCAGTTGCAGACAGCTGGCTACCTGTCGTCTGCTCTCCCGTTGGCATTTGCACACCATCTTCCGGAGTACCTGTTGCCTGCAGACCGACAATCGAAGCGTTGGAATCCCGCTGTACAGATACTTTTTCAGCCGTGTATACCGTCTCCTCATCGAGGCTTCGCCCGGCAAATGCTTCTTCATCCGTTGCAGCGTATAGGTAAAACTCCCCTATGCTCTCTTTCGCTGTGTTCCCGCTGAAGGCTTCTTCATCCGTGGCTGTCTGCGCACAGCCCGCCAGTAGACAGGCAGTCAAAAACAGCGAAATGATATACATTTTCTTCATAAGGAACTCCTTTCTTTCCATTGTGCGGTATCGGCTGTTGCCATTGTATCTTCTGTCCGGCTGCAGCGTACCGCCATGCGCAGCCGGCCTCCTGTCGTGCAGGTAAAGAGTGTAAGATCATAGTCATTATCTATCATTTCTAATGTCTGATTCGGCCGCAGCTGTTCAAAGTCGTCGATGGCATAGACAAAGCGGTTGCCGTCAGCATCGGTAAACCAGACCGCATCTCCGGCTGAAAGGTTTTTTAACCCGCCAAAATGCCGCCGGTAATTGTGACCGGCAATTACCATCGTATCCAAATAGGCTGATCCCGAATAGCGGCATGGCGCCACTTTCATCTGCTCGTCGCTGCAGCTCTCCATAATCGGAAGGGTAAGCTCCAGTGCCGGGATTTCCAGATAGCCGACATACTCATATCCATCAATGGAAATTACAGGCATTTCCATTTGCGGATACAGTTCATAATATGGGATCATTTTCTCTGGCATGCCCCGCTCCTGCGAATCGAAGGTAACATCCTTTAACGACAAAAACGCTTTTTCCGCCGCAGTACCAGCTCTGTCGCCATCCCATATGTTATAGCCCGTTAAGCAAAAAGCTGCCA
The DNA here is from genome assembly GCA_949740445.1 of uncultured Peptostreptococcaceae bacterium. Taxonomy (GTDB): domain Bacteria; phylum Bacillota; class Clostridia; order Peptostreptococcales; family Anaerovoracaceae; genus RGIG446. The sequence goes on along the minus strand of CATJIF010000062.1, from coordinate 29,940 downwards.
AAAGCAGCAGCAGCCCTACCGCCATACAGGCGGTACTTCTGTTACTGCTCATAGTTCTGCCTCCTGCGTTCGACCCATCCGATAACGAACAGCACCATGCCCGCCATAGCCAGCAGTGGCACCGGCCACCAGAGCTGTCCGGTCTGTGGCAGCTCCGCCAAAGGAATCTCTCCATCGTCAATGTAGATTTCCTCTCCTACCGGAGGCGGATCGCTCAGAGGTACCTCGGGATCGTCGATTTCCACCTGTGGGATATCCGGCTCTTCTGGATTCGGGCCGGGACCTGGCGTTGGATCCGGATTGGGCCCTGGGTCAGTCCCGGGATTCGGGTCGGGATCTGGTTTGGGGGGTGGATCGGGTTTTGGATCCCGGCCACCGCCTGACGGCGGCTTCGTTTTGCGTGTATTGGTTACCACAAAGGTCAAGCTGTCCGACGTACTCGCTGAGGTATAGCTGTCTGTATACCCGCTGGGAACCGGCTTTTCCGCTACCTGCCACCGGTGCAGGCTATCCAGCTCCTTCCATTCGTAGCGCCAGTTATTTTCGCTGTTTAACGTTACTGTTTCATAAACCTCGCCATCCCGCAGCAGAGCGACCGTCGCCTGTGCCGGGCGGTCGGAACGCCCGCCGTCCTCCCAGTTTTTTCTTACACCTATGGCGATAGAGCCCTGCTCGGTCACTTCATTTTTTACTGCTGCCTTTACCTGGTATACCCATTCGCCGGAGGTTCCTTCTTTTTCCGCATCCCAGTCAGGCAGGCAGAGCAGAAACGGCACGGGCTGATAGCGTCGATTGCCCTCCACATGCCCTTCGCCGACGATCAGGTACAGCCCTTTCTTCAATCCGGAGAAGGTAAGGCTTCCGCTGCTATCTGTCGTTTTCACAGCATCGGCAGAAAGGCCGTCTCTGGCGATTGTCACAGACAGCTTTTCGGCAAGCGCCCTCCACTGCCGGCTGCTGAGATTTTCAAAAGAAATGGAATCGTCTTCAAATCTAGAAACTGCCGTAAAAGAAACATCGGAAGACACATCGGCGATCTGATACAACCGGTAGGTTACGCCACGGTGAGGCGAATCGTCCAGCGTCAGCGTACACGGTGTGTTTTCCTGCGGAATTTCGCTGTATGCGTATGCCGCCTGTGGCAGGCACAGCGCGCAGAGAAGCAGGCACAATACCGCTGCCACTGGCTTTTTTAATTTCATAAAAACACCCGCCTTTCTCAAGTTTATTTCTTTTTCCGGCTCGTGCTGATGATCAGCCACGCCAACAACAGCAATAACATAGGAACAGCCATTAACGGCGCTACCAAAATCGGGTCGATAAGAATCGCATCCGAGGTAATGTGCGCAGAGGTCAGCAGATTTTCGATGCGGACGCCTCTGACCAAAAGCCGGTGTGTATTGATTCCGTAAGGAGTACAGGTTACCAGAGTGCAGTAATCCCGCCCCTCTTCGATATCCAGATCTTCCACCTCTTCGGGCAGGACGATATGAATCTGATCTACCTCGTAAGTCAGCGTTTCGTTTAAGATCTGCAGCATGAACACGTCGCCCGTTTCCAGCCGGTCCAGATGGGTAAACAGGCTGGCACTGGGCAATCCCCGATGTCCGGAGAGCACACAGTGGCTGGATGGCCCTCCCACGGGAAGAGAGCTGATATCGACGTGCCCCACCGCCACCTGGAGGATCGTTTCGTCGGTGCCGTGGTAAATCGGCAACGCTGTGTTGATCTTCGGTATTTCGATGTAGCCCATAATACCATTGCCCAATGGGTTGAGCTGCGCTTCATATTGCGCCTGTTCAGCTTCAGAAAGCGCATAGCGCTCGTTTCGCTGCAGCAGGTCCTGGTTGTACTCGCAGGCCTCCTGCCATATCCGTTCGTAGTCTGCAGCTGTCAGAAGGGAAATGCTCTCAGCATAGCCTGCAATGGCACGGGACTGATGAAACGAATTCCAATAGTCGCTGACCGTTGGATACAGCATCAACGCCACTCCTGCCAAAAGAATGACGACCAGTAGGATTGTGGACAGGTTTTTTTTCATAGAGGTTTAATTTCCTTCGCTGCGCCACCCTTTGCGGGCAGCGCAGCGAATGCAAAATCACGGTTTATTTTTCGTCTGCACCCATGCGGCGCTTGGTAATCAACAGGACTACCGCACCTGCGATCAGCAGGCCGCCGACCGCGTAGAAGATGGTCGTACCGACACCACCGGTGCTGGGAAGGACAACGCCTGTACGGTTGATGATTTCTGTTTTCAACTTACCATCGGCAAGCGTCGCTGTGAACTTAGCCGTTGCCGTAGCATCGCCAATGGGGTTTCCATCCTTATCGGTCTGCACAGCACTCAGATTCCGCAATGAGGGCACCTTGCCCATGGGACTGGTCTTTTCGTAATCTGCCGTAATCTTAATATAAATCGGATCTATAGGATTATACCCCTCTGGATGCGCTGTTTCTTCCAGCACATACATGCCTTGTTTAAGTCCTTCAAAGGTAAAGGTAGTGCGCGTCTCGTCGACCTCATATGTCCCGATTACATTACCTTCTAAATCCTTCAGTGTAAATGCAGCGCCTACCAGAGGATTTCTGTCGGGATCTACCTTATCTACTTCTAACTGGAAGGTAAATACGGTAACGATATCTTCCGGAGTTTCTTTCTCAATCGGGCTTCCGTTTTCAGAATAGCTTAATTTCGCGGTATTAAGATTTCCATTTGCTCCGATTTCGGCATTTTCATTTAGTGTAGCACTGTACGTAAGCGTAATCGGATCGCCGCTTCCAAGTTCAGTTATCTTCTTTGCATCCGAAATAATAACTTCAAATGTACAATCATCTGTGGGATTTTGTACAATGGTATACTGGTTAGAATCAAGAGGTGTTCCCGCGGTTCCGACCGCCACTTTAATGCTGCCCGGAACAAATGTCAATCCAGCATCCTGCTTATCATGGAACACCAGCCGATAACTATCAAACTCGTCATATATCAGGGGAAGCATAGCTGTCAGCCGGAAATCAACCGTATCGCCAATGGAATAATCAGCGGCATCCTGCCAGAGGCCTGTGTCAGAGGCTTTTACTTTCTTTTCCAGCGTAGGCTCTTCCTCCTTGGGCCCTAACGTCTTCGCACTGATGTCGAACGTACCCTCGGTAAGCACCGATAATACTCCATAAATCACTTTTCCGCTGGTTCCGTTGGCATCTGCAACAGCATAAAAGCCAAAGGGAAAGCTGCCGCTTTGCGTGCCATCAGGGCTCAGCTGCGTTCCAGCGCCGGATGTCATGTTTTTGCATGCCAGCTCGGCAATGATTGCAGCATTTACCATCTGATTGTCTACGTAAGCCTTACTGATTGCTTCTGCTACAGCTGTGGCATTTGTTGCATCTAAATCGTCTGGGAAAAATTCCTTGATTTGATCGTTTGCTTTTAAGTCTGCAACAAAATTTGCCGCGTTAATTTTGGAGCCCCATTCCAAATCTGTTAAAGCCGAACCATTGTCTACCGGTGTACCAGTAAAAATCTGGTATATGGTATACGTATGGCCCTTCTCTCCGTTGGTAGCGCTGATTACGCCCTCTCCCTCCGCCGCCATGGCAGGGAAAAATGGAACGAGAATCATCGCTAAAACGATCAGCAAACTGATGTGTTGTTTCATGTGCTTCATTCTTTGTGTTCTCCTTTCTCTTTTCACTTTTAAATGCAGCCCTGCAACAGGAAAGCCGATTTTATTGCTCCGCTTCTCCATATGCAGATTTTTTTCTATACCACAGACAGCCTGCGCCCATCATCAGCAGACCATCCAGAGCATGCCACAAGGTGCCGCTTCCACCAGTTTCGGGAAGCGTATAATAAAAGGCATTGGTGTAGACGATATTCGTCTCACCAGTTCCAACGGTTCCTGAAACAGAAACATCGTCGATCACATCTTTATCAGGCGTTCCGTCTCTGATTATCTGAATGCTCGTGTGACATCTTTCGTCCTGAGCGTTCTCTTTGATCTCATAGCGGATAAAATTTGGAAGATCCTGCACTTCGAGATATTCCCCAGCTTTCAGTTGAAAGATGGTTTCTGTGCTACTGACAGCGAAGGGCTCTCCTATTAGCTTTCCTGCTGCGTCATAACGCTGCGCCGAATAATTATTCTGTGCATTGGGCAGACGGATAGAGAATTCGTACTCTGCCTCCCAATCAATCTGTAAATTACCCTCCACCTGTTTTTCGATCCGCAATGGTGCCACACCTTCCCCCGGCTCGAACTTGACAGGAACATCGGTAACGTTGGGCAGGGTATACTGCATCCAGCAGGTTGAACCAGAAGCTCCTCGTTCCGTATAGAAAAAGTTCAGGATGTGCTTGCTGGTCGCCGTTCTTCCTTCTTTGTCAATGTAATCCCACAGGTCTACATATTCACCTACCGAAGTATGGACGCCACCGATATCGCAGATCAGCTCCCCGTCCAGGAACACCCACATATCGTCATCGCCGTAGAAATAATATTCCAGAGGTCCGATGTATTCCTTTGCCAGAGTAAACTCTACAGAGAAATTCATTCCAAAATAGGCATTGTGATTTTTGTCATCATCACTTTTAGGAAGTCCTTCGGTCTTCCCATTCTTGTTTACCGAAGAAATGTTCCATGGGGCGCCGCCAAATTTGGGATCGTGACCGTTCGTTCCATAGCTATCGCGTGCGGAATCCATAGGCCAAAAATTGTTAGACCATATTTGTTTTGTATTATTCCAATTCCATTTTATAAATTGAAATTTATCCAGATTGTTTGCACTTCCAGAAGCGCCGCCGACATTCAGCAAAGTATACGTATCCCCCTGCCTCTTGAAATTTAGAGAATACTCGTCGTATGCGGTTCTTCCGACAACATTGCCATCGCCAAACAGATTGGGTGCTTCGATCGCATCGTTAAAGATAATATTTCCGAATTTATCAAGCCCGATAGCCAATTCAAAGGTACATCCCTGATATCCATTTCCATTGGATTTATTCAGTTCGTTTCCATTCCACTTTTCTTCACCAAAATTTGTTCCTCCATTTTGATTTCCAAAAGCGAGTGGAACACCATTTCCAGAAAATTGACTGTTGATTCCCTCTTTTCTTGTGTTTACATACCAGTTCCCAGTTCCTTGCTCTACAATTTCATGCCTGTCTTTTAGTCCTTCATCTGTATAAATATAACCATCGGAAATATCGTAATCGTAGAACATGGTACTGTTCTCATGGCTGCCATCCTCTGGCTCATAAATCAGCCGAATGGTCGTATGCTCCAATACCACTTTGCCATTCCGATCCACTTTACACTCGCTAATCAGAATGATATTGCCCCCGGCAGCTTCCGGATTGTTGGTAAACTTCAGCGTGCTGATCGTATCAATACCCTCATATACCACCCAATCTTCTTCTTTTTCAGGATCTTTGCCCGGATCTAATACCCAGAGTTCTGCCAGCCGATAGTGATCGTTATCCTTCAGCCCGTTGATAGCTCCTGCCGTCAGCGCCTGTTCCTGCTCCTGCTTTGGATTAAAGAGGTTATCTTCCGCAGTGTATACTTCTGTCAATTCCTCTGTAAACATGACGTTTCCATTCGCATCCAACTGCAGATTCATTGTGTTCGGCGCCAGCGCCCCGTTTTTCGGAAGCACTGCCGATTCTGTCCCGTTCCCTTTGCTGCTGGTATCAATAAAGGGAAGTGCTACTGCGCCACCCGATGTGGCCGGACGATCCAGACGCACGTAAAATTCCGTGGTATATCTGGGATATACACTGGGAAGCAGTGTAAGCGCTACAGTTCTGTTACTGCTGTCCATAGCGAAGGTCATTCGCGGCGCAACCACTTCTCCTGCCTCTAACAACAGATTGCCCAGTTCGTTGATTTCGCCGTTGTTCGCAGTATCGTAGGCCAGAAGCAGAAACTGGCTGTCTTCCGCCTCCTGCACATCTGCGGTTTCTGCATCACCCTCTTCGCTGATTGTATAGGGCCTTGCACCACTGAAATCATTCAAAAGTTCCAGCAATTCCTCCGCCGGTTCGACCTCGACCTCGATGTCGCACTGCGACAGGTCCAGCTCTCTGCCATCGACAGAGGCGTTGAGCGACAGCACTTGCAGCATCAATACCTCATCTGCACCCAGTTCCTCCGTACAGGAGGCGATATTCGAATACTCTCGCCCGCTTTCGATTGTTTCTACGTCGAATTCTACATTCTCCAACATCTGCTGCGGATCGTCTGTTTCTGGAGAATCCGACGAAGCATCTTCGTCCTCTGGCAGATTGCCGGTCTCACTCTCAGAATACTCAGCATCGGCAATCTCTTCTTTCGCATCAGAACTGGCAGCACTGTTATCATTCGCATCAGTTTCAGCGAATGCTTCCTCTCCGGAAGATGCCTGTTCTTCGAAATCTTCCGCAGATTCTCCGCTTGCTATCCCATCGCCTGCAGGCGAATCATCTTCTGCCGTTTCGCTTGCAGAAGCAGTCTTGCTCCTTCCTCTTCCCCTTTCGGAACCGCCCGTGTTTTCGACAGATTGCGCATATCCTTCGATGTGGAAGGTAATCCGCAATCCGTCGGCGTCATATTCATAACTGTCGGAAATCCATCCACTGACCGCTTCTTCTTCAAAAACCTCCTCCGGACTTGCAGTCTCGAGACAGTCCTCGTCGTGGCTGTGTTCTGGCATGGTGCAGCGCAATGTTCCGCTTTCAAAGTAGCAGTCCTCTCCGTGAAAATGCTCTGTCAATCCACAAAGATACGGTTCTTTTTCTTCGGATGCATCCTCGATATAACAGGTATCGTTATGCGTATGCTCCAACAGCTCGCAAATCAAAACGCGGATTTCTCTCGATTCGCCCTCCGGTATCTCAACACACTGCGCTGTGTGATTGTGTTCGATGATTTCTTCTTGATCGCAGATAAGCTCGTCGTCTTCATCGTAACAACTGTCACTGTGACGGTGCTCGATGATCTCCTCTTCGTGGCAGGACAATACCTGCGAAATATCGTAGCAGCTGTCGTCGTGGTTATGTCCGGCTTCCCGTTCCTCTTCGCTGCAAGTCAGCCGCTTTTCCCAGGCATAACAGTTGTCGTCGTGCGTATGGCCTTCCGACTCTTCTTCGCCACAGGTGAGCTTTTCAGTGGTTTCTTCTTCATAGCAGCTATCATCGTGCGCATGGCCTTCGATTACGTTGCCCTCTTCATCTTCGCTGTCCGGCGTTTCTTTTTCGCCGCAGGTCAATACTCGCTTTGTCTCGGTTTCGTAGCAGCTGTCGTCGTGCGTATGGCCGCCTCCGCCCTCTTCCTTCTCGCAGGTCAGTTCTCCCCGGTCGCTGGCATAGCAAGCCTCTGTATGTGTATGGCCCGTCTCCTGCACTTCCTCGCAGACCAGCTTCCGCCGCTCTTTATAGCAATCCTCTTCGTGTTCGTGTGCTTCCTGCTCCGGCAGCGTACAGATTAACTCCCCTTCTTCGTCATAGCAAAAAGAATTATGCGCATGAAGAATTATATCTGTTGTGCTTTCCTGCTCGCAGATCAGCTCTGGCTGCGGCCCTGTTGTTTTTACCGTCCAGCATTCCTCATCGTGCGTGTGCTCTTCTAATCCGCAGACTACTTCGTTGGACATCGTAATCGCTGGCAAGATCAGCATATAAACGGTACAAACAGCAACGATTACTGCAAGGCAGCGTATGATTTTGCGTCCGCGTTGTTTTCTCAGCAGTGAAAGAATATGCTGTGTTGCCTGTTCTTCAAAATCGCGTTCCATTTTGCCAAGTCCTCCTTCCTTTTAAATTTTCGTACAAGATCCTACATTACGCGTACTCCATTCAGCGGCCAGATACGGAATATCAGCCGCCCGACAATCTGATCGTCGGAAACACAACCCAGCGCTGTGTTGCGCGAATCCATGGATACGCTGCGGTGGTCGCCCATTACAAAAATCTTCGATTCCGGAACCTGATACGGTAGCAGGATATTGCAATCCCCTAACGCTTTTTCTTCGAGGTAAGGTTCGTACAGTTCCTGTTCATTGACGAATACGGTTCCATCCGTGTCAATATCCACCCAGTCGCCTGGGCCTGCGATCACTCGTTTGATCAATATTTTATTGTCGTAATAAAAGGCGATAATATCTCCGGGCCGAAATTCCGAACCCTTCAGGGAAATCACGATTTCGCCATCGGTCAACGTAGGCGCCATCGAGTTTCCGCTGATCTGAAGCACCGGCATCCACAGGGTTGCTACCAGCACCGCTACCGCAGCCACTGTAATCAGGGCATACACAGTGCTTCGCAAAACGCGACGAAACCGCCAGCGGTATTTTTCGCGTCCGAGTTCAGCTTCCAACTGCTCGAGAGTAGGAATTTCAAACCGCTTTGCCTGCGGATGTTCCGTTGTTTCTACTTCGCCTTTATCTGCCACACTTTCTGCATTCGCAGCCGGTTCTGAATTTTTTGGTTTATCTTTTATTTTTGTCTCTTTTTCTGCCTTGCTTCGTTTTGCATCTTCCGCTTTATTTTTATTTCGTAGTAAGCCCATCTTGTTCCTCGCAGACTGCACCTCTCCCGCCATTACATTTTTCGTCCTTGATCGCGCTTCCAGCCGAAGTACAGCGTCCATCCGGACTTCGGTTTGCGCTTCGAACGCAATGGCAGCTGAATCTGTGCTTCTTCTTCCGACAGGTCTGCAAATTCCTCCTCTGCAAGCGTCTGTGCTGGACGTTTTGTCTGCGGGCGTGGCCTCTGCGCATTGTTATATCTTGGCTTCTGCCCAGCTATCTTCTTTGCATCTTCTGCCTCCATCGCTGCCTGTACAGCCGGCCCTGCAGTTTCTTGTGTGGAACGGTTGTCGCTTTGCGTTCCAAAGCTGTTGCCTGGCACTGTATAGCCGCTTTGCGGCTGAAATCCGTTGTTCTGCACACCAAAGCCAACATTTTGCCACGCAAAGCTGTTGTCAGGTACGCCAAACCCATTATTCTGCACACCGAAGCCATTTTCCGGTGGGGCAAAGCCGCTGTTTGGGGGCGCATACCCACTGCTCTGTACAGCAAAGTGATTGGCCTGTGCGCCAAAGCCATTGTCCGGCATAGCAAATGTAGCGCTCTGCGGTGCAAAGCTACCGCCCTGCGTAACAAACCCATTGCTCTGCACGCCGAAATTGTTTTCTAATGAGGTAAAGCTATCGCTTTGCGATATAAAACCGCTGTCCGGTGCACCAAAGTTATTCTGTTGCCTGCGCTCCGTCTCCGATACAGCCATCTCTTGCTTCCAAAATTCGGAAATTGATGGAATTTCTGCACCTTCTGGTACAGGATAGACTGTTTGTAAATGCTGAAGGTATTGTGCTGCTGCTTTTTGCGCTGCATCAAATACACCATTCAATTTTAAGGCAGCCTCCGCAATGGAGCCTACTTCTTCTAAATCCGCTTCCTTCTGCTCCCGTTCTTCTTGGAGAGTTTCTTGAAGTTGATGGATTTGTGCATCTTTTTTATTCAGCCGGTCCCGCAGGCGATCATATGTTTCTTCCAATTCGTGCAGCTGCCCCGCTGTTTTCGATAATTCTCTTTCTAATCGCTGACTTTCTTTTACTTGCTCCAACAACATTTGCAGCAATTCGCGCCGCCCTAATTTTTGAAGTTCTTTATCTGTCACAGTATCGTTCTCCCTCACTGATTAAAGAAGTAAGATCCCGCCATTTTCTCTGCATTTATTTTTTCAAATCAAAAGCAAATCCTTTGTGAACAAAATTTATATTTTGTTCGGCGGCAAGGGGCAGCACAGGACAATTTGCATCTATGATATACTGGCCAGGCTTATGGTTTCTGTCATTTCATGCACGGATTTTGATTGTTTTTGCGTAGAATCTGACTACCATTTCGAGAAAGAATGTTGTATGATAAAGATGCTACATAATGGCCCCTTTACTATCGGGGATGGAGTGGCGTTATAGACTGGAAAACAGAAAAATGGAAATAATTGGGCTTATTATGGAAAATTTCACCATGAAATATAATCTTTTTTTGAAAAAATGTTAAATTTTTATATTCAAAACAATGCTACAAAAGCGTATGGAATTCATACATTACTATAGAGCAAATTATCCTTGCTATTTACAAAAATTATGTTAAGATTATAATCAAGATATTGAATAAAAAGACTTTTCTTATTCGCTTTTGATTGAAGTTTCACAAAATTCTCATCAAAGGCGTCTTTATTAAAACGATGGAAAACAGAAGGTTTCTCTATGTCTGTGTCAAAATATAAATTTTGCATCCGAAAATGCTCATGTAATCAATCCCAGCCGTTCCAACTGTCGCAAGTGGTCTGCCCCTGTTGTCATCAGATAAATCCTCGTCGTATTTACCGAGCTGTGCCCTAACAAATCCGCAAGCTGCACAATATCGCGGTTGAGACGGTAGAACATCCGGGCGAACAAATGGCGAAGATTGTGTGGAAACACCTTGCTCCCCTGTACGCCAGCTATCTTTGCAATCACCTTCATCTCCCACCATATTTTCTGACGGGATAGGCTTTTGCCATCCTGTGCGCGAAAAATTTCGCCTGAGGTGATTTTTTCTTTCTTTGCATACCGGATCAGTTTTTTGCATAATTTCCCGGGCAAGAGAATCGTGCGTATCTTTCCCTTCAGGCTGATTTCCGCACACCCCTGCTCAGCGGCGGCAATGGTGATGGCCCGCACTTCAGAAACGCGGATTCCTGTTGCGCATATGGTTTCCATCAAAAGCCCTATGCACTTTCGCTTCGATTTTTGTGCTGCTTCCAGCAATCTTTGATAGTCCGCCCGCGTCAATTCCTTATTGTTTTCGCGAAATGTCCGCCGCTGAATGCGCAGAAATTTTACCCGGCACTCCGGCCAGCCCATAAACCGGAAAAATCTGTGAACAGCAGATACCATCGAATTTACGGTCGTCGGTGCATAGCTTTGTTGCAGCAGTTCGCGTTTCCATTGCGCTGTCAGCTCTTTTGTAATCGGTCGGCCTGCAAGCCAGACAGACAGAGCCCTGACATCCCTCAGATATTTTTCTACTGTACCGGTGCTGCGTTCCTCTTCCTTCAGCATTGCTGCAAATGCCGAAATACTCTTTTCTGTTACTTTGCGCTCTTTCACTTCTCTCTCCTTTCTGTAATCCCGAGTCGGCAGTGCGATGCACAATTTGGAATGCAAATACTGCATCGTTTCTTCTCTTGTCCGGATTTCCGGATGATAATCCAGAATTTTGAACGCACATATTCTGTCGCCCCTATTGTGCGCATTTCCTTTCGGCTGCTCCCTGGTGTTTCAATTCAGCAAACGTCGGTTCTGATCGTCTTATTTTCTTTGTGCGATTGCATTGCGTTTGTTTTTCTATATTCTTTTTCAGATGAAATACAGCCATCAACCGTTTTTCTATACTTTTGGCATAGAAATTGCTATATTTTACTATATCTATATCGTTATTGCAATAAAGAATTGAACAGGAGGAGGATTTCTTGAGCAGCAAACAACCAAGAGCCACGCAAAGCGGAGGCAATTTTAAAAAAGTCATCGGTCTGTTCGGTGGTATCAGCCTGGTCGCCGGTATGACCATCGGTTCTGGCGTTTACTATCTGGGCAGCTATGTACTGGAACGCACCGGTATGCACATGGGAACAGCACTGCTGTGCTGGATCGTCGGTGGCATTATTTCCATCCTCGGAGGTCTGTGCTTTGCTGAGCTGGGTGCAGCCATGCCGGTCGCTGGTGGCATGACGACTTATCTGAGCAAGGCCTACGGCCCGCTCTTTGGCTTTATCAACGGCTTTTGCGGCTTTCTTCTGACAGGCTCCGGCTCTATCGCCGCTTTGGCTATGGCCGCAGTTACCGCCTTCAATGGCGTCGCTCCCATGAGCGACATGGCGATTAAAACCATCGCTATCCTCATTATCTTATTTTTTACCGCACTGAATCTGCGAGGCGTAAAGCTGGGCTCGTATGTGCAGAATTTTTCCATGGTCGTGCGGGTAATCCCGCTGATTCTGGTTATCTTCCTGGGGCTGGCCTTTGGCACAGAAACTCCCGATTTATCTCTCGTTTTCAGCGCTGACGGTTCGCAGGCGGACCTGGGCGGTGCCATCCGCCTGATCGCCTTTGCCACCTTTGCCAGCCTGTGGGCTTACGAGGGCTGGACTAACCTCAACACGGTCGCCGAAGAAATGCGCAACCCCAGGCGCGACCTGCCTCTGGCAATTATCCTCTCCATGGGATTTATCACTTTAATCTACACGCTGTTTAACTTTGCCATTTACCGCGTTATCCCCACAGGCGAAGCTGTCTCCATGATCGAAAGCGGCAATCTCTATCTCGGCAACGAGGTCGCTAACCGCCTGATGGGCAGCATGGGCCACTGGGCTGTCCTCATCGGCATGGCCATCGGCATTCTCGGTACGGTCAACGGCGACTGCCTGGTATTTCCCAGAACCTATTATGCGATGGCCAGAGATGGATATTTCCCAAAGGTCTTTAAGAACATCAATCCCACCACCGGTGTTCCCGTCGAAGCCACCCTGGCCTCCTCTGCGGTCGCCATCATTCTGGTCCTTCTCAACAGTCTGCAACAGTTGACCGATCTTCTGATTTTTACCTCTGCGGCATTAAATCTTTTAACGATTGTCTCGGTCCTGGTATTCCGCAGAAAATATCCGAATATGGAGCGTCCCTATCGCGTGTGGGGAGGCAAAGTAACCATTTATATTACCATCCTATTCTTCCTTATTTTATTGATTAACGAGTTGATCAGCAGTCCCAGAAACGCCGTCATCGGCTTGATTATTCCGGCGCTGGGCGTTCCCGTATACATGTATTTCAAAAAAGTCAACGGGGGTATGGACTATACCGGCGATGGTATATAAAGGAGGCACACTATGAGAACTACTTTTATTTATGGAGGCACTCTGGTAGATCCGTCTCAGAACTGCTGCAAAAAGGCTGCCCTGCTTTGTACAGACGGCAAGGTTACTGAAATCATCGAAGAAAACGACACTGAACAAATTCTCCGACGGAAAGCCGGCGCAGATCGAATTATCGACGCCTCTGGCTGCGTCGTCTGCCCCGGCTTTGTCGATATCCACATGCACGAAGATCCCTACGACAGCCGCACCGATACGCTGGACAAAAGCATCGCGCGCTCCATGGTTCTCATGGGCGTTACCTCTGCTCTGGGCGGCAACTGCGGGGGTAACTGCGGCCAGCCCAAAATCTATCTGGATGCAGTAGACCGCATAGGTACGGCCACCAACATTGCACTGCTGGCGGGCCACACGTTTTTACGCAAGCTCTGCGGCGGTACGGATAAATATGCTCCTATCAGCGACAGCATCCTCCACCGCATGGTTGAAAGCGCACAGGAAGCCCTTCAAGCGGGCTGTTTCGGTATCTCCTTCGGCGTAAAATATATTCCCGGAACCCAATGGAAAGAGATCATCGCGCTTGCCTCCCTGTGCCGCAAGGACGATCGCCTGGTTGCTTCCCATGTGCGAAACGACGTGGACGGCGTCTTTTCTGCCTGCGACGAACTTGCCCGCATCGGGCAGGAAGCTGGCGTTAAGGTACAGTTTTCCCACATCGGAAGCATGGGTGGTTACGGGCAGATGAAGCACCTGTTAGCGCAAATTGAAGATTACCGCGGCTGCGGTATTAACATGATGTGCGACTGCTACCCCTACGACGCTTTCAGCACCGGCATCGGAGAGACCACCTACGACGACGGGTTTTTAGAAAGCTATCAGTCGGATTACAGCCACATCCAGCTGTGCGATGGCCCCTACGCCGGACAGCGCTGCACGAAAGAGCTGTTCGAAGAGCTGCGGGCCAACGCCCCCGAAACCATGACCATCGGCTATTTTATGCGTGCTGACGACGTGGAAATGGCTTTGCGCTCTCCTTTCGTGATGGTGGGAAGCGATGGCCTGCGCAACGGCGATCAAGGGCATCCGCGTGCCGCCGGAACCTTCCCCCGCGTTCTCAGTCACTATGTTCGTCGGGGAAAATTACGTCTAAACGAAGCGATTGCCAAGATGACCTGCATTCCCGCACAGCGCATGGGGCTTTTGCACAAGGGGAGCTTAAAGCCAGGCTTCGACGCTGATATCGTTATCTTCGACCCCGAAACGGTCGAAGATAAAGCGACCTTCGAATCGCCGGCACTTGCACCCACCGGCATCCACTACGTGCTGATCGGAGGCGAAATCGCCGCAGAGCACGGGCAGCTCTTACGCGACGATCTGGGCCGTTCCCTGCGCTTTGGAATTAACTGACAGGAAAGGAATTTACATCGAATGAAGACTGCAACAAACAGAGAACAGCAGGCGCTCGATGCTCTAAAAAAACGCATCGAAGCCCTGCCAGGCCACTTGGGCTTTTACTATAAAAACCTGATTACGAAAACGACTGCGGACTATCGGAGCGACGAGCCGTTTCTTGCCGCAAGCGTCATCAAATTTCCGCTCTTTCTCTACATTCTGAAAGAGGCGGCTGCCGGCCGCCTGGATCTGGCGTACTGCATAAAAATCACTGAAGCTGAAAAGGTCCCTGTCTGTGGTGCTCTAACGCTTTATACCGACGAGCCGGAGGTGGATATCCGCACGCTCTGCCGCCTGATGATTTCTATCAGTGATAACACAGCTACCAACGCGCTGCTGCGCTACTGCGGCATCGACCGCGTCAACGAAGGTTTCCGCGCCATGGGCCTTTCGAAAACCCACGTAGAGCGATTTCTTTTCGACAGCGCCGCCGGCGCTGCCGGACGAGAAAATTACATTGCACCGCTGGAAATGGGCGCGCTCTTAGAGATGCTGTATTGCAAGGAATTTGTCAGCGAAACCGTGTCGCAGGAGGCTCTCGATACCCTGCTTTTGCAGCAGATTAACCACAAGCTGGATGGCAAGCTCTGCGGAGCGATTCCCATCGCCCATAAAACGGGAGAGGACGACGGGCTCAGCAACGATGTCGGTATCCTCTATGCCCGCCAGCCGTTTCTCCTCTGCTTTGCCGGCCACGATACCGATGTGTATTCCTGGGAAACACTGATTCGCGAAAGCGCCTACGACCTTTACATGGCTCAGGTATAAACAGAAAAAAGAGACTGTGCTTTTTCGATATATTATCTCAAAGTCCAGTCTCTTTTTCTATTTGCGGCAAGAAGAAATTTCAAGCTTTTTGATACCGATGTCCTGAATCTCCTGATACAGCTTTTTTACATCAACGTCAGAAGCCTGCTGCAATTTGATCTTTGCTTCGATTGTGGCGTGCTTCTTCGCATTTACTCTGACATTCAGAAATTCGATGCAAAACCCGTATTTGCAAAAGCAATTGGCTACCTGCGAGATCAGTCCCATGCGATCATCTGCCAGAAGATACACATCGTACATCCCTGTACTGGATATGACATTCATAATGTCGATTTTTTTCAGCACATTTTCTGCGTCGATCTCTCCCCGGCCCATGCCCGAAGCCAACAGCCGCCAATCGCTGATCTTATAATATTTGCAGAGCTGTTCCTTAATCTTTTCTCTTTCTTCTGCTGAAAAGCAATACGCACTGCACATCCGGAGAAACATTGTCTCGCCCAACTGCATCGGCTCTTCGTCGTGGCTTACCTTATACTGCTGTAAAATGCGGTTTTTTGCCTTTGATGTTTTTACTTTCCGAATCCAGTCGAATTGCGGCCCTGTGATCTCAGCCGATGTAATGATTTCCACCACATCGCCCCGCACGAGCTCCGTCTCTGGCTTTGCCTCCATGTGATTGATTTTAACACCTTTGATGTGATTGCCGATTTCGCTGTGCACAGCATAGGCAAAATCCACCGCCACAGATCCCTTCGGCAGCTCGATGGTCTTTCCCAGGGGTGTAAAGCAATAAATTTTTTCATTGGAATTGTGAAAATCATTTTTCAGAAGCTGCATAAACTTGGTGTTATCGCCGTCGATTTGCCACTCCAAAATCTCGCGCAGCCAGGAGAGCTTCTCCTTTGCCTTCGCCATCTCGCGCTCTGCAACAGTGCCACCTTTGTATTTCCAGTAATATAAAATACCCTGCCGGTTATTCAGCTTCATCTCGCGCGTCATCAAATGAATCGCCACGATTTTTGCCTGAAAAGCGATCACCTTTGTGTGAAGTGCCCGATAGAGATTTTCTCTCGGCGTTGCGATATAATCCTTAAACGTTCCAGGAATCGGCGGATATAGCTCGTGCAGGAGCCCTAGCGCTTCGTAACATTTTCCCGGGCTTTCCAAAACGACTTCGACTGTAAAAGCGCCGATGGCGAGTTCGGCTTCCTGCTCGTCCTTCAGAAACTTCTGGCAAGCGCGGAACAGCTGCCCGTAAGAACCGCTGACGCGATTTTTGATATGCGCACGCATCAACTTTGCAGAAATCTGCGCCAGAATTTCCTCATCGACCTTGCGGTTCTTGATTTTCAATCGCGTTAACTTCGTCTTTAACCTCTGGTAAATTTCCGGCTGCAAGTATTGCAGGCTCAGGTCTTTCAGCTCTGCCTCTATGACGGAAATTCCCAGCCGTTCTGCAATCGGCGCGTAGATATCTATGGTTTCCTGCGCAATTTTTATCTGCTTTGCCGCAGACTGGTATTGCAGCGTTCGCATATTGTGCAGACGGTCCGCCAGCTTTACCAGCACTACCCGCACATCATCTGCTGTCGCCAAAAGCAGCTTTTTAATGTTGTCGATCTGCCGTTCTTCCTCTGGCAGCTGCGTCGAAAGACGCTCAATTTTCGTTACTCCTTGCACTAAAAACAGGATTTCTTCCCCGAATTCTTCTCTGATTTTTTCTTGATCGACATCGGTATCCTCGATAATGTCGTGAAGAATTCCTGCAGCGATGGTTTCTTTATCTGCCTTCAGCTCCGCCAATATCATGGCTGTAATCATCGGATGGACGATATATGGTTCGCCGGACTTTCTGATTTGCCCGCGATGCGCCTCTTCCGATATGCGGTATGCACGTTCAATCAGCTCCACATTCTCCGACGGATGGTATTTCTTTATCTTTTTAATCAGCTCGTTCAGAAGCTTATCTGCTACTGTTTGTTCTGCCATTCCTGTCTCTCATTCTCTTTTACAACAGCAGCACCTTGCCTTCTCATCCGCTGCAGTGCGCTGCATAGCCCGCAAACCGAATAATACTCGTTCGGATTCAGCATAATTCCCGCTTCCTCCATATACCCTATAAGCCCTTTTAAGCCATCGCTGATCAGCGCTGCCATCGCAGGGTCTTTTCCTGGATCATACTCCTCTAAAATTGTCTCCGGATCGTTCTGATAAATATTTCCTATGGTAAAATTGCATACGGTAACGTCTCCGTTGGGCTGAATTGTAATAGAAGCTGGCTGGCTCAGGGACTGTGTTCCTGCCAGGCTTCCGCATCGAAAGGCATCGTTTAGTTGTCCTTTCTGGTAAAAACGCTCTATATAGCGCTGACCACTGCCCTCTGGCTGAATCACCAATCCCGGATCAATGGGAATTTGCAAATGTTCAAATGTTCGCAGGCATTCGCGCGTTTCCTGATTAAAGATGTTTTCGTCGCCCCTGTCCTTTACCCAAAGCGGCCGCAGTTTCAGGCCGGAATAGCCTTTATCTTTTAAAATTCCAGCAAAGATATATGGTCGAATCAGCGGAATAAATTCCATGTGAAAAGTATCTACAGCCAGAATAATTTCATCCGGTGCAAGCGACAGTAACAGCTCGGCCTGCGTTTGCATATCATCTGCATCGCGCCACAATCCACCATTGGTAATTAAGCTGCTCTGAATGCCTGCCTGTTTTGCTGCCCTGCACACTGCCTCTACTGTATCAGGATAGAGTAATGGTTCTCCGCCAAACATTGTAACTTTTTCCAGTTGTATTTGCTGTGCCAGATTGCAGATTATCGCCGCCGCAGTTTTTGCCGGTATACATCCGGTTTGCTTGCGCTGTATCGACAGGCAGTGACGACAGCGTCCATTGCAATCGTAAGTAACCATCAGACGGATTTCCCTGATACTTTGCACATATTGATTTTCTATCATACCTCCTGCCTGTCCTCCTTATTATATAAACAGGTCTCTCACCTCCGAAAGCCCTTCTCAAATACGCATTTCAACACTCTACACACCCATTCCATCCGCTGAAAAAAGCAGGAGGCCCCGTAAGGCCCCCTGCCGATCATTGCTGCGTTATCAATCAGAAACTGATAACTGCCTTCGCCCGTGTACAAGCCGCACACGCGCTGCATTTCGCATGTGGCCGTTACTGTACGTTTCTGAAGTTTCCTTCGTCGTCAACAACAACGTCGTTCAGATAGAATCCACCGGTGGGCGTAGTAACGATGCCCTTGATCTCGGATCTCCAGCAGCGGTAGCTGGTGTTGTCGGCCAGCGGAATAATGGTGCAATAATCCAGCAACTTTTTCTGGATCTCGGTAATTGCAACTGTTCTTTCATCGTAATCGACGATCTTTCTGGCAGCGGCTACCATAGCCTCCTGACCAGCCGGGTCGGGGTTGGTGGCTTCCGGATTTCTCTGGCAGAACAGGTCTACCAGCAGGAACGGTTCGGACCATCCCAGTCCCAGATAACCCATCTGGAAGTTGCCATCTTCTACGTCCTGATTTACATAAGACCAATTCTGCGTCTTGATGGTAGCATCGATACCCAGGGCCTTCATGTCAGCCTGAATGGACTGGGAAATCTTCTTGGCAGATTCGGTATCTCTGGAATCAATTTCGAAGGTAAACTTCTGTCCATCCTTATCGACAAAACCGTCGCCATCGGTATCGGTCCAGCCGGCATCAGCCAGCAGCTGCTTGGCTGCTTCGAGGTCGTAGTCGTAGTTCTCTTTGTACCACGTTACAACTTCTTCGTCGTAGTTCAAGCACTTATCCAGCACCAGCGAGAAGGCCGGCTTCTGCGTAATGCTCATGTAAGATGCCAGGTTATCTCTGTTGATCGCTCTTACGATAGCCTTGCGAACATTGATATCCTGGAACAGCGGATCGAGCATATTCAGCTCTACGTAGTTGACCTCGGCTCCGGAAGCCTCCACTACGGTAATTTCTTCCGCTGCATTCAGCTCGTCGTAGTAAGAATCGGGCAGCATGCTCAGCACGTCGTAGTCGCCGTTCTTTACGCCCTGCGCCAGGGTAAAGTCTTCGCCGGAGAATACGACTCTGATGGTTTCGATGGGAGATACACCCTTATTCTGAACCAGCGGGCTGTTGGTCTTGTAGCCCGGATTTGCCTTCAGAACGGCGTAAGCGCCCGGCTCGTACTCGTCCAGATAGTACGCACCATAGGGATGGATGCCCCACAGTTTTTCGTCTTTGGACATGTTGTCGATTTCGTCCTTATCCATGATGCCGACGAAGCAGCTCTGGAAGTTGTATTCCATGTCAGCCTGGAACTCGCTCATGTGGCAGATAACATTTCTGCCGTCGATTTCCATGGATTCGATGCAGGCGTATCCGCTGCCGTATTCGCTGACTTCCTGGCCATACTGTACGCTGGCAACGAAGTCTTCCGGCTCTACCTGCTCACCAGTAGAATAGTACATGCCTTCCGGGAAGGTCAAAGTCCAGGTCAGACCGTCTTCGCTCCATACAGCCTCGGAAGCGATGCCGGGCAGCGGAGCTTTTGTTTCGGGATCTGTCTCTAATACAGGATCTGCCAGCAGACACTGCATATCGTTCCAGGAAGATACCTGGAACAGGTCGATCCCTTCCCAAGAATCGTCCCAGATAATCAGCGTCTTGCCACCGGCAGCTGTACCACCACCGCCGCCTTCGCCGCCATCACCGCCGCCGCAGGCCGAAAGGCCCAGCGATAACGTCAGACACAAAGCCAGCATAATTGCAAGCATCTTTTTGTTCATAGTTTTTCTCCTCCTTAAAAAATGCGTAACGATTCGCTTTTTTAATCTATGTACAGGCGGCAAATGCCGCTCGTAATAGCCTGATGATCTACCCTGCATTGAAATGCCGAACAGCTATAGATAGCTTTATTAAACCACGAAAACGGCTATTTGTCTATCGAAAATTCCTCCTGCAGGAAGCAGGCGACCTGATGCAGCGGAGAAATGCGCACATCCTGCGGAAGTTCGCTTCGGCAACGGTCGGTAGCGTAAGGACATCTCGGATTGAAGTGGCAGCCTGTCGGCAGATTGATTAAGCTTCCTGGCTCGCCTTCCATCATATACTTTTCCTTGCCTCTATCATGCGGATTGAGAATCGGAGATGCTGCCATCAATCCCTTGGTATAAGGATGTCTGGGATTTCCGATGACTTCTTCCGTCGGGCCATATTCCACTAAACGCCCCAGATACATAACGGCGATGCGGTCGCTGATGTAACGGATTACGTTCAGATCATGGGTGATTACCAGATATGTCAGCTTCAGGCTTTCCTGTAAATCCAAGAGCAGGTTGAGAATCTGCGCCTGCACGGAAATATCCAGCGCCGAGGTCGGTTCATCCAGAATCATTACCTTCGGATTCATAACCAGTGCCCGGGCAATGGCGATACGCTGCAGCTGCCCGCCGGAAAGCTGATGGGGATAGCTGTACAGATACCGGGTATCCATCTTGACCAGCCCGAGAGCGTCGATGGCTTTCTGCTTCGCCTCTGCCTTGGATGTGCCGTGCAGCACCAACGGACGCATGATGGAGCTCATTACCGTCTCTCTGGGATTGAGGTTCGATGCCGGGTCCTGGAATACGACCGATACATCGGTTCGCATCTTTTTCATATCGTCGCGGCTGGCCTTGGCCAGGTCCACGCCGTTGAAGATAACCTGCCCGCCGGTAATGCTGGTCAGGCGTAAAATGACGCGGGCCAGCGTGGTCTTTCCACTGCCGGATTCGCCGACCAGCCCTACGACTTCTCCTTTATTGATCGTAAGGGTAATATCGTCGACAGCCTTAGCGTATGCCTTGGCGCCGCCGGGCCCCTTGCCTACATTAAAATATTTTTTTAAATTCCGGAGTTCGATGGCAGCTTCAGCCATTGATGTCCACCCCCTGTTCCATAAAACACTTGAAGGAATGCGTCGGGCTTACCTCGCGCATGGGCGGGTCTTGCGTCTTGCACTGTTCCGTCGCATGCGTACACCGGTTGGCAAACCGGCAACCGCTCTTGTGCTCTGTCAGGCGGGGTACGCTGCCGTCGATGGTCTGAAGCCGGCCCTCCGCCTTTGTCATGCGGGGCAAAGCCGCCATCAGCCGCGTGGTATAGGGATGTTTCGGCTCGTCAAAGATATCGAATACGGTTCCTGTCTCTACTACCTCACCGGCGTACATAACGGCAACCTTGTCAGCAACCTCAGCCACCAGTCCGAAGTTATGGGTAATCATCATAACCGCTGTGTTGAATTCATCGCGCAGGGATTTGATGATCTTTAAAATCTGTGCTTCGATGGTTACGTCCAGAGCCGTGGTCGGCTCGTCTGCGATCAGAAGCTGCGGGTTTCTGGCCAGCATCATACCGATCATAACGCGCTGGCGCATACCGCCAGACATTTCGTGTGGAAAGCTCTTAGCACGCTTTTCCGCATCGGGCATTTTGACATCCTTGTAGATTTCGATGACCTTTTTCCAGGCGTCTTCTCTAGACACATTGTCTAAAAGAATGCCCTCCTGCACCTGGCTGCCCGTCGTATACACAGGGTTGAGAGAATCGAGAGGGTTTTGGAAAATCATACCGATCTGCCGGCCTCTGACCTTCTCTAACTGCGTTTCTGTATATTCGTTGATATTCTCGTTGTTAAACCAGACATTTCCAGTGATGACTTCATTATGCTCCGGAAGCAAGCGTAAAATCGCGTGGGCGATGGTAGACTTTCCGCAGCCGGATTCGCCGACGATGGCAAAGATTTCTCCTTTGTTGATTGTAAAGGATACATCTTTTACTGCCGACAGGTACCCGTCTTTGACCTTATAATCAACGCAGAGGTGATCCAGCCGTAACAGTTCGTTTTTATCGTTGCTCATACCAGACCCTCCTTACTGCGACTTCATTCTGGGGTCTAACAGGTCGCGCAGGCCCTCACCCAGAATATTAAAGCCAAACACAACGAATACCAGAGCCAGACCGGGATAAATACACAGCCACGGTCCGCGGGCAATAAAGTCGATGCCTTCCGAAACCATCAGGCCCCAGTCTGGCGACGGGGGCTGCGAGCCCACGCCTAAAAAGCTCAGCGTTGTCGTGGACATAATCGTTCCCGGAAGCTGCATAGAAATATTTACAATCAGAACAGGTACAATGTTCGGCAATATGTAACGGAACATAATGGCGATTGCCGATTCGCCGAAAGCGACACCGGTTTCGATAAAGGCCTGATTTTTGATGGACATGGTCTTGGCGCGCACTACTCTGGCGTAAGCCGCCCAGTTGACTACTGCCGTAGCGATAATCGCATTGGTTAAACTTCTGCCTAGAATCGTAACCACAGCCAGCGCAGCAATCATGCCGGGGATACTGTAGGTCAGGTCGGCAAAGAACATCAGCGCTTTATCCACGGCCCCGCCAAAATATCCGCAGGCCAGGCCGACGATAACGCCGATGACTAACTGCAGTCCTGCACCGATCACAGCCACCTGCAGTGTAATTCTCGTTCCATATATGATGCGGCTGAAGAGGTCGCGCCCCATGTTATCCGTTCCCAGCAGATGCTGACTGCTGGGCGCCAGCAATACCTCCTGTGGGTTGGCAGCATCAAATTCGTAGGGCGCAATCTGATCGGCAAAGATCGCCATGAGAATGATGATTGCAATCATAATAAAACCGATCAGGAAGTTTTTATTTTTATAGCAGGAGGTAAAAAACTCTTTTACCGGACTTTCGTTCATTTACTTTTCACCTCCAGTGACAGAAATTCGAATTCTAGGATCTAAGATGCCCAAAACGATATCGCTTAAAATATTGCAAACGATTGTCAATACAGTGATGATTAAAATGATGGCCTGGATTACATTGAAGTCCTGCTGAATAATGGAATTTACCATCAGATTTCCCATGCCGGGAATACCAAATACCTTTTCGATGATAATGTAGCCGGAAATCAGCCAGGGAATCGACAGGAATAAATTCACTGCCAGTACGATCAGGGAGTTGCGCAGCACATGCGTGATCATAACTCTCTTTTTATTTAATCCTTTTGCATAAGCCGTGGTTACATACTTTTCTCTCATAACATCCAGTACTTCGGATTTTGTTAAGCGAATGGTGCTGGCCAGACCGCTGATAACGCCAGTTACTACGGGCAGCACATAGTTCTGCCACGATTCGAAGCCTGCCAGCGGGAACAACGGTATTTTGATGGCAAAGGTCAGCATGAGAAGTGCAGCCAGCCAGAAGGACGGCACCGCTGTCAATACCAGCGAAACCCCCACCGTAGCGCGGTCGAACAGTTTATCCTTTTTATAGGCGCACAGAAGGCCCAAAGGAATGGCGATCGCATCGGAAATAAGCAATGTAGTGATGGTCAGCTTTAAGCTGATGGGGATTCTCGTTTTGATCAGATTCCAGACAGGCAGACGGTACTTATAGGAAATGCCAAAATCCTGTTCGAATACAATTTTGCGTACCCAGTCTGCATACTGCACTAAAAACGGTCGGTCGAGGCCGTATTCGTGCCGGATTTGATCCAAATTTGCTCCCTTAGACAACTGCCCTGCCATGATGGATGCCGGATCTCCTGGCATCAGGTAGAGCATGCTGAATACGAGGAAAGATACACAAAACAGAAGTACAATTCCGATCAGTATCTTTTTTACAATATAATTCCTCATGAAAAAAATAGATCCTCCTTCCAGATCGATATGGCTTTGAATAGCTCCTTCTCTTTACAGAAGCCATCATCTGCATGCACAGATAATTTTGCAATCTTCATGCCAAAACTTCACACAGCTATCACATTTTGTACAAAAAATAAGGCTTTACTGTCCAAATCCCCATATTTTTTCGACAAAAAACGAAATATAAATTTCTTGTCATCTCCATTCCTTCACTTATATCAGCCTTTTTAAAATCATCGGAACATTTAATCAATTTTAATAGGCTTTAATGGGTTTTTATATATTAAAGCTTATTAAATTCTTTACTTCCATATTTCCCCCTGTCATCGTTTCGCTTTCTGGTGTATAATAAGAATATTGACAGCTGTGTTATACAGAAACGAGGCCCTGCCATGAAAAAGATCGCTATTATTTATAGAAACAGAGAAAATCCGGAAGTCATCGCCTATCTAAGCAATAATTTGGAGCGCATTTTCGGTGATTATATTTTTATCGAAAATTATCATTTGAATGAGTTACCCCAGAATTTTATGATTATTGCCGACGCTTATCTCGTAATTGACAACGCCATGCTCTACCGGCTGAGGGGCAATGTTCCCGATTTCAGCAGTATCGTCCTTATGGGCCGCAGCTTTTCGCGTGAAAATCTGCAGCCTCTTCGTGCGCTTGCACCCAACACCGACGTCTTGGTCGTAAACGATACTTACGAAAACGCTGTCGGAACTATCTATGGTTTATATGAAATCGACATCAATCATATTAACTTTATTCCTTACGACCCCAATGATGCCAATATCTCTAAATACAGCCGCCTGAAAATCTGCGTTACGCCCAACGAACCCCAGTTGGTTCCGCCTTTCATCGAAACCATCATCAACATCGGTTACCGCGAAATCAGTTTTAATACAATTTCTCTTTTGATGCGGAAGCTGGAGCTGGATTTTGATTCTACCAACCGCAATCTGATCCGGCACATCCGTTCTATTGAAGAACCCAACACCCACTCTCACGACGATTATCTGAAAAACGCTTTAAAAACCCAGGTTTTAAAAAATCTCAGCAACCGACTGAACGAAGCTTTTTTTATCGTCAACGAAAATTATGAGCTGATTTATTCCAACGACCGGGCCGACGTTATTTTTAATCTTACGAAAATCGTTCCGCTGACCGATATTTTTGGTGCGGAGTTTGTAGCTGCGCTGAAAAAAGAGCTGCCTCCCAAGGCAGCGGTTGCCTCTGATGGAGAAAGTTATTTTATCGACAAAAATGCAATTATGCTGATGGATGAGATTATTGGCTATTCGATTTTGTTGCAGCGGGAGAAGGATTTGCAGGAGCAGACGCTTCTGGCGAAGAGGCAGCGCGAGGTAAAGGGGCTGTACGCTAAGTATACGTTTTCGGATATTGTTCACATTTCTGAGGAGATTGACAAGTGCATTGCGCTGGCCAAGACTGCGGCGACGACGGATTATGCTGTGCTGATTACCGGGGAAAGCGGCGTGGGCAAGGAGCTGTTTGCGCAGTCGCTGCACAATTTTTCTACGAGAAGTGCTGCTGCTTTTGTCGCTGTCAACTGTGCAGCTCTGCCGGAATCCCTGCTGGAAAGCGAGCTCTTCGGCTATGAGAGCGGTTCGTTTACCGGTGCAAGCAAGACGGGCAAGGTCGGCCTGTTTGAACAGGCCAACGGCGGCACGATTTTTCTGGATGAGATCGGCGATACTTCGCCGCACCTGCAATCCCGCCTTTTGCGCGTTCTGCAAGAGCATCAGATTGTCCGCATCGGCAGCGACCGCGTGATTGATGTAGATATCCGCATTTTAGCGGCTACGAACAAGGACCTGCGCGAAGAAGTTGCTAATGGAACCTTCCGCAAGGATTTGTTCTATCGCCTGAATGTTATCAATGTTAATGTTGATCCTCTCCGCAACCGCAAGGAGGATATTCTGCCGCTGATGGCACATTTTCTCGGAAACAAATACAAGGAGCTGACGGAGCGCGATAAAAACCAGCTGCTTCTCCACGATTGGCCCGGCAATGTTCGCGAATTGGAGAGTGTCGCCATTCACTTCGGCACCTTATCGTCGCTGCCTGATTATCTTTACGATAGCCCCGCAATTTTGACGTCCGCCGCAGGTGGCAATTCCGCCGTGCAGCCTTCTCCCTCCGCTGTGCCGGTTTCTTCTGCCGCAGCATCGCCTTTTGATGGCGATCCCGGCGCTGTTTCTTTCTCCAGTTCCGGCAAAACGGCATCCAGCGAAATTCATCCGCCGGACAGTCAAACGATCCGGCTGCGTATTCTTTCTATTATTGCTGGCAACACACACGCCTTTCACGGAATCGGCAGAACGCAGCTGACCCGGCTGCTGCGGGAGCTTCACATCGAAATCGGCGACAGCAATCTGCGGGCAATCCTTCAGAATATGCAGCAAAGCGGCTGGATTCTCATCGGCCGCGGCCGCGAGGGAACGCGCATTACAGAGGCCGGTATCGCAGAAATCCAGCGCTGTTCGCAGCGACAGCAGGAGGCCGGCTACGTTAGAAACGAACCATCTGGAGGATACCCCCCCCCACTCTGATTTTTCCTGATGCCGTTTTCGCCCATCAAAATGAGCAAAACAAAAACTGCTGCCATTCTTGCTTGCAGCAGTTTTTGCTTTGGTGTATTTTATCGGAACGACAGCCACATACGATCGGGGATTCCGCTCGCAGATTCTGTCGTATCCTTCTCATAAGCTTTTTTATGTTTTGTGCGCTCTGATGTCCGGCATCGTTCTATACATGCTATCCTTTTGCGGCCGGGCGCACTTTGCTACCACCTGCGTTATGCATCTTGCGTTACGCCTGCCCTTATTTCCCGTCGGTTACAAATGCCGCATAGATCGCCCGCACGGATGTTTCAAAATCTTTGTTATTTACGCCAACGATAATGTTCATTTCGCTGGAGCCCTGGTCGATCATGCGGATGTTTACCTCCGCCTGCGCCAAAGCTGTAAACAGCCTCGCAGCTGTCCCGCGCCTTTTTGCCATACCGGCGCCCACTGTAGCAACCAGCGCGATGTCCTGATTTACTTCCACGCTGTCGGGATTTAGCTTGCGGTCGATTTCGTCGAGAATGTCCTGAAGGCTGCCATTCAGCTGCTTGTTGGAAATGACCACCGATACGGTATCAATACCGCTGGGCAAGTGCTCAAATCCGATGCCATAGCCTTCTAAAATCCCCAACAGCCGTTTTATATAGCCCTTTTCTGAGCTCATCATATTTTTGCACAGCGTAATCACGGTAAAATCCTTCGAACCAGCGATACCTGTGATAATCCGTCCATCGTCCTCCGGCTTTGCTTTGGAAACGATCATCGTTCCCGGATGCTCGGGGTCGTTGGTATTTCTGATATTGATCGGAATATTCTGCCCTCTGACCGGATAGATTGCATTCTCGTGCAGAACGCTGGCCCCCATATACGACAGCTCACGCAATTCGGAATAGGAAATGGTAGCGATGGGTTCCGGGTCTTTTACGATCCGGGGATCTGCCTGTAAAAAGCCGTGAACATCAGTCCAGTTTTCGTAAATTTCGGCTTCAACCGCCTTTGCTACAATCGAACCCGTAATATCAGAACCGCCGCGGGTAAAGGTTTTTATCTTCCCGTCAGGATATGTGCCGTAAAATCCGGGAATTACCGCCCGTTCGTGCTTTTTCAGCTCCTCCGCCAGCGCCTGGTCCGTCTCTTCGTCGAGAAATCTTCCCTTTTCATTAAATCTTACCAATCCGGCAGCGTCTACAAAGTCCATGCCCAGATACGCGGCTGTCAGCTTTGCATTGAGGTATTCTCCCCTCGAAGCGATATAGTCCGCTCCTTCGCCAGCCTCTAATTTCTGGCGGATTTCTGCAAATTCTTCGTCCAGGCCCACCTGTACGCCCAGGCTCATTTCCATTGCCTTGTACCGGTCTACGACAACCTGAAATATCTGGTCGCAGGGAACGTTATGTTCGATGTGCGTATTGCACAAATATAACAAATCCGTGATTTTGCTGTCGCCGTCAAATCGCTTTCCCGGCGCAGAAACAACGACATATTTTCTACTGTCGTCTGCTTCAATTATGCTCTTTACTTTGGCGAGCTGGATGGCATCCGCCACAGAGCTGCCGCCAAATTTTGCTACTTTTATTCCCATTTTAATGTATCCTCTCTGACTGATATGACTGAATCGCTTGCCCACAAAAGGGCAGACCCTCCTTCTGAGGGCATTTATGCTGTATTATTTTCTATATCCATATGAACAATCTATGTATTTCGCTACCGACACAATTGCTGTTCTACAGTTCGCCAATCGCCGGGTGTAGACATTATACCTTCAAAAAAGTAAATGGTCAACATATTTGTGACCATTTACTTATTTTTTTGTCATAACGTTGTTCTGATGAAACAATATCGCTGCATTTTGTCGAAGTTTTTCTCGCTTTTTCTCTTACAGTCCGGCTTCTTTTCTCAGCAGCTGCGCCTTGTCGGTCTTCTCCCAGGGCAGGTCGATGTCAGTCCGCCCGAAGTGGCCGTAGGCTGCCACCTGGCGATAGATCGGACGGCGCAGTTCCAGGTCTTTAATGATGGCCGCCGGACGGAAATCAAAGTGCTTTTCTACCAGTGCAGCGATTTCCTCATCAGAAATTTTGCCGGTGCCACCGGTTTCTACCAATATGGATACAGGCCGCGCTACGCCGATGGCATAAGCCAGTTCGATTTCACACTTATCGGCAAGGCCCGCAGCGACGACGTTCTTTGCTGCATATCTTGCCATGTAGGCTGCGGAACGATCCACCTTTGTGGGGTCTTTTCCGGAGAATGCACCACCGCCGTGTCTGGCGTAGCCGCCGTAGGTATCTACTATAATCTTGCGGCCGGTCAGCCCCGAATCGCCGTGCGGCCCTCCGATTACAAAGCGGCCGGTAGGATTTACGTAATACTTTGTATTCTCATCCAAAAGCTCTGCGGAAACGACCGGGCGAATAACCTGTTCGATCATATCCTTACGAATCTGCTCCTGGGTGGCTTCGGGATCGTGCTGCGTAGAAATAACCACCGTATCCACCCGTACAGGCGTATCGCCGTCGTATTCCACTGTTACCTGCGTTTTTCCGTCAGGGCGCAGGTAGGAAATCTGTCCGGATTTTCTTACATCCGCCAGGCGCTTTGCCAGCTTGTGTGCCAGCGAAATCGGCATGGGCATCAGCTCCGGCGTTTCGTTGCAGGCATATCCGAACATCAGACCCTGGTCGCCGGCGCCGATCTGTGCATCTTCACCAGCCTCGCTGCCTTCTTTGGTTTCCAACGCTGCGTTTACGCCCATGGCAATGTCTCCGGACTGTTCGTCAATCGCGGTAATTACGGCGCAGGTGTTGCCATCATATCCATACTCTCCCTTTACATAACCGATATCCTTAATCACCTGCCGGATCAGCCGCGGAATGTCCACGTAGCACTTCGTGCTGATTTCGCCTACGACCAGTGCCATACCCGTGGTAACAGTCGTTTCCGCAGCCACGCGGCCGTAAGGGTCGTTTTCAAAAATAGCATCCAGAATCGCATCGCTGATCTGGTCGCATACCTTATCCGGATGTCCTTCCGTTACAGATTCGGATGTAAATAATCGCTTACTCATTGTAAAACCTCCTTCAAAATTGCGCGCTGCACAAGCTGCCGCCCGCATCTTTTTATTGCCCGTTAAAAAAGCCCCTTCTTGAAAGAAGAGGCTCGGTCTTGTCGGTGGTTGATCATTCCATCGCGTCCTCATCTTTCAGCATCATTGCAGTATCGCGCTACTGCTAATAATTCTGTAGGATGTAGCACCTTTTCTCCCTTCGCTTTCTTCTGCGAAGAGACAGAGGTTGCCGGGCTTCACAGGGCCTATTCCCTCAGCCGCTCTTGATAAGGCTTCCTTAACGGATATTCAAATTTACGTCTTTTATTATAATACCACTGTCAGTGCTGTGTCAAACATAATTTTAGCGAACTTCCAACGAATCTATTTTAAGGTGTTTCGCATAGCTTTTCGCAATCATAAAGCCGCTCCGGGCATCCTTTATTTGCAGTCTTTACTTCCAGCGTATGTTCTTCACATTT
>CATJIF010000061.1 GCA_949740445.1 uncultured Peptostreptococcaceae bacterium | reverse complement strand
GGCTTCAAAGGCCTGCGCACAATACCATCCGAACCGGTGCATGGGTGGCAGCATCCCCAATCCTTCCGCCTGCAGCGCCTGCGGCGCATAGCAGCGCGGCAGAAATTCGCTTTCGATGCAGGCGAACGCATCGGCGATGGAAAGCCCCTGTTCTGTGTTTGCGTCTTTGTCGTCCCAGTCAAACGCCCGCACCGCTGCCAGCAGCAATCCCCGCGCCCACAGCAAGCTCTGTTCCTCCCTGGGGTCGGCCTGCTGCGCAGACTGCAGGGCCACGGGGAAGAAGTGCTCTTTATCTTTGGTCAGGCGAGCCGCCAGGCGGTCCATGTCTTCGATGTACAGCCGTTTTCCGGGCAGCGGAAATGGAACCCCGCTTTCCAGCGCATGCATCAGCGCGTGGATCGAAAACGCGTTCCAGTCCTCCACCCCCCGCAGCAGCTCTTCCATATCGTCTCTATCGCGCGCTTCCATGACCGCAGCGGCAATTCCCATCTCGCACCGTTCTTTCAGCGGTACATACAGCGTATAGGCATGGCGAACAAAGCGCTCCTTGCTCTGCTCCGCCTCCCTGTTTTTGCGAAGGAAGGTTCGGCTGGCCACCTTCCGCAGAATCGACTTCCAGGGCCCGGTCTTTTTTTGCGGCTGTTCCGGGTCGGAAACCAAGTCCCAGAGCCGCAGGATAACTGGTGCTGTATCAAAGGTGCTTTTAAAATGAACATCCTGGAGCGCGCTGACCAGCTTCCCCATCTGATCTTCGTTCAACAGCGAATAATCCAGGCCTTCGATCAGTGCAAACGCTTCCGCCTGCTGATCGAGGGTGCAATACCCATTGATCATGTGCAGCTTTATAGTACACTCAGAAAAGGGCGTGGCCATTTGCAGGGGGCTGTATGCCTGAGCCAGGAAATCCTCTCCGTTGCGGTAGTCGTTCAGCGCTTTTAAGTACCGTTTTCCTCTGAGCAGCGCAGGTCCCGGGTTGCTTTCTTTATTCCAGTCGTGAACAAAAGCAGCATACTCCACATCCAACCGGGTGAACATGGAATTCGGAAACCATTCCTCCGCCATACTCAGCCATTCGTCCCATTCGGGCAGCTGTTTCTTTTCCGCTTCGTAGACAGCATAGCGGAGAATCGGAGGTCCCACCTCTTCCCAGGCGCGCCGTTTTTCCCGAACCAGTTGGATTGCCTTGCGAATCTCATCCACATACCCCGGCATGTCAGAATTCGATCCCGCCTCAATCAGCTGCAGGTGAAGCACCAAGTTGTCTGGGTCGTCCTCCAGAGATTTTTTTACCATTCGCACATTGCGGTCTGTTTTTGCTTTTCCGGCCTCATTGCCGGGCTGAAATACAGCATAGCCATCATGGTGCAAAATCGTATTAGGCAACAAATGGGCATTTACGCCATTGGGATCGAAATTAAAATGCTCGTGGATGGCACCCACGTAGCGTACACCGGTGGACATGCGCACGATACGACCTGCCGTAAAGTCGGAGTAATCCCCCTCCATATCATAGGTGTTGTAATTGCGCACCGTTACCATGACAATGGGTTCTGTACATTGGTCGCTGACCGCTAAAAATTCCACCAGTTCGTTTATATGCTCGTCCAGATATTCATCCGTATCCAAAATCAGGCACCATGTGCCGGAACAGCGATCCAGCGCAGCGTTTCGGGCAGCGGCAAAATCATCAATCCATGGAAAATCAATGAGAATATCCGCGTATTTCTCCGCGATCTCCCGGCTGCCATCTGTGGAGCCGGTATCCGCCATCACCAGTTCGCAGGGCGCCGCTTCCCGCAGCGGCTGCAGCGCCTTCATGCACCGCTCGATACAGCGGATATCATTTCTGAAGATCATCGCGATTGACAGCAGTGGTTTTAACATAGCAAACCCTCCTTTTTATTTGAGACACATGGGAAAAACGCCGCGTTCCGGCGGCTTTCCCATACGTCTCTCACTTAAAAAAACGGAAGGCGGGCCGAAGTCCGCCTCCGTTTATGACATTGCATGGTGTTGCTGAATATGGTCCAGCTCCTCTTTTTACTGGAGCAGCTGCAGAACGCCCTGCGGTACCTGATTGGCCTGCGCCAGCATCGCCTGGGCCGACTGAATCAGGATGTTGTTCTTGGTGTAGGCCATCATCTCTTCGGCAACGTCTACGTCGCGGATGGTGGACTCGGCATCCTGGATGTTCTCGGTCATGACGCTCAGGTTGTTGATGGTGTGATCCAGTCGGTTCTGAGTTGCACCCAGCGTACCGCGGACATCGGATACCTGATTGATCGCAGCCTTGATCTTATCCACAGCAGCGGTAGCACTGGCCTGATCCGCAATGCTGATGCTATCCTTGTCAATTCCCAGAGAATCGCAGTGCATATCCCGAATATCTACCTTCAGCTGATTCCAGCTATCCGCCGTATCGCCGATCTGCAGCATCAGGCTGTCGCCTGTAGCAGCGCTGGTCGTGCTGGTATCTTTTCCCTGCCAGGTTACAACGCCGGTCTTCGTATCGGTGCTGCCTACTTTATTGTTCCATGCACCATTCTTATCTCCAGCTGCGCCTTTCAGGTCCCAATCCTTGCTGTAATCCACCTGGCCAACTTTTTCGGTCAGATATATCTTGGCACCGTCAGTCGTGATATCGAACATGCTATTGGTCTTCTGGCTCAGAGCCTCAGACGCATGCTTTACTAAGTTGGTATCGCCCTCTTCATATTGAGAAAGGTCGATCACATTCGCGCCAGTTTCTTTTACGCTGCTGTCTTTGCCAATCTTGAAGGTATAGGTGTCTTTACCGATGGTAATCTTCTGGCCATCCTTCAACATAGC
>CATJIF010000060.1 GCA_949740445.1 uncultured Peptostreptococcaceae bacterium | reverse complement strand
CAGAAGCGCAGCAGTTACGTGCTCAGCGAAAGCGACGGCGTGGTGCTGGGGCAGAAGGTAACGCCGCTGGCGCGGGTGGGGATCTACGTGCCCGGAGGCACGGCAAGCTATCCTTCCAGCGTATTGATGAAAGCCATTCCGGCGAAGCTTGCCGGCGTAGAGGAAATCGTCATGGCAACGCCCCCCGATAACGAGGGAGCCATCGCTGCGCCCATCCTGGCCGCCGCCTCGGTGGCCGGCGTAACGAAGATCATCAAGGCCGGCGGGGCGCAGGCTGTCGCCGCCCTGGCTTACGGAACGCAGAGCGTACCCGCGGTGGATAAAATCGTAGGGCCCGGAAACATATACGTAGCGACAGCAAAGCGCATGGTCTACGGTTTGGTGGATATCGACATGATCGCAGGCCCCAGCGAGATTTTAGTGGTGGCCGATGGAAGCTGCAACCCGCGCTTTGTCGCCGCAGACCTGCTGTCGCAGGCAGAGCACGACCGCCTGGCAAGCGCTGTTTTAGTAACGGACAGCAGAGAGCTTGCCAAAGCCGTGCAGGCGGAAATCGAAGAGCAGCTGGCCCTGCTTCCCCGGGAAGAAATCGCCCGCACAAGCATCGACAACCGCGGAAAAATCATCGTAGCATCGAGCATCGAGCAGGCTGTCGACGTTGCCAATGCCATTGCGCCGGAGCATCTGGAACTGTGCGTGGACGATCCCTTCGCCCTGCTTTCCCGGGTAAAAAACGCAGGCTCGGTCTTTTTGGGGAAAAATGCGCCGGAGGCGCTGGGCGATTACTTTGCCGGGCCCAATCACATCCTGCCCACCGGGGGCACCGCCCGGTTTTCCAGCCCTCTGTGCGTCGACGACTTTGTCAAGAAGTCCAGCTTCCTCTACTACACGAAAGAGGCTCTGGCACAGGTAAAGGATCGGGTGGCGGACTTTGCGCAGCGGGAAGGGCTGCACGGCCACGGGCGCAGCGTCACCATCCGCTTTGAAGAAAGGGGGGAGCAGGGGAAATGAGCCGGTTTCTGCACAGCAAATACAAAGAACTTGCGCCCTACGTGCCGGGAGAGCAGCCAAAGGGGCAGCCGCTGGTTAAGCTGAACACCAACGAAAACCCCTATCCGCCCAGCCCGAAGGTCATCGAAGCCGTCCGGGGGGCAGAGGCGCAAAACCTCCGTCTGTATTCCGACCCGGAGGCCCGGCAGCTGGTGAATGCCATCGCTGGATATTACCGTCTTCTGCCCGAACAGGTGGTGGTGGGCAACGGCTCCGACGAAATCCTGGCCTTTTGCTACATGGCTTTTGGTGAAGACGGAATTCGCTATCCGGAGATCAGCTACGGCTTTTACCCGGTGTTTTCCAAGACCTTCAGCGTAGAGGGGCAGGCCATCCCCCTGCGGGAGGATTTTTCCATTGATATCAGAGATTATCAGCACGCGGGAAAAACGGTGCTGATCGCTAATCCCAACGCTCCCACCGGCATGTGCTTACACCCTGCACAGATCGAGGATATCTTAAAAACCAACCGGGAGCATCCGGTGATTATCGACGAAGCCTATGTGGATTTCGGCGCGGAAAGCTGCGTCAGCCTGCTGCCGCGCTACGATAACCTGGTCGTGGTGCAGACCTTTTCCAAATCCCGAAACCTGGCCGGCGGGCGCCTGGGCTTTGCCTTGGCCTCCAAAGAGCTTGCCGGGGATTTGAATAAAATAAAATTCAGCTTCAATCCCTATAACGTCAACCGCCTGTCCATAGCCGCCGGGGCAGCTGCCATGGAAGATATCGCCTACTTTACACAGTGTACCCGGCGGGTTGTGGCGACCAGGCAGCTGACGGAAGAGCGGCTTTTGGCTCTGGGCTTTACGGTGCTTGCCTCCAAAGCCAATTTTCTGTTTGCAAAGCCCGGAAACATCAGCGGAAGCGAATACTTCCAGAGGCTGCGGCAGCGCGATATTTTAGTGCGGCACTGGGATATTCCCAAAATTGCGGATTACGTGCGCATTACCATCGGAAGCGAAGAGGAAATGGAGCGCTTTTACCAGGCGACAAAGGAAATTTTACAGCAGGCGCAGCAGGAAGGCGCGGGAGATGCGATATGAGAACAGCGAAAGTACAGCGGAATACAAAAGAAACGGAAATTTTGCTGTCGCTGAACGTAGACGGCAGGGGAGAGTACAGCATAGATACAGGATGCGGGTTTTTAAACCACATGCTGGAGCTCTTTGCAAGGCATGGCCGATTTGACTTGTCCATCCGCTGCTGTGGCGATACGCAGGTGGATTATCACCACACGACAGAGGATATCGGCATTGCCCTGGGCACGGCTTTTGCGCAGGCCCTGGGCGATAAGAGGGGGATCTGCCGCTACGGCAGCTTCCTGCTTCCCATGGATGAAGCCCTGCTGCTGTGCGCGCTGGATATCAGCGGGCGCTGCTGCCTGAACTACGAGGTGCAGCTTCCTGCGGCAAAGGTGGGCGATTTCGATACGGAACTGGCGGAGGAATTCCTGCTGGGGATGTGCCGCAGCATGGGGCTGACGCTGCACCTGAGGCAGCTTTCGGGCAGGAATACCCACCACATCATCGAAGCCATGTTCAAGGCGCTGGGCCGGGCGCTTTCAGCTGCTTGCGCTGTGGATCAGGACTTTGCCGACGAAATCCCATCCACCAAGGGCATACTATAGGCGTGGCAAAGGCCATCTTTTGGGGCAAACCTATGGGGCAAACCTACAAAGGGCGCAGCAGACGCCGAAACGACGGCAGGAAAGGAAGAGCATAGAATGATAGCTATTATTGATTACGGCGTGGGAAATCTCTTTTCCCTCAGCTCCTCTCTCAGCTATCTGGGGCTGGACAACCAGATCACCAAAGAAAAAGACGACATCATCTGCGCGGACAGGATTATCCTGCCCGGCGTGGGGGCCTTTGGCGATGCCGCAGACAAGCTTGCAAAGACAGGGCTTGTAGATACCATCAAGGCGCAGGCAGCGGCAGGCAAGCCGCTGTTAGGCATCTGCCTGGGCATGCAGCTGCTGTTTGAGCGGAGCTTCGAATACGGGCAGCACCCGGGGCTGGGGCTGATTCGCGGCGACATCTGCGATTTGAGTGCGGACATTACCACAGGCCTGAAGGTTCCGCAAATGGGCTGGAACAGCCTGAAATTCAGACAAGAGCATCCGATTTTGCAATATGTCAGGGAGGGCGACTACGTGTATTACGTGCACAGCTATTATGCAAAGCACTGTGAAGAGAGCGTGGTCGCTGTATCGGAGTACGAGGTAGAGGTTCCCGGCGTCGTTGCGGCGGGCAATGTGGTGGGAACGCAGTTTCATCCGGAAAAGAGCGGGGCTGTGGGACTTTCCATACTGCGGGCCTTTGCGCAGATGCGATAGAGAAACGGCAAAGGTGCAAAAAAGGTTTCGCAGAAAACTCAGGATAAAAAAGAGCAGCAAGAAAAGAGGAGAGACGCTATGAAGATATTTCCCGCCATTGATCTCAGGGGCGGCAAGGCCGTCCGCCTGTTTCAGGGCGACTACGACCAGATGACTGTCTACAACGACGACCCGGTGGGCGTGGCCCAAACGTTTTGCGATGCCGGCGCATCCTGCCTGCACGTGGTAGACCTGGATGGGGCCAAGGACGGAGAACTGGTCAATTTCGAAACGATTGCTTCCATCGTAAAGGAATGCGGCATGTTCGTGGAGGTGGGTGGCGGCATCCGCGACGAGGAGCGCATTTGTCGGTATCTGGATGCTGGTGTGGGCCGCGTAATTCTGGGGACGGTTGCTGTTACCGACTTCGATTTCCTCTGCCGCATGGTGGAGGCTTACGGCGATAAGATCGCCGTGGGAGTGGATGCCAGAGACGGCATGGTGGCCATCCGCGGCTGGAAGGAGATTACCGATGTGGAAAGCTACGCTTTCTGCCAGCGGCTGCGCGATGCCGGCGTGGCTTCGGTGATCTATACGGACATCGCAAAAGACGGCGGCCTGGGTGGCACCAACCTGGCGGCTTACCAGCGGCTGTCGCAGATGGAAGGCCTTTCTGTTACAGCATCCGGCGGCGTCAGCTTCCTTTCGGAAATCGCTGCGCTGCGAACGCTGGTCAGCGGGGTGATTTTAGGAAAGGCGCTCTATACCGGGGCGCTGGATCTAAAACAGGCCATCGCTGTGGGAGAGAGAGGAGAGGCCATATGATTGCAAAGAGAATTATCCCCTGCCTGGACGTGCGCGACGGCCGCGTGGTAAAGGGCGTTAATTTCGAAGGGATTCAGGATGTGGCAAGCCCGGTGGAGATGGCGCGGTTCTACAACGAAAGCGGTGCCGACGAGCTGGTGTTTTACGACATTACGGCAAGTGCAGAGGGGCGGGCGCTGTTTACCGACGTATTGAAACAGGTCGCCCGCGAGGTGTTTATCCCGCTGACAGTGGGCGGCGGCATCAACACGTTAGAGGATTTCGACCGGGTGTTAAAGTGCGGCGCGGATAAGGTCAGCGTCAACAGCGGGGCCATCAGAAACCCGCAGCTGATTTCCCAGGCAGCGCGCAGGTACGGCGACCAGTGCGTGGTGCTGTCCATGGATGTCAAGCGGGTGGATGGGCGCTATGTGATCTTTGCCAGGGGCGGCAGGGAAAATACCGGAATCGACGCCCTGCAGTGGGCCAGGCAGGGCGCGGAAAGCGGCGCCGGCGAGCTGGTGGTCAACAGCATCGACACCGACGGCGTAAAGCAGGGCTTTGACATCGAGATGCTGATGGATATCGCAGAGCAGGTCAACATCCCCATCATCGCCTCCGGCGGTGCGGGCTGCATGGAAGATTTTATGACGCTGTTTTCCCATCCCGAAATCGACGCCGGCCTGGCGGCCAGCATTTTCCACTTCCGCGAGGTGGAAATCAGCGCGCTGAAGGCACACTTAAAAAGCGGCGGCGTGGAGATGCGGATATAAATGAGAGACGGCCGCTGCCTGCACGGGCAGCGAACAGACGGTGGCCGCTTGGGCAAAGCGGCAGAAGACGAAGACAGTGAGGACAGTATGGAGTTAAAATTCGACGAAAAGGGATTGATTCCTGCCATCGTGCAGGATTTTTACAGCAAGCAGGTGCTGACGCTGGCGTATATGAACCGGGAGAGCCTGGAAATCAGCATCCGGGAGCGAAGGACCTGCTTTTTCAGCCGCAGCCGCGGGGAGCTGTGGAGAAAGGGAGAGACCAGCGGCAACGTGCAGCACATCGTAAGCATTTACGCTGACTGCGATAACGACGCGCTGGTGGTGGAGGTTGTAAAAGAGGGGCCTGCCTGCCACACGGGAAGCGAGAGCTGCTTTTTCCAGCCCATTTATTTGAGCGAGGAACTTGCACAATTTTCTTACGATGGGTTGTACCGCCTGATCGAAGGCAGAAAGAGCGAGAAGAAAGAGGGAAGCTATACCACATATCTCTTCGAAAAGGGCATGGATAAGATATTGAAGAAAGTGGGCGAGGAATGCACGGAAGTCATCATCGCCGGGGCCAAGCAGGATAAGGAAGAGACGGTTTACGAAATCGCCGACCTGGCGTATCACGTGATGGTGCTTATGGTCGAGGCCGGCATCCGCTTGCAGGATGTTACGGCAGAGCTTGCCCGCCGCCACGTGATCGACCACAAGGTAAAGCAGGAGAGAATGCAGTAAGGAGCGGGCAGGATGAAGACAGAAGGAATGTCCAAAGCGGCAGTTGCCAGGGCTGCTGCCTGTGAACCGCTTGCGCGGATTACTGCCAATGCGCATACGCATACCACCTGGTGCGACGGCAAAAATTCCGCGGAGGAAATGGTGCGGGCGGCGCTTGCCGCTGGCTTTCAGTGCATCGGCTTCAGCGGCCACAGCTATACGTGGTTCGATGAAAGCTACGCCATGAGCCTGGAGGGGACAAAGCGCTACCGGCAGGAGATCCGCCGCCTTGCGCAGGCCTACCGCGGGCAGATCGACATTCGGCTGGGAACGGAGTGGGACTGGCATTCGAAAGATACCGACCCGGCGGACTACGATTATGTCATCGGCAGCTGCCACTATCTGTACAGCCCAGTTTCGCAGGCATACTATACGATTGATTACACCCCCCAGGAGCTAAAGCGATGCCTGCAGGAAGGTTTTGACGGCGATGCGGATGCCATGGTTTGCGCTTACTACAAAAATGTAGCGGAGATGGCAACGCAGCGGCGGCCCGATATTGTAGGCCACCTGGACCTGCTGCGAAAGCTCAATGCGCAGGGCTGCTATTTCGACGAAACCGCACCCGGTTATCTAAAGCAGGCTTGCCGGGCGGCAGACGCCTGTATGGAAGCCGGATGCATCATTGAAATCAATACCGGCGGCGTGTACAAAGGCTATCGCGATACCCCCTATCCGGCGGAGCCGATCCTGCGCTACATTGCGCGTTCCGGCGGAAAAATCACCGTAAATTCCGACGCCCACGATGCGAAGGGCATCGACTTTATGTTTTCTGAGGCGCTGCAGCTGGCGAAGGACTGCGGGTTTTCTTCGCTGTGGCAGCTGACAGCCGACGGCATGAAGGAATTTTCCATATGAGTCCCTCCCTTTCACCGGCAGAGGCCTGTGCGCCTGCCGGTTGGGAAGAATGTACCGGCCCCAAGGGCCGGTTTTTGATTCTCGCCGCAGGGTTACATTTCTATTACAGCTTTGTATCAATTTAAAATTTCGACAGATCCTGATGTATAATTACATCATATTATATTTTTTAAGAACGCCTGGCCTGCGCGGAGAAACGTCTGCGCTTTTCACGGAATTTGGAAAAGAGGGTAGAAAGGATCGGTTATGAGAAAGGGACTGCTGCTTGGTATAGTTTTGATTCTGCTGTTGAGCTTGAGCATGGGGACGATTTACGGAGCTTCCGACAGCCCGACGCTGATATTGGATGGGCAGGTGCTTCAGACGCCGGAGCCCCCGGTAATCCGTTCGGGCAGAACGCTGCTTCCGGCCAAGGTTCTCTTCGAGAGCATGGGAGGGACGGTGAGCTGGGATGCGCAGCTGCGCAAGACGACCATCGCTTTGGACGATACCACAGTTGAACTTTTTATCGATTCGACGACGGCCTACGTCAACGGAGAGGAAAAACAGCTGGATGTCCCCGCTACCATCATCAGTCGACGCACCTATGTGCCTGTAAACTTTGTGGCGACACAACTGGGATGCGAGGTGCTGTGGAATGCGACAGACCGCACCGTTACCGTAAATTCGCC
Source organism: uncultured Peptostreptococcaceae bacterium (assembly GCA_949740445.1). GTDB lineage: Bacteria > Bacillota > Clostridia > Peptostreptococcales > Anaerovoracaceae > RGIG446. The sequence continues at coordinate 36,593 of CATJIF010000060.1, read as the reverse complement.
GAAGGAGCCCGTGCAGGTAACGGATATCAGCGTACAGCAGGCAGGCGATACTCTGCGCGTGCAGCTGAGCGCGGACAGTGCCATTGAAGGATACCGTTCTGTGGCCTACGAGCTGCCGGATCGCGTCGTCATTGATATCAAACATGCAAAGCTGAATTTCGAAGATACGGATGCGGCCGGAAGCCTGGGAATTTCCAACAGCGTGTTTTCCGATGTCCGCTATTCACAGTTCGATACCGATACGGTGCGCGCAGTCATTGATCTGGCGGTAAAGCAGGCACCGCACGTCAGCCTCTCTCAGGATAAAATGTCCGTGTATGTGGATTTTACTGTCGATGAAAACAGCGGTGACAGCAGCGACGATGACAATAGCGATAACGACGACGGCGATAATACCAGCGGAGAAGTGCTGCCCGATAACGGCGACGGTGTAATCAATAACCCGCAGCTGGCAGATCTGGACCTGCCGCAGTTAGACTGGAGGATGCAGGGGCAGCTGATCGTGATCGACCCGGGCCACGGCGGTACGGATTCCGGGTCGCTGGGATATCAGAACGGTTCGGTCATCCTTCAGGAAAAAACAATCAACCTGAAGGTGGCTACGAGATTGAACGAACTTTTGCAGATGGCTGGGGCTACAACGCACATGACGAGAACCGATGACAGCAGCGTAGCCTTATACGACCGCCCGGAAATCGCAAACCAGCTGTCGGCAGCGCTGTTTGTTTCCTGCCACAACAATTCCAACGAAAGCGCTACTCCCCACGGAACGGAAGTGCACTATTCCAACAAAGAGAGCGAAGCGGACTACAACTTCCGCAGTCAGACCGTAGCTACTTTCGTGATGGACGAGCTGGAAAAATCCATGGGCCTGCAGAGGCGCGGCGCCAAGCTGAGCCCATCCTATGCAGTCATCCGCTGCTCGAATATGCCGGCGATTATCATCGAAGGAGCCTTCCTTTCCAACCCGTCGGATCTGCAATACATGCTTACGGATCAATACGTGGAGGATTATGCGCTGGGCGCAGCCAGAGGGATTATCAAGGCGCTGAACGCTTCTGTTAATTGATATCGTCGAAACAATCAAATGTCCATATAAAGCCGCAGCACTTTGCTGCCCGGGGAGGGGAGCAGGCCTGCGGCTTTTCGCCTTCTGTTGCCGTTTCTGTCGATTGACAAGCAGGGGGGATATCCCGTACAATAAAAACAGAGGCAATTGCCTGAAATTGATATCCCTAGCAGAAGGTGTATACTCTCCTGTCAGGGGAGTGTTTTGTGGAGGAAGTATGCTGTATACATTGAAATTGTTGTCTTTGGTCGTCCTCGGCACAATCGCCGGCGCATGGATTAAGAAAGCAGAAGCAAAAAAAGAGGCAGACTGGTCGAAGCTGTTTTTCTGGACTGGGAAGGTGCAGACCGTGGCCGTCGTATTTTTGATTTTCGTGCTGGGGCTTGAAATCGGCGCAGATCCCCAGGTATTCGAATCGCTGGGAACCATCGGTATCGCCGCACTGGTGATTACGGCGGCGGGCATGAGCGGCGGCGTTTTATTGATGCACCTACTGCGCAGGGCCCTGAAGTTCGACAGGGAGGGGGTAAAGACAGATGACTAAAGCAATCGTTTTGGCAGTGGTTGCCGGCATGGTGTTAGGGCGTTTTTGTGCCGCAGATGTGGCGGCTTTGGGCTGGATTGTAGAAAACAGCGGCACCCTGATTACTGCGGGCCTGTGCCTGCTGCTGTTCTTTGTCGGGCTGGATATGGGAAAGGATGGAACGGTCTTTTCCGATATCAAAAAAGCCGGGCTTTGGATCTTGCTGTTTCCTTTTGCTGGAATGGCGGGAACGCTGCTGTTTGCCGCAGCGGTTTCCATACTCCTGCCCTACAGCCTGAAGGAAGTGGTGGCCATCGCCGCGGGATTTGGCTGGTATTCGCTGGCGCCGATCCTGCTGGCGGAGTATTCGCCGATCATCAGCGCCGTCTGTTTTCTTGCCAATGTAATGCGGGAGCTTTTGGCGATTCTGCTGATTCCTTTGGTGGCGAAACGCCTGGGTTACATAGAAAGTGTAGCGCTTGCAGGAGCAGCGGCCATGGATACATGCCTTCCGATTACGGTAAAGTATACCCATGAGCGAATTGCGGTATATTCGGTGTGCAGCGGCGTGATTACGAGCCTGGCCGTTCCGGTGATCGTACCATTTCTCATCAGCCTGTAGCCGCTTTGTCCGCTGGAAGTATCTGCTGTGCATCGCGTCATCGCACATTGTGCATTCGCCTGCAGCCGCGCATTTTGCGCGGCTTATTTTTTTGTCTGTGTACTCCATTTTTTAGGCGGTATTTTCCGGCGCTTCAGCCTGTCCTTTAGATAGCTGCGCAGCAGCGCATAGCAGACGGAGCACAGGGGGATAAACAGGAGCATGCCGGCGATCCCCAGAAGCTTTCCGCCTACGGTAACAGCGGCCAGAACCCAGATGGAGGGAAGGCCTACGGAATTTCCCACCACGTGGGGATAGATCAGATTGCCCTCCACCTGCTGCAGCACGAGGAAGAGGATAATGAATTGAAGCGCTTTCCACGGGCTGACGATAACGATGAGAAAGGCGCCGACGCCGCATCCGATAAACGCACCTACCACAGGGATTAAAGCCGTAACGGCGACGAGAACGCCCGTCAGCAGAGCGTACGGCATCTGAAAGAGCGTCATGGAAAGGAAGAACATAGAGCCCAGGATAACAGACTCGATGCACTGCCCGGAAAAGAAGCGGGAAAACGTGGTATTCGCCAGTGCCAGAACTTCTAAAGCACGGTCTGCTATAGCGATGGGGAGCAGGGCGTAGAGCACCTGTTTGCCCTGGCAGGCCAGCCGTTCCTTTTGCAGAAGCAGGTAGATGGAAAAGATAAAGCTGACGAAGAAGGTGACGACGCCGTTGATCATCCGCCCGGCAAAGCCGAAGCCGGAGCCCAGCAGGGCAGTGGTGCTGTTTTGCAGCAGGGAAATGGCCTTCTGCGTCAGGGCAGCCCAGTCGATGTCTATCTGGGTGAGCCAGAACTGGATTTCCGGCAGAGAAGAAGACAGGCTCTGAAGCTGCGCTTGCAGAGAGTCTATGAAATCTGGAATCTGGTCGGTCAGCATCCGCAGCGTGCGCCCCAATTCGGGGGCGACGACAAAGATGACCAGCGTCAGTACGCCGATGGTTAAAAGAAGCGTAATCAGATAAGCCAGCGGCCGGTGCAGAGAGCGGAATCTCTCGTCTTTTTTGAACAGAAGCCCCTCGATGCGGCTCATGGGGATGTTTAAGATAAAGGCGATGGCACCACCCAGGAGAAAGGGCATAAAAAGTCCTAAAATATGAAAGAAGACGGCGATGACTACCGAAGCGTTTTGCAGCGCGCAATAGAACGCAATGGCAGAGAATAAAATGAAAATAATTTTTTTAATCGTTTCTTTATTGAGATCCATAGGGATGAGACAAAATCCTTTCTCCCGGATGCCGGGCGTGTTATTACCGTATGATAATTCCTAACAGCTTGGCTAACTCCGCAGCCTGAAACAGATCGAAGCAGGCGCCGGCGAGTTCGGTGTGCTGGTCGGAAACCATCAGGCGGCTGACCTGGCTGTCCGTAAAATCCAGCCCCCGCAGCGCGGTCTGAAAAAAGCTGGTATTGACAAAGATGCACTGCTGAAACTGCAGCAGCTTGAGGCGGCAGCGGGTGATGTTCGCATCGCTGAAATCGCACTCCGACAGGAGGGCGCCATCCAGAAGCGACTGATCAAAATTGGCGTACTGAAACGAACAGTCCTGCGCAGATATCTGTTTGAGGGAGGTGCGGATAAAACTGCTGCCCAGCCACTTGCCCGATGAAAAGCGGCAGCGGCTGAAATAGCCGTCGTCGAACTCGCAGTTGGACATGAGGCAGTTGCGGAATTCCACGTCGATAAAGCTGCCTTTGCGGAACGAACAGCGGGAAAAGCTGCACGATTCGAAGATGACATTGTAAAAAGAGACAGCGCTGATATCCTCGTCGGACAGATCGGCGCGGCAGATGTGCAGCTGCTCCAGCTCATCCCGCGATTCTTCCGTCGAGCGGCGAAGAAGCGGCAGAAATTCGCAGACCTCTGTCAGTGGAGGCGCAAGCTGCGGCGGTTTTATATTCATGGAATGTTTCTCCTTCGTTTGAAACTATATGGATTTTAAGGATATAAAATATGCACCTGGGTTAAAAATAACGGAACACGCCGCGGACCCTGCCCAATATCTTTACATCTTGCACGATGATGGGGCTCATGGAGCTGTTTTCCGGCTGCAGGCGCACGTGGCCATCTTCTTTGTAAAAGGTTTTTACCGTGGCTTCGCTTTCGAAACCGTCGATCATGGCAACGACGATATCGCCGTTATCGGCGGTGTGCTGCTCCTCCACCAAAATATAGTCGCCGTCGAAAATCCCGGCTTCGATCATGCTCTCTCCGCGCACGGTAAGCATAAAGCTGTTGCCGCGGGGCAGGTAGCGGGTGGGCAGGGGAAAGGAATCCTCGATGTTCTGCTCGGCTAGAATCGGCGTACCGGCAGCAATGCGGCCCACCAGAGGGATATCCACCACATCCGTGCGCTGCACTTCGGCGCTTTCGAAGGCAGAGGCGCCCGGAACACCTGAGGAAGACGCCCCGCCCGCCAGGGCAGAGGCTTGCGTTTTTTCGGTGTCGTTGTGAAGGATTTCGTAAGCGCGGCGCTTGGCCGGATCTTTGCGGAGAAACCCCTTGCGCTCCAGGCTGGCCAGATCCTTGTGGGCTGTAGAGGTGGATTTAATTCCCAGGGCCTGGCAGACCTCGCGGACGGTGGGCGGATATCCCTGCCTGCGGATTTCTGCCTTCATATAATCCAGGATCTTTTGTTCGCGTTCCTTTAAGCGTTCCATGAAAACCTCCTGCGGTTGTATTTTAAGAGAAATTATGCTATAGTATACTTGAATTGAAAGACAATTTATTTTAGGTATTATACTATATCGCGAACAAAAAGTAAACACATGTTCGCGTTGTTTTCGCAGTTGACGCAGAAACAGAAACCGGGACAAATGCGAGGCACGATTTTAAATATTATAGATATTATAAGGAATGATAAAAAAAGATTTGACACAGGAGCGGGAATGTGCTATCCTACTCGAGTAGGAAGAAGAAGTTTCCGCTTCTCACCCTGCGGCGCAGGCTGCCAGGGTCAATGACGAACACGTCCCTTGCACAGGGGTTGTTTTATTGAGGCGGATACTTTATCCGCCTTTTTTAGTTTAGTAGGAGGTGCAAAACAATTAGCAAGGAAAACCAGATCAACGAAGAAATTCGTGAAAAAGAGGTCAGATTGATCGACGCTGAAGGGAATCAGCTTGGAGTCGTCAGCATTGATGTCGCTATGGAAAAGGCCAACGAAGCCAAGATGGACCTGGTGAACATCGCGCCCAACGCCAAACCGCCTGTGTGCAAGATCCTTGACTACGGCAAGTACAGATACGAGCTTCGCCGCAAGGAGAAAGAAGCCCGGAAGAAACAGAGAATCGTTCAGGTGAAGGAAATCCGCCTGGGAATTTTCACGGAGGAACACGATCTGAACGTAAAGGCCAACAACGCGGCTAAATTCCTGAAGGACGGCGACAAGGTAAAGGTCAGCCTCCGCCTGCGGGGAAGAGAAATGGGCTATGCAGCTCAGGGACAAAAGACCATGGAGCACTTTGCAGAAATGGTATCTGAATTTGCAACCATAGAGAAAAAGCCCCAGCTGGAAGGCCGCAGCCTGTACATGGTTTTAGCACCGAAAAACGACAAATAGATCGGACTGCAGATCAATAGGAGGAATTAGAAATGGCAAAGATGAAATCCCACAGAGGAGCAATGAAGAGATTCAAGGTGACCGGTTCTGGCAAGGTAGCCAGACACAAGGCCTATAAGAGCCATAAGCTTACAAAGAAGACCACGAAGAGAAAGAGAGGACTGCGCAAGTCCACTATTCTGGGAAGTGCAGATCACAAGAGAATCAAGTCTGTATTAAACGTGTAAGGTTTAGGAGGTAAGTGAAATGGCAAGAGTAAAAAAGGGTGTAAACGCACATAAGAGACATAAGAAGATTCTGAAGCTGGCAAAGGGCTTCTACGGCGCAAAGAGCAAGGTATTCAGAGCAGCAAACCCCGCGGTGATGAGATCCCTGCGCTCCGCTTACGTGGGCAGAAAGCTGAAGAAAAGACAGTACAGACAGATGTGGATTGCGAGAATCAACGCTGCTGCACGGATGAACGACATCTCCTACAGCCGCCTGATGGATGGCCTGAAGAAGGCTAACGTGGAGATCAACAGAAAGATGCTCTCCGAGATGGCGATTTACGATCCTGCCGGCTTTGCCAAGATGGCAGAAACCGCCAAGGCTGCGCTGAAATAAGCGGCGAGGCTTCCGTTCGCATCGAAAACAGAAAAAATAGAAAAACCGCTTTTGCGAGAAGAGAGAAGATCATCGCAGGAGCGGTTTTTTTCTGTCGATTTCTCTATAGATCTGCACGCGTTTGCCCATACTGTGCCGCAAAAAGATACCTACAGCTGGCGGAGAAAGCGCAGCAGCGCTTCGCGGCCTTCCGGCGTCCGCTTGTACACGCCGGCGTGGGAAAGCACCTGGGCAAATACCTGGCCGACTTCCTGCTCTAAAATATCCATAGCGTTATCTTGCGAAATCCGCTCGTACCGGGGCAGGAAGGACATCACCCAGTCGCTGTGCTTTTTTACAGCGGGATCGGCCTGCATCGCGTCGCAAAGCGCCTGGCCGGACAGCCTGGGAAGCAGTGCGGCCAGCGCGGAAAGCTCTGTCTTTAAGCGGGAGGGAAGCACTGCAAGGCCCATCACCTCGATCAGGCCGATGTTTTCCTTTTTAATATGGTGCAGCTCGGCGTGGGGATGGTAGACGCCCAGCGGATGCTCCGGCGTGGTGATGTTGTTGCGCAGCACCAAATCCAGCTCGTATTTGCCGTTTCGGAAACGGGCGATGGGCGTAATGGTATTGTGCGGCATACCGTCGGTCTGCGCGAAGATAAAGGCCTCTTCATCGGTGTAGCCCCGCCAGCAGGCCAGTATATGGTCGGAAAGCTCGATCAGCTGGCCGCTCTCAGCGCAGGAGAGCCGCAGCACTGTCATGGGCCAGCGCACGATGCCGCAGGCCACATCGTCGAAGCCGCAGACGCAGAAGGATTGCTCGATTTCAGCGGTTTCCATGGGGAATATGTAGCGTCCGCCCTGAAAATGGTCGTGGGAGAGAATAGAGCCGCCCACGATGGGCAGGTCGGCATTGGAGCCCACAAAGTAGTGCGGAAACTGGGCCACAAAGTCCAGGAGCTTGCGGAAGCAGGCGCGGTCGATCTTCATGGGCGTGTGCTCGGCGTTAAAGACGATGCAGTGCTCGTTGTAATAAACGTAGGGCGAGTATTGGAAGTACCAGCTGCTTTCGTTGATGGTAAGCGGGATAACCCGATGGTTTTGCCGCGCCGGGTGGTCGAGCCGTCCGGCATAGCCCTCGTTTTCGGCGCACAGCTGGCACTTGGGATAGCCCGAAGCAGCCGCAGCGCCGGCAGCGGCGATGGCCTTGGGGTCTTTTTCCGGCTTGGACAGATTGATGGTAATGTGCAGATCGCCGAAATCGGTAGGGGACAGCCACTTCACATCTTTTGCGATGCGGTCGCACCGGATGTAATTGGTATCCTGGTTGAAGCGGTAGTACCAGTTGGTGGCTTCCTGCGGCGAACGCTGGTAGAGGTCGTAAAACCGGCGGATCACCTGGCTTGGCGGCGGCGTCAGCCGGCCCATCAGCTTTGTGTCGAACAGGTCGCAGGAGACGATGGAATCCGCATCCACAAGCCCCCGCTTTGCGGCGATGGCAAGAAGCTGCGCGAGGATGTCCGAAAGCGGCGGCAAGGGGGCGCCCGGGTCTGCGATTTCGCCGCCTTCCTCGGGGATTTCGTTCAGCTGAAGCACCTCCAAAAGGCTGTTGATGGCATAGCGGCGGTCCGCCGGCGCAATCAGGCCGGCAGACACCGCGTAATCGGATAGCATTTCGATGGGATGGGCCATAAAAAACCTCCTGCGTTATTCGGTAAATCCGTTGGGATGATTTTTGTGCCAGCGCCAGGCGGTGGCGATGATGGTTTCTAAGTCATCGAAGCGCGGCGCCCAGTCCAGAACCTCTTTTGCTTTCTGGCTGGAAGCGATCAGCTGCGCCGGATCGCCTGCCCGGCGGGGAACTACCTTTGCCGGGATGGGATGGCCGGTAACGCGGCGGGCGGTTTCCACCACCTCGCTGACGGTAAAGCCCACGCCGTTTCCCAGGTTGAAGATGGCGTTTTCGCCGCCCTTCATCAAATATTCCATGGCTAAGATGTGCGCCTGCGCCAGATCTGTTACGTGGATGTAGTCGCGGATGCAGGTGCCGTCTTTGGTATCGTAATCGTCGCCGAAGATGGAGATTTCTGCCCGCTTGCCGTTGGGCACCTGTAAGATCAGCGGAATCAGATGGCTTTCCGGCTGGTGGTCCTCGCCGATATTCGCCTCCGCATGAGCGCCACAGGCGTTGAAATACCGCAAAGAAACAAAGCGCAGACCGTGGGCGAGCGATGTCCACTTAAACATTTTTTCCATGGAGAGCTTCGTTTCGCCGTAGCAGTTGGTCGGCTCGGTGCGGTCGGTTTCCAGGATGGGAATGCGCTCCGGCTCGCCGTAGGTGGCGGCGGTGGAGGAAAAGACGATGCGTCCGATCTTGTGGGCGACCATGGATTCTAGCAGCACCTTTGTTCCGCACAGGTTGTTGTCGTAGTATTTCAGCGGGTTTGTCATGCTTTCGCCGACGAGGGAATTGGCGGCGAAGTGGATGACGCCATCCACAGGTTCCTGTTCGAAGACAGAATCGACAAACGCTCTGTCGCGGATGTCGCCCTGATAAAAGCGGGCCTGCGGATGGACGGCCTGCCTGTGCCCGGTTTCCAGGTTGTCGGCCACAGCCACGTCGTGACCGGCCGCGATCAGCTCGTAAACCGTGTGGGAGCCGATGTACCCGGCTCCGCCCAATACGAGAATTTTCATGGGAAAAACACCTCCTGAGATGGGTTATGTATGGTTAAGGGACAAGAACGATGCCGCCCGCGGAACGGATGTGCAGCGGATGGCAGCAGCCCTTGCCCAGCATGGCCTCCATTTCGCTGCAAAAGGACGAAAGGGATGCCTGCGGCACAAAGGCCTGGATCGTTCCGGCAAAGCCGCCGCCGTGGACGCGCAGAGCCCCTTGGTCTGACAGCAGGCGGTCGGCCACAGCCAGGGCTACAGATACGGCCTGCTGCGCCGGATGGGAGCTGCAATACACGTTTTGCAGATACATAAACGAAGAAGCGCCGGAAGCCCGGCACAGCCGCAGAAATTCCGCAAAATCGCCGCGGGAGAGGGCGTCGGCCTCCTGTGCGGCCCTGCGGTTTTCCGCAAAAAAGTGGATGGCGCGCAGCACGGCGCGGTCGCCGCAGGAGCTGCGCAGCCGGGGAAGCTCGCGGAAAAATTCCTCCTCGCTGACATGGCGCAGCACATCGGTGTTCCAGTGGGAGGCGACAGCCTTCATTTCCGCCGGGATGGCCGCGTATTCGCCGGTCAGGTCCGCGTGATCCGCTCCGGAATCCACGATGCACAGGGCGTAACCGCAGCGGGAAAAATCGAAATCCACCCTGGAAACCGCCGGGCAAAGGGGATCGGCAAAGTCGATGGAGGTAATGCCGCCTACGGAGCAGGCCATCTGATCCATCAACCCGCAGGGTTTGCCGAAAAACACATTTTCGGCGTACTGGCCGACCTGGGCAATCTGAACCGGCGTCAGGCTGCCACCGCAGAAAAAGTGATTGAAAATGACGCCGATGAGAACCTCGTAGGCGGCGGAAGAGGACAGGCCCGAGCCCTGCAACACGTTAGAAACCGCATAGGCATCGAAACCGCGGGGGGTAAATCCCAGCTGGCTTATGCGGGCGGCGATGCCGCGGATTAAGGCAGCGGAGGTATTGGTTTCTTCCGCAACAGGAGTGAGGCAGCTCAAATCCACGGTAAGCAGCGGATAGCCCTCGGACTGTATGCGCACAAGCGACGTGCCGTTTTCTGAGGCACAGGCTAAAATATCCAGATTGACAGAAGCCGCCAGAACGCAGCCCTGTTGGTGATCGGTGTGATTGCCGCCCAGCTCCGTGCGCCCTGGAGCGCTGAATAGACAGGCAGAGCGTTGGGAGGATGGCGAAAAGCGCTTGCAGAAGCCGTCTACCACGGACAGAGCCCGCTGTCTGGCGCTGGGAAGTCCGTCCAAACCGCAGGCGCAGGCCCGGGATAAAGCGGGATCGCATTCGCCGCTTTGCAGCTGATGAGCCAGCTGTGTGACAGAAGACATGATACAATTCACCTCCATAAAAGTAGTATGACTTAAGTTTACTGTTTTATAGCGGAGGATTCAAGCAAAATAAGGATTTTTCTTTCAAAATTTTGCAGAAAAAAGTGCAGGTGTGCAGGAGGGACATTCCCGGCAAAAAAAGAAAACATTCGACAGCGTACTTCGACAGAAAAATGCAGGAGAAGGGGATATAATTCTTGTTGCAATGATCTTACACCACGCTAAGGGGAGGGAACGGATATGGTCATTTACGGTGAAATCCTGTTTTTAGAAAACTTTCTGACCGGAGGACTGCTTCTGTGGCTGACGCAGAGACTTTGCGGATGCCGGGCCGGCCGCTTTCGGTTTTTTATGGGGGCTGCCCTGTGCGGGCTCTATGCGTTTACGCTGTTTCAGGACAATCTGAACGCCGGGGCAGCGCTGCTGCAAAAACTGCTCTTTTCTGTAGTTTTAATCCGCCTGACCTTCGGAGGCGCAAACCGGCGGGTGATTGCGGGGCGCACGGGAGCCTTTTATATGGTCAGCTTTGCCATGGGCGGGATAACCATGGGGCTTGCAGGGCTTTTAACAGCTCCGGCGGCCGCGGCCAACGGCAGCTTTTACCTGGAGCAGCTGACCTTTCTACATATCGCTGCCGGATGCCTTGCCACAGCGCTCAGTGTGCACCTGCTGTTCAGCTTTATCAGGGAAAAACTGCGCTGCTTTGCTACAGCGGCAAAGGTGAGCGTGGCATTTTGCGGAAATATTTTAAACGCCGAGGGATTTGTGGATACGGGAAACCTGCTGCGCGACCCCGAGAGCGGAAACCCCGTCTGCCTGCTGCAGGAGGAGTTCGGACGGCACCTTTTAGAACAGGCGCTGCCGGAATCGCAGTGGGAGGCGGTGCGCAGCGTATGGCAGGAGGGGCGCTCTACAGAGCTTCTGGCAAAGCAGAGCGTTCCCGGAGAATTTCATTTTATCGCCTACCAGGGGGCGGGTGGCGAGAGCGGAAGGCTTTTGGCCTTTCGGCCGGATTATGTAGAAGTCAGCAAAGAAGGCCCTTCGCGGAGATACCAGGCGGTGCTGGCGCTGCCGCGGGGAATGCAGATGCCGGCCCAGGGAGGCCGGCGATACCAGGTGCTGCTCCACTCGTTTCTGACAGGGGAACAGCTGCATTTTGCGGAGTAGGCGGCGGAATATAAACAACAGGGGGAATGGGAATATGAGACTGATACGGCAGGGAAAGAATATCCTTTCGCATGTTAAAAAAATTATTATATATAAAGTAAATTGTATACTGAGCAGATTGGACTGGTTTTTATTCGACCTGGAACCGAGGCAGATCTTCTACATCGGCGGAAGCGAAACGCTGCCGCCGCCGCTTTCACCGGAAGAGGAAAAGGAGCTGATGAAGCAGCTTGCCATCGACCCGCAGAGCGCCCGCACCATCCTGATCGAGCGCAACCTGCGGCTGGTTGTCTACATTGCCAAGAAGTTTGAAAACAGTGCGACCAATGTAGAGGATCTGATTTCCATCGGCACCATCGGCCTGATTAAGGCGGTCAACACCTTCGACCCGGAGAAGAATATCAAACTGGCGACCTACGCCTCGCGCTGCATCGAAAACGAGATCCTGATGCACCTGCGGCGCAGTTCGAAAAATAAGGCAGAGGTTTCTTTCGACGAGCCGCTGAACGTGGACTGGGATGGCAACGAGCTTCTGCTTTCCGATATCCTGGGAACGGAAAACGACATCGTATACCATCACATTGAGGAGGAGGTCAATAAAGGGCTTTTGGAATACGCGCTGTCCAAACTGTCCAGCAGGGAGAGGCGCATTATGGAGATGCGCTTCGGGCTGGAAAACGGGGCGGAAATGACGCAGAAAGAGGTAGCGGATTCCTTGGGAATTTCTCAGTCTTACATTTCCCGGCTGGAAAAAAAAATCATTTTGCGGCTGCAAAAAGAAATCAGGAAATTGGGATAAGACAGGATAAAAGCAGCAGATTCGGTACATAAATATAGTAGCTGAAACAGCATTCGCTTCGGGGACAAAAAGCGGAATGGAGGGCCAGCAGTGGCAAGCAAAGTTGAAATTTGTGGCATCAATACATCGAAGCTGCCGGTGTATAAAGATGCGGAAATGAAACAGATGATAGAGAAAATCAAGGGAGGCGATCAGCAGACAAGGGAAAAATTCATCATGGGAAATCTGCGATTGGTGCTCAGCGTAATCCAGCGGTTTTCCAACCGGGGCGAAAACCCCGACGATTTGTTTCAGGTAGGCTGTATCGGTCTGATTAAAGCCCTGGACAATTTCGATACCAGTCACGATGTAAAGTTTTCAACGTATGCGGTGCCCATGATCATCGGCGAGCTGCGCCGCTATCTGCGCGATAACAACAGCATCCGCGTATCCCGGTCGCTGCGGGATACGGCCTACCGGGCGCTGTCGGTGCGCGAGAGGCTGACGACAGCCAACCAGAAAGAGCCGTCCATCATGGAAATTGCGGCAGAGCTTTCTCTGCCAAAGGAGGATGTGGTCCTGGCGCTGGATTCTATCCAGGAGCCCGTATCGCTGTTCGAACCGGTATTCCACGACGACGGGGATGCGATTTACATCATGGACCAGGTGAAAGATACGAAAAATACCGATGCGCGCTGGATCGAAAACCTGTCGCTGTCGGAGGCGATGAAAAAGCTGACGCAGCGGGAACAGAAGATTCTCACCATGCGCTTTTTCGACGGGAAGACGCAGATGGAAGTGGCAGAGGAAATCGGCATCAGCCAGGCACAGGTCAGCCGGCTGGAAAAGAACGCGCTGAAATTTATGCGAAAATACGTCTGAAGCGCCATAAAAATTTGCGGCTTCGGACTTTACACAGGCCGGGGCCAATGGTATAGTAAGACCGATGGACAGTATTCCTGAAGGAAACTATACCAGATTACATAGCGTCTGTGCGGAGAAAAAGAGAGTGCAGCAGAGTAGATGACGGTCGTATCCTGCCCGGATAGGAACGATACGTAAAAAAGCTGGCGCGCAAAATACATCTGCAGGCAGGCGTCTGTAAAAGGAAGGGGAATTCTATCCATCCGTGAGTTTGCATCGGTGCAAATCCCGTGCGAAACCGCGGATTTTTTTATGCGTTCAGGTCTGAAAGGAGAACAGAAGAAAATGAAAAGGATGACGCAGAAAGAAAAGGATCGTCAGATTCGAAAGGAGGTCAGAGCTACGGTGGCCTTGTTTGCTTTGTGCTTTGTTTGGCACGTGGGCTTTGGCTACGGTCTGTCGGGAGTTCCCATCCGGGTGATGAATCTTCCGCTGTGGTGGGTATTATCTACGCCGGGGGTATTCGTTGTAGCCGTGGCTGGCGTCGCATTTTTGCTGAAAAAGGTATTCGTAAATTTCCCGTTGTCGGAGGAGGGCGAAGATGACAAGTAAACAGATTACAATTTTATGTATACTTCTTACCTACCTGCTCGCCAACATGGCGCTGGGTATTTTTATGAGCCGACGCTCGGCAAAGCAGGCGGCTGAGGGCGGCTTTCTTCAGAGCTATTTTATGGGCGGGCGCTCCATGGGCGGGTTGGTGCTGGCGATGACGCTGGTGGCAACCTATACCAGCGCAAGCTCTTTTTTGGGCGGCCCGGGGCTGGCTGCCAGCTGGGGGCTGACGCAGTCCTGGGTGGCGGCAATTCAAATCGGAACCGCCTTTTTAACGCTGGGCGTGGTGGGAAAGAAATTCGCGCTGATTTCCCGCAGGATCAATGCGGTAACTGTAACGGATTATTTCCGGGCGCGTTATCAGAGCCCAGCGGTCGTTGCGCTGTGCGGCATCTGCCTGGTCTGCTTTTTCATTACGCAGATGGTGGCCCAGTTCATCGGCGGCGCGACGCTGATTCAGTCGGTGACGGGGCTTCCTTACGGCGTGGGGCTTGCGGTGTTTGCCGCAATCGTCATCCTTTATACATCAATCGGCGGTTTTCGGGCAGTGGTCATTACCGACACTTTTCAGGGAATCATTATGACTATCGGTACATTTTTACTGCTGTTTTTCGTCCTGCGCGCGGGCGGCGGCATGGAGGCGATTACCTCGCAGCTGTCGGAGATCAACCCCGGCTGGGACCTTTTGGGCAAAGGGCCCTACAGCGACGGCAATGCGGCGCTGACGCCGGGATATATGATTTCGTTCTGGGTGCTGGTAGGTGTCGGAGTTCTGGGGCTGCCGCAGACCGCTGTGCGCGGCATGGGGTTTAAAGACACGCAGTCCATGCACAGGGCCATGCTCTACGGAACCGTCGTCGTGGGCATCCTGATGATCGGCATGCACTTTGCTGGCGCACTGACGCTGCCGCTGCTGCCGGAGGAGGGGATCGCAAGCACGGACCAGGTCATTCCCTACGTGGTGCTGAGCTATATGCCCAGCTGGGCGGCGGGCCTGTTTTTAGCAGCGCCGCTGGCAGCGGTCATGTCCACCGTATCCTCGCTTCTGATTCTGGCTTCAGCTACATTGATCAAAGACCTGTGGCTTTGCTATCTCGCAAAGGATGCGCAGACGGACAAAGCTGCCGCAGAACAAAAAATTTCCGGCTACAGTTTTCTCATTACGCTGGTTTTAGGCATCGTCGCCTTCCTCTTTGCGCTGTCGCCTCCGGATATCATCGTGTGGATTAACCTGTTTGCCATGGGCGGGCTCGAGGCTACGTTCTTCTGGCCGCTGGTCGGAGGGCTCTACTGGAAGAAGGGCAATGCCAAATGCTGCATCGCCTCGATTATCGTGGGCGTGGCGACCTTCGTCTTTTTCAACCAGGTGAAGATCGCACCCTTCCACATCCACGAAATCGTTATTGCGTTGCTGTTTGGCGGCGCAGCGTATTTCCTCACCGGGATGCTGACCGATACAAAGCCCGATGAAGAAACGCTTCGCAGCTGTTTTTAGAAAGAAGGGGGCTGTCGATGGAACATTCCGGAATCGAATGCGGATCGCAAGAGAGGATCGAAGAGCTGCAGCGCCTGCTGCATCCGCAGGTGCGGGCATTTTATAAGCAGAAACTGAACCATCCGCCGGCGCTCTGCGCCCCGGTGGACATGCTGCGGAAGGCTTCGGACATAACCTTTAACGACAAAGTGCACCGCGAAAGCATTGCGGGCTGGCGGGATCTGCAGATTCCGCCGGATGATAAAACTTGCCGCGCAGGAGCGATCCCGGCGAGGGTTTTTTGGCCTGCCGCAGACGGCAGGCCGCGCCCCCTGCTTTTGTATTTTCACGGAGGCGGTTTCGTAATCCACAACATCGCAAGCCACGACGACCTGTGCCGCCGCATCGCCAACGCCGCGGACTGCGTGGTGCTTTCCGTGGGATACCGCCTGGCGCCGGAACACCCCTGGCCCGCCTGCATGGAGGATGGCTATCGGGCGCTTTTGTGGGCCTTTGCCCACGTGCAGGAGCTTTGCGCAGACCGCAGCCGCATCGCGCTGGCAGGCGACAGCGCCGGAGCGACGATCAGTGCCGTGGTGTCGATGATGCACCGCGATTACCTGCGCGGACAGCTGCAGGCGCATCCGCGATGGCAGGCGCTTGTACGGAGGACAGCGCAGGAAAACCGCGCCGGCTGTGCGATAGAAGAGCTTCGCATCGGGCTGCAGATCCTTTGCTACGGATCGTTTGGATGCCTCGACAGCGAAGGCAGGGATTTATCGAAAGATTCGGATTCGATTCGCGATTTCGGAAACGGAGGCTTTGTGCTGCCTCGTTCGTCGATGGAGTGGTTTATGCGGCAGTATGTGCCAAAAGGTGCAGACGAGGCCCATCCGTATCTCAATCCGGGCAGGGCGGAGGATTTGAGCGGCTTGCCAAAAACGCTGTGCCTGAGCGCGGAGTGCGACCCGCTGAGAGACGACGGCGAAGCGTTTGCCCGGCGTCTTTTCCTTTCGAAAACGCCGGTCTTATGCCGGCGCGTCCGCGGTCTCATGCACGGATTTCTCCTGTACTGGTACAGATTCGATCAGGCAAAAGAGGAAATCGGGCGCATCGGCTGGGAGATCCGGCAGGCCTTTGCCACGTGTTAGCGGGACATGGCGTTCCACGCAGAAAGGCCCTCCGGGCTTTGACCGTAGGTCCTTACAATGAGGTCGATAAAGTGCCTGGCAGCCACCGGCAGGGTTTCGAAGCGGCGAAAGACCAGGGACAGCGTGCGGGTGATCGGAGGATCGACCTCGCGGGCTGTGAGGCGGTAGGGCATGCGGTTTAGAAAAATTTCCGATATGATAGAAACACCCATATTCAGCTCCACCATGGACATGATGGTATAGTCGTCGTGGACGCGATAGCGGATGTTGGGCGAAAGGTGCAGGTTTTGGAAGGTTTCTGTCAGTTCGCTGAGAGAGCCTTCCTCCAGCAAGATATACGGTTCTTTCACCAGTTCGGACAGAGGGATAACGCTTCGGTCGGCCAGGGGATGGTCCGGCGAGAGGATCGCTAACATCCGGTCTTCGCACAGGGCGATGTGCTGGCCGTCCAGAACGTGCTGGCTGGAAAAGCTGAAGTCCACCTGGCCGTCCTTAATCCAGTGCTGCATATCGGAGTATTCCATCCCCTGATAAATCTGGAAACTGATATCCGGATGGGCCCTCTGAAATTCGTTGATTAACCCGGGAAGCCAGTGGCACGAAACGCTGGAAAAGGTGCCGATGCGGATGACGCCGGATTTCAGGCCGTGCATTTCCTTCAGCTTTTCCGACAGGCTGTGGTAACTGTTGCAGATGTTGTGGATATAGGGAAGCAGCTCACTGCCGTCGGCGGTCAGCTCGACGCCGCTGCGGGAGCGCAGCAGGAGCGTTGTTCCCATTTCCGACTCGAGGGAATGGATCATTTGGCTGACGGCGGACTGGGTGTAGCCCAGCTCCTCGGCGGCTTTGGTAAAGCTGCCGAGCGCGAGGACTTTTAAGAAAATCTGGTAGCGGTTCATAGTTCCTCCGGAGAATCGTTTATATATTAGAAAAAATAATAGTTTAATGAAAAAACTTAACTTTACTTATGATATGATTGCATTATATAGTAAAACCGTATGAATTACAATGGTTTATGTGGCTGTTGCCTGCTGCCAGATGGTTAAATACAGCAGACGGGCGCTGCAGCCTGTGTGAGAGGAGTTACATGTATGGCAGAAAACGAAGCGCGCAGCGGTTCTCTGTGGAAACAGGGGATTCGAGACGGCATTCCCATCGGCTTAGGATATTTTGCGGTGTCCTTCGCCTTTGGCATCATGGCAAAGGAAACGGGGATGACAGCCTTTCAGGCGGGGCTGATGTCCATTACAAACCTGACCTCAGCGGGGCAGTTTGCGGCGCTGGGACTGATTGGCGCAAAGGCATCCTATGTGGAAATGCTTTTAACCCAGTTGGTGCTGAACCTGCGATATTGCCTGATGGCCTGTGCGTTTTCGCAGAAGTGGGATGAAAACACGCCGTTTGTCCACCGCTTCTTTGTGGCCCACGGCGTCACGGATGAAATTTTCGGCGTTTCGGTCTGCCGGCCGGGGAGGCTTCAGCCCTGGTATAACTACGGCCTGATCTGCGCCGCAGCACCGGGCTGGACCAGCGGCACTGTGCTGGGCGTTTTATGCGGCGAGGTGCTGCCGGAGAGCCTGATCAGCGCTCTGGGCATCGCCATCTACGGCATGTTTTTAGCCGTCATCTTGCCACCTGCGAAAAAGGATAAGATGATCGCTGGCACGGTGCTTTTCGCCATGGCGGCAAGCCTGCTGTTTCAGATGGTTCCGGCCCTCAAAGCCATTTCCTCCGGCTTTCAGATTATCATTATCACCATCGCTGTAGCCGGTGTTGCAGCGGTTTTAAAACCTGTGGAGGAAGAAGGGGTGCAGGATGCAGCGGCCGCGCAGGGGACAGCCGCAGCACAGGAAGGAGGGGACGCCCGATGAGAGGAAATATCTATCTGTATATCTTAGTCATGGCGGGGATTACATATCTGATCCGCGTGCTGCCGCTGACGCTGATTCGCCGGCGCATCGAAAACCGCTTTGTCCAGTCGTTTCTGTACTATGTCCCCTACGCCACGCTGGCGGCGATGACCTTTCCGGCGATTTTAACCTCTACCGCTTCCGTGATTTCCGCTGCCTCAGGCTTTGCTGTTGCCATCGTGCTGGCGTGGAGGGAAAAGGGGCTGGTGAGCGTAGCGGCGTGTGCCTGCCTCACGGTTTTTATCGTGGAGCGGTTTTTGTAGCAGCAAAGCAGAGGTTCAACTTTGAAAGAAACGCTGGCGCTTGAAGGCCAGGCCGGACATCTTTGCGCAGCTTCGGAAAAAAATTCAAAAAATATATCAATTACCTGTTGACTCGGCCCCAAGGGCCGAGTTTAATCTATGATAAAAGAATATATTTTCTCATGGCAGAAACCATGCACAGGGGAAGAAAAGGAGAGATATTATGGCTGAGATTGCAAACAACCCGACGATTAACGAAGAAAAGGTAACGCTGGTAAGAAACGCCATCGAGCACAGGGCGACGTGGTTTTATTTCCTGCTGGATGAAGCGCGCAAGGCTGGAGCGGATATGGAAAAGCTGGGCCGCGCTGCCATTTATCGCTGCGGATGCTTTCACGGCATCGAAAAGATGATGAAAAACTGCAAAGACCCAGAAGATCTGCGGGAATTTGCCAAAGTCTTTGCCGACGAAACCACGCGCAAGGTCTTTGAGATGGAATTTAAGGAAACCTCGGAGAAGGCGCTCCACATTGATTTCCATTACTGCCCGCTGGTAGCGGCGTGGAAGAAGGCTGGCGCTTCCAACGAAGATATCGCCCTTCTTTGCGATATCGCCATGGATGGCGACCGCGGCATCGTTTCGCGCTTTGACGGCTACTCTTTTGAGCTGGGGGATGTCATTGCCAAGGGCGAGCCCATCTGTCAGATCCGCATTGATAAAAAATAGAAAGCAGCATCGTCTATGGAAAAACAGAAATTCATTCAAATACTGGAAGAGCAGCTGAAACCAGCACTGGGTTGTACCGACCCTGTAGGCGTAGCTTACGGCTCTGCCTGCGCAAAAAGCTATCTGACGGGTGAAATTCTGTCGATAGAGGCCTGGCTGTCAGTCAATATCATCAAAAATGCCTCGGCTGTCTGCATTCCGCGGACAGAAGGCCGCTGCGGCATCGCTCTCGCCCTCGCCCTGGGGGCGCTGGGCGGCAGGGCGCAAGATGGCCTGGAGGTGTTGTCACAGCTGACAGAAGAGCATCTTCGCCAGGCCGATGCCATGATCGCGCAGAAAAAGGTGAGCGCGCACGTGGCCGATACGGAAAAGACGCTGTACATCCGGGTAAAGGTTTGCACCGAAGGAGGCTGTGCGGAGGTTACGATAGAAGACGACTATCTGCACATCGCATCCGTCACGGTGGATGGACAACCCGTGGAAAGCGACTGTGAGAAACAAGCGGCGCAGGATCGCAGCTTGCAGGACGGGGCCGCTTCGCAGCCGGCAGAAGGCATGCCGAAGCCCGACTACAGTGTTCTTTCCATCGCATCCATTCTGCAATTTGTAAAAGAAGCCCAGGAAGAAGATCTGGAGCGGGTCGCCCAGGCGGTGGAAATGAACACCGCCATCTCGCAGGCAGGCCTTATGCAGGGGTATGGCACCGCCTTTGGCGCGGCGCTGCACGGAAAAATTTCGGACGGGGCCGTGGCCGGCGACTGGATTAACAACACCATAGCCCGGACCATCGCTGCCGTAGATGCCAGGATGGCAGGAGCGGATATCCCGGTTATGAGCAACACCGGAAGCGGCAATCAGGGACTGACCTGCACGCTGCCCGTAATCTGCGTGGCCCAGGCCTGGCAGAAAAGCCGGCTGGAAACGCTGCGCGCCGTAGCTGTCAGCTGCCTGATGGCCATCCATATCAAAGAAAAATTAGGCGTGCTTTCCGCTGTCTGCGGAGCGGTAATCGCCGCATCTGGAACAGCCTGCGCCACGGTGTATCTGATGGGCGGGGCAGAGGCGCAGATGCTCTCCGCAATGAAAACGGCCCTGGGCAATGTGGCTGGCATGATGTGCGACGGAGCGAAGGCCGGATGCGCCATGAAGGTAGCGACCTGCACGCACGCCGGGCTTTTGGCGGCCCTGATGGCCATGGAAGGCCGCGGCATCGCCGCAACGGACGGCGTCGTCGGGGAGAGCGAGCAGGAAATGATCGACAACTTTGTCCGCGTATCGAAAGAGGGTATGGCGAAGATGGACCGGGTTGTCCTGGATATCATTTTGAATAAATAGGGGAAAAACAACACACAACGTAACAGGTAGAGTAATGATTATAAATGACTGCGCCTGCGCAGTCAAAGCAGCCGCCGCAGCTCTTGCGGCGGCCTTGCGTTTTTGGGAACTTACGTTCTGCGAAAGCAGGGTTCGGCCCCTTACAGCCCGGCTCCGGTGGAAACCACTTCCGGATACAGACCGGGATGGAGGGCGAAGTCGATGCCCTCGGCGATGACGGACGAAAAGCTGTGTATGACCTGGTCGATGTTGGCTGCCGTAACGATGAGGTCAGGGGCCTTTAGAGGCGGAAGGCCGATGTTCTGAGCCGCCTCCGGCAGAGAATCCTGTAGCAGCGTTTCGCAATGGATGACCGTGGGGACGCCGATGGCGATTACGGGGCAGCCGACAGTGTCCTTCGTCAGCTGTGCGCGGCGGTTATTGGCGCCGGCGCCGGGAGAAATGCCGGTATCGGTCATCTGGATGGTAGTATTCATGCGGTCGATATCGCGTGCGGCAAGCGAATCTACGGCAAGCAGTGCATCCGGCCGGATAAAATCCACGATGCGCCGCAGGATCTCCGCCGTTTCTACCCCGGTCTGCGCCATGACGCCGGGATTGATGGCGCAGACATTGGACTGTTCCGGGTCGCCGTCGCAATCGTACATGAGAAACAGGTGCCGGGTAACGCGGATCTTGGAAACCGTATGAGGCCCCAGGGAATCCGGCGTGATTTTTTCGTTGCCGATGCCGGCGGCCAGAACCTTTAAGTGATCGTGAAAGGGAATCAGGCGCGACAGCTCCCTTGCCAGGGCGCGGCTGGTCTTTCGTGCGGAGGACTGCGAATCGGACAGCAGCTGTTTCGATTCGATGGTAATGTAAGAGCCGCAGGGCTTGCCCATGCGGCGGGCAGCTTCCTCCTCTTCCACGACAATGCGCGTAACGAGCACATCGTCGGAAAAGCGATCCTCGTCGATGGTTACGCCAGAGAGTCCGGCAGCGTTGCCTGGGTCGCTTTGCAGCGCAGCGGCACTTTCAATGGCTAAATCGGTGTAAATCATAAAAATTTCTCCTTAATTTCTTTCTTTTCCGTATTTTCCCCTTGCAATTTTCCTTCTATTCATATATACTTCAAGTTGCGATATTTTACGAAAGTGGGGTGAAACGATATGGCAAACATTAAATCTGCAAAGAAGAGAATCAGCGTCATCGCTAAGAAGACCGCGGCGAACAGAAGAGTCAAAGGTCATCTGAAGGCGGTTGTCAAGAACTTCGAAAAGGCTTTAGCTGCAGGCGATTTCGCAGCAGCGGCTGAGAAAAAGACATTGGCGGAAAAGAAATTCATGCAGGCGGCTTCCAAGGGAACCATCCATAAGAACGCTGCTTCGAGAAAAGTTTCCAGAATGTCCAAGGCATTAAAGAAAGCCAAGGCAGCAGAATAATCTCACCCGTCCCCACAACGCGCATAAGTTAAATGCGCAAAAGCGAAACAACGCGAAAAACCAGGTGTGTCTCCCTGGTTTTTTCTTTTTTGCCGTCGGTTTTCTGCGGGTATTGCGGGCATAAACGCGGCTCTGCACGTATATAATAAGGAAAGATACACCTTGCAAACGAGGGAAAGTAACGGCGTGCAAAGGCACAGCATCGTGCAGAGAAAAGGGGAAGTATATGAGAAGCAGAAGATCAACGGGCGCTTTATGGATGGTTTTGCTGCTGGCTGCGGCGCTGTTTCTGCAATCGCAGGAAATGCGCAGCGGGATCAGAGAAGCGATGGCCGAAGCAGCGGAGGATATCGGAGAAGCGCTTCCCGGAGGCAGTCAGGGCGGCGGCTACGGGGATGAAACAGAAGGAGGAGGCTCGGAGATTACGGTTCGCGAATTCAGGGTGATGACAGCGGTGAGGGCCCTGACCGACATGTCACTTCCGGTGGTGGCGGTAAACAGCCAGGCGCAGCAGGAGGGTGCAGGCAATCCTGCGGAAGGCGCGGCAGATGATGCAGCGCTTGCGGATAACGGAGAAATTCTGGTATCTTCACAGGAAAAAGACGGCGACAAAACCGGGGGAGAAGGCGAGGCAGCGGGGAACGAACCATCCGCAGCAGAAAATGAGGGACAGCAAGAGCAGAGCCCGCCAGAGGAGGATATCGTGCAGGCAGATGCTTCGCAGGAGCAGGCCACCACGCCGGTAGCGATTACGGACAGCGTAAAAACCCCTTCCGTGTTGATTTACCACACGCATACGACAGAATCCTATCAGCCGGTCAGCGTAGGCAATTTCCATTCTGTGGACAAGGAAGGAACGGTGCGCCAGGTGGGGGATGCGCTGGCAGCCAGATTGGAGGAGCTGGGATATACGGTGATTCACGATGAGACGATCCACGACAATCCATCGTACAACCAGTCGTACTCCCGCTCGCTGGCAACGGCAAAGGAATACCTGGCGCAATACCCGAAGCTGGCGCTGGTCATAGACCTGCACCGGGATGCCGCAGGGTATGCGGGCAGCGTAGGAAAGACCGTTTCCATCGAGGGAAAAACAGCAGCGACCTACGGGTATGTAATCGGACAGGGAAATCCCAACGTGCAGCAGCTGACGCAGACGGTCAAGGATCTGAACCAGGCAGCAGAGGCGCTATATCCCAATTTTACGGGAAAAATCATAGAAAAAGACTATAAGTTCAATCAGTACATATCGGACCATCACGTGCTGATCGAGGTGGGAAATAACGAAAACACCATCGAGCAGGCGAAGCTGACCGGGTACTACTTGGCGGACATCATCGCCGAGTATCTGAAAAACAGCGCACAGTAACAGCGCGAAAAACGCATGCGGCTGCGGTCCGAAGAAGAGAGGACAGGGCATGAACATTTTTCAGAAGATCATCTTTTTTCTTATGGGATTTACCGCCATTACCGCCTTTGCAGTTGCCGACGACTGCATGGCTGAAAGCTTCGGATGCGCCGGCATGCCGGATGCGACTGAATACGCGCGTTCGGCAGCCGTTGCAACGCACCGCTTTGTGAAAGAGGCGGAAAAGCTGGGAGAATTTTACGGACAATATCTGAAGGAGCTATCAACGGCCGTTGTCGAAGAATGGGAACGTCGGACGGGGCAAGAAGATACGGCAGGCGAATCTGCAGAAAGCGGCGAAACCGGGGACATCGCCGTATTCGGGCCGCAGGCGCTGTAGCCTGCCGCTGTTTTTTGCGGCAGGGTTCTTTTCTTCGCCGGAAAAATAAGGTATGATAGAAGAAATGCGCAGAAAGAGGAGGCAGGCGATGGATGATATACTACATGCGAAGAACAAGACAGTGACGGTGCGGGGACTTACAATCGGCTGTGGCAGGCCCAAGCTGTGCGTGCCCATGACCGGAAGCTCACAGGCGCAGCTGATGGCAGAGGCCGCGGCGCTTTTGCAGGCAGGTGCGCAGATGGCAGAGTGGCGCATGGACTGGTTTTCTCAGGTGCAGCGGCCACAGGATGCCGTGCAGACACTGCTGCGGCTGCGGGAAATGTTGGGCAGCCTTCCGCTTCTGGCTACATTCCGGACGCAGGGAGAGGGCGGCCATGCGCCGATTTCGCTGCAGCAGTACGAGGCGCTTTACGAAGCGGTGATCGAAAGCGGACAGGCAGACCTGGTGGATTTCGAATTTTTTTTGGAGGAAGAGACCGTGGACAGGCTGATGCACAAAGCATCGGCAGCAGGAGTGCGGGTGATTCTTTCCAGCCACGATTTTCAAAGCACGCCGGAGACAGAGGTTATCAGGCAGCGCCTGCTTCGCATGCGGCAGAGGGGCGCAGACATCGTAAAAATCGCTGTGATGCCCCGCTGTGCTTCCGATGTGGCGGAGCTTTTAAAAGCCGCGGCGCAGAGCGCAGAGGCGCTGGACTGCCCGCTGATTGCCATGTCGATGTCAAAGATCGGTGCTGTCAGCAGAATTGCGGGGCAGGTATTCGGGTCTGCGGTTACCTTTGGCACGGCCGGCAGGGCCTCGGCTCCGGGCCAGATTCCCGCAGCGCAGCTTTTAGAAGCGCTGAGCCTGGTGGAACGCCTTTTGTTCTGCGAAAGCCAGCAGGAAAGAAAATGAAAATAAGCAGAGACAAGCCTTGCTTTTTTTGGTATACTGAACAGTAGCGGTCAGGCGCAGCAGCGGGATAGGACCGCGAAGAGAGGGAGTACATAAATGAAGCAATGGGTTATGTTCAGCCAGCGCATCGGCGGCATTCTGTTCGGCCTGTTTTTGTGTGGGCTGGGGTTTTATTTCAGCATTCAGGCAAACATCGGGCTGGCGCCGTGGGATGCATTCAACATGGGATGCTCCAATGTCACGGGGATTTCTTACGGAAATGTCTCCGTTCTCAGCGGGCTTATCATTCTGGCTGTCGATGTCCTGATGCACGAAAAGATCGGCGTGGGTACAATACTGAATACGCTGATTATCGGCAAGGTAGTGGACCTGCTGCAGTGGATTGATTTTCTGCCCAGGCAGGAGAATTTTTTTATCGGCGTCGCCATGCTGCTTTTGGGGCAGGAGCTGATCTGCATCGGCACGTATTTTTACATCCGCGGAGGCCTCGGCGGCGGGCCGAGGGATTCTCTGATGGTAGCCATAGGAAAGCGGCTGCCCAGGATTCCGGTGGGCGCTATCCGCGGGGCCATCGAGGCAACGGTCTTGCTGATCGGATGGTTGATGGGCGCAAAGGTAGGCTTGGGAACGGTGATCGCCGTATTTGGCATCAGCTTTCTGCTGGAATCCACCTTCCGCCTGTTTCGCTTCGATGTCAAGTCGCTGCGGCACGAAACCGTCGTACAGACCATCCTGCGCCTGAAGGCAGGAGATTGGGGAAAGGAAGAAACGGAGGCTGCATAAGTATGATCCTTTTACATGTAACGTATCATCTGTTGAAAGAAAACGCCGGGGAATATGCGCAGACGCTGGAGCAGTCAGGCCTTCCGGCCGTATTCAGAGGCGAGAGAGGAAACATCCGCTACGATTATTTTCTGCCGGCGATGCGCTCGGACCAACTGCTTTTAATTGAAGCGTGGGAGAGCGAAGAGGCGCTTTGTGCGCACATGCAGACAGAGCATTTCCAGCGCCTTTCCGGTTATAAAGAAGCGTTTGTGAAAGAAACGGAAATTCAAAAGTTTTATGTTGGCCAATGAGATTGCAATTACCTGTGCAGAGGCGCAGACCAGTCAGGGGAAAGGCAGGAAATCCGAATGAGAGAAGAGGAAAAACACAAAAGAGAATATCGCTTTTCGGAGGATATCCGGCGGTGGCTCTGGATGTTTTTTGTCATTGCGGCAGCGATTACTCTCTATTTTATCATACTGCGCTGGAAGGAGATACGCGCGTTTCTTGGCGCAGTGGGAGGCATTCTTCAGCCCATCCTGTTCGGCCTTTCGTTTGCGTATCTGCTGCGGACGCCTACCAATTTTTTTGAGCGGAAGATCCGGCAGGCCACGGGTCGGGAAACGCTGGCGCGGGGAGCGAGCCTCGTCGTCGTGTACCTGCTTTCGGCAGCTTTCTTTTACATTTTGGGAAGCATGATCTGGCCGGAGCTTCGCAACAACGTAACGAATCTGATTACCTCGCTGCCCGATCAGCTGGGATATGTGTCGGACCAGGTGCAGCAGAAAATGACCGAGCACGGGCAGATCGCATCCGTAATCGAGACGGCTACCGCCCAGCTGGAAGCAAAGCTGGAACACTGGCTGAACGACGGCATGTGGCAGACGATCAACGTGGCTATGTCGGTGGTTACCTCCGGCGTGGTAGATGTGGTCAACGTGCTGCTCAACCTAATCATCGGAATTATCGTTTCCGTCTATGTGCTGACGGAGAGAAGGCACTTTGCCCGGCAGGGAAAGAAGCTGATCTACGCTTGCTTCCGGCCTAAGGAGGCGAAAATCGTGCTGCACACCATCGAAGAAAGCGACAGGATTTTCAGCGGGTTTATTACCGGAAAGCTTCTGGATTCTCTGATCATCGGCCTTCTGTGCTTTGCCAGCCTCAGCGTTATGGGCATGCCATATACCGTTTTAGTCAGTGTTATCGTCGGCGTTACCAACGTAATCCCCTTCTTTGGGCCGTACATCGGCGCAATTCCCAGCGCCATTCTGATCTTGCTGGCAAGTCCGAAGCAGGGCCTGATTTTTATCGTATTTATCCTGATTTTGCAGCAGCTGGACGGCAATGTAATCGGTCCTAAGATCCTGGGAGAATCCACAGGGCTGTCGGCCTTCTGGGTTATCTTCGCCATCCTGCTTGCGGGCGGCCTGTTCGGGATTGTCGGCATGATTATCGGCGTTCCCGCCTTTGGCGTGATTTATTACATCGTAAAAACCTTTGTCAATTACAGATTGCATAAAAACGGTTCCATGCGCTATATCGAAACGGATGGGAAATGAGAAAGGAACGGAAATGAGAAATTTTTTCAAAAAGAAAAAGAAGGCGGGAAATCCCATGTATCAGGGCGCTATGGTGCTTTTGTACAATTTGAAGGTGGACTCGGTGATTGCGCTGGAGATGCTCTGCGACAGCCTGGATCTGAAATACGTGCACATAGCGCCAGCAGAATACCTGCAGCCCATCGGCGCTTTGGCGGAGATTTCCGGTGTGGCGAGAACAGAGGAGGTCTATGAGGGACCGGGATTTTCAGAAACGATGATCGTGATGAAAAACTTTACCGCAGTGGCCATGAACGACTTTCTGGATCGCATGAAGCGCACCCGGGGCATCTATGAAATCGACCTGCGGGCCATCGTAACGCCGAACAATCTGCGCTGGAATTCTCTGCAGCTGCGAGAGGAGCTCGCCGCGGAGAAAAAGAAGATCGAACAGGCAGAGGCGGTGGAGGAACAGGGCCAGGAAGCGCCGGCAGCGCAACAGGAAGTCCCTGAGGGCGAATAATTTTTCTTGACGATAGCAGGCAGGTGTGCTACATTAGAACCGTAGTTGAAAGGCTCTCTCGCACAGGCAGGTACAAGGTAGAACAGTAGGAAGAGAGAGGACAGAGGCTGCATTTCCACACCCGTGGAGGAAATGCAGAAAATTTGCAGTACAGTAGGTTGGAAGGAGAAACACCATGGGTATTAAAATTTTATTGTTGATCGCATTTTTCGCCGTCACTGTGGGGGTTGGTTTGTATTGCCGCAAAAACACCGCCAATGTCGGCGATTTTGTTTTGGGCGGCAGAAATGTAGGGCCGTGGATGACGGCCTTTGCTTACGGAACGTCTTACTTTTCTGCCGTTATTTTCGTGGGCTATGCCGGGCAGTTCGGATGGGCTTACGGCGTATCCTCCACCTGGATCGGCATCGGAAACGCCGTGATCGGCAGCCTTCTGGCCTGGGTGGTTTTGGGCCGCCGGACGCGCATTATGACAAAGCACTTCGATTCGGCCACTATGCCGGACTTCTTTGCCAAGCGCTACTGCTGCCCGTGGATTCGCATTGCGGTAGCGGTTATCATTTTTATCTTTTTAGTGCCTTACTCCGCATCGGTGTACAAGGGGCTGTCGGGGCTGTTTTCCATGGCCTTCGGTATCGACTTTACGTATTGCATGATCGGAATGGCGGTATTGACAGCAGTGTATGTCATCGCTGGCGGCTATATGGCAGCAGCGATCAACGATATGATCCAGGGAACGATTATGCTGATCGGCATCGCTGCTGTGGTTATCGTTATGCTCAACCAGCAGGGAGGGCTGACCGGCGCCATGATCGGCATGTCGCAGTTTACGGCTGCCAGCGCACCAGAGATGAAGGGCGCTTACGCTTCGTTTTTCGGACCCGATCCCCTGGGACTTTTAAGCGTGGTTATCCTCACCAGCCTTGGCACCTGGGGGCTGCCGCAGATGGTGCATAAATTCTATACGATTAAGAGCGAGGCAGCTATTAAGACAGGCACCATCGTATCGACGGTATTTGCGCTGATCGTAGCGGGCGGTTCTTATTTTCACGGTGCCTTCGGCCGGCTGTTTGTGGAAGCGGCGCCGGACGGCAGCATCGCCTTTGACGATATTGTTCCTGCCATGATTCAGAACAGCCTGCCCGATCTTCTCATCGGCGTGGTGGTAATTTTGGTATTGTCGGCTTCGATGTCCACGCTGTCGTCGCTGGTCATTGCCTCCAGTTCCACCTTTACCCTGGATTTTTTAAAGCCTGTATTCGTAAAAAATATGGATAACAGCAGTCAGGTAAAAATCATCCGGGGGCTGTGCGGCGTGTTCGTGCTGATTTCGGTGATGATCGCGTTAAACCCCAACAATTTAATCACATCGCTGATGTCGCTTTCCTGGGGAACGCTGTCCGGATGCTTTTTAGGGCCCTTCGTGTGGGGACTGTTCTGGAAGAAGTCTACGAAGATGGGCGCGTGGGCCAGCCTGGTTACGGGCCTGGGCATCAACATGGCAAACTTCTTTACAGGCTATACCACATCAATCCATGCCGGTGCGGTATCCATGATCGTATCGCTTCTCATCGTGCCGGCGGTCAGCCTGATTACGCCGAAGCTGCCCAAACAATTTGTAGAGGAAGCATTCTCCTGCTACGATGCCGAGGTTATGGTAGCGCACAAGATGGCGCTGACAGAAGACGAAGACAGATAGGATAGGAAATACAGGATGAAAACAACCCCGGCCGCAAGAGGCCGGGGGTTTCTGTCCGCCGTCGATGCAAAAACCATCGCAGCTATCGAAGTCATCGGAGACTATCGAAAATCGTCGGAAATCACCGGATAAAGGTTATTCTTCGCCGTTGCTTTCAGCGGCGGCTTCCTCGTCGCGGTCCTTGACCGTTCCAAAGAACAGCTTGCGCAGGCGGGGCAGGGGGTCGGTGCCCACGCACTTGCTGCAGGCAGTCGTGCCTTCCAGCACGGCTTTGCTGCTGGAGGCGTGCTTTACATCCGAATCTCCCGTATCTTCGATGTCCTTTTCCAGACCGTAGCACCAGGTCATGGCGTGAAAATAGTCGCCGCTGTCGATCCAGTAGACCTTGCTGCGATCCACGGCAGGGTAATGTACCAGGGACTGCTGATCGATGGTCAGCTCGCCCCAGACGACCTCGCCTTCATACTCTTCCAGCTCGCCCCAGATGACCTGATGGGCCGCCTCTTTGCTCTCGTAGGCATCTAAATTTTTAGAAGGGGGAAGGATTCCGCTGCCGTCGGAGCTTCCGCAGCCGACAGAAAGCAGCGTTATACAGGCCAGGAGGCCGGAAAGCAGCTGTTGTTTTTTCATAAGTGTACTCCTTTATTTGTAACGTATCTTTTATTTTAGCCCTTTTTGACGAAAAAGTAAATGCTTTCTGACAGGGAATCCGTTTTTCAAAATTTTTCCAGAGATTGTTTGCGGAAGAACGGGTTTGCAGTAGAAATGCGCAGCTAAATGTGATAAACTATCTAAATAAATCGAACTTCCTCTGCCTTGTTGCACGCTTGTGCGCAGGAGAAAGCCTGAAATTTTATGAGAAAGAGCATTTCCTTTATCGTAGCGGCAACCATACTGCTGCTGTGGTTTGGCGCATCCATCAATATGTTGATCCGCTATAATCTCAACTGGATTGATTACATGAGATACAGCGCAGATCTGACGCCCGAACAAAAGGACTATTTCAGCAAAGAACACATCACCTGCGGCGTCCGGTATAACGACCTGCCGCTGTCCTTTGTCAATGAAAATCAGCAAAATGACGGGATTTTTATTGATTTCATCAATCAGCTTTCCGTGGAACTGGAAAACGATATGGACATCCGGCTGGACCAGGAAGAGAACCTGGCGCGGGATTTTGAGACGGGAGAAATCCAGGCGGCAATCGTGGACAAAAGCCAGATGCCCGAAGGGGAATATCTCTTTACAGAACCGCTGTACATCATGCACGGCAAAATGCTGGTTCGGGAAAATTCCGAGCTGGAGCACATCAACCAGCTGCGGGATGTGCGGATTGCAGTAGAACGAGGCGAGGAAGGCGTTGCCGAGCGAATTATAGAGCTTTACGGCAGCAAGGGAGTCAGCGTCGTTTACGCAGCGGATTTTCAAGAGTCCCTGGCCATGCTGGACAGCAATCAGGTGGCAGCGGTAGCGGGCGACGAAACGAAGCTGTCGTATCTGATCAATCAGCAGAGAAGCAACCGCTATTATAAATTCCTGCGGTATTCCTTTTCGCGCAGAGAAATCTGCGTGGCGCTGCACGCCTGCAACGCATCGCTTCTCGATGCCTTCAACAAAGCCGTGCTTTCCATGAAGAAGAAAAACCTGATTACCAAAACGCAGAGCAAGTGGTTTGGCGCCATGGAGCCGGAAATTGTAGATATGACAGAGGTAGACCTGATTTATCACGTGGGATTCTTCTTCCTCCTGTGCGGGGCCGTATTTACCCTCTGGAATCTCTCTACAGCAAAGAAAGTGACGGAAAAAACGAGGGAGCTTTTTAACAGCAAAGAGCAGCTGCGCCTGATTATCGACACGCTCAACCAGGGGCTTGTCATCGCTGGCCAGGATGGCACAATCCTGGAAGTCAACGATGAAATCTGCAGGATTATCGGGGTTGGAAAACACGAGCTGCTGCACACCAGCATACACTGCAACGATGCGATTCTGCCCTACCTGCAGCACGACGATGAAAAGGTGTATAAATGGAACGGGCACTACTATACGAAAAACACCATCGACCTGGGCGGAAAAGAAAAGCGGCTGTACATTATCGCGGACTGCACGCAGAGATACATGAACGAAATCCGCAATATCCAGGAAGAAAAACTGATCGCTGTAGGGCAGCTGTCGGCAGGACTTGCCCACGAGATCCGCAACCCGCTGGGACTGATTAAAAGCTATATGTTTCTCATCAAGGATCTAGCCGCAGGCGAGGAGGAGGGGGCGCATGCGCTTTGCGTCATCGACGATTCGATCAAGCGGATCAACAACCTCATCGAAAGCCTGCTGAAATTTTCCCGGCTGTCCGGGGAAGAATATAAAAAAATCGACGTGGAAGAGCTGATTAAAAATATTCTCTTTCTGGAAAAGAAACAGCTGGAGAAGGATAAAATAGAAGCCTCGCTGCAGATGACAGGAGAGACGCCGCTGGTGCTGATTAACGGCGAACTTCTGAAAATCACCATCATCAACCTGTTAAACAACAGCATAGATGCCTTGCAATACACAGAAGGGCAGCGGAACATCGACATTTCCGTACACATCGGGGCAAAGGCGCTGAACATGGTATTTAAAGATAACGGCTGCGGCATCGACAGCAGAAGGCTTTTGGAGATTTTTAACCCCTTTTATACCAGCAAGGAACGGGGCACGGGCCTGGGGCTTTATATCGTACATTCGCAGATCGAACAGGCCGGCGGAAGCATCCGCGCGGAGAGCGCCCCAAACGAGGGCACGGTGTTTTATGTGGAGATACCGGTAAAAACGGAGAGAACAGAGCATGAAAACGGGATATAGGATTTTAATTGTAGATGACGAACCGGAATATCAGAAAGTGGTTTCCATGATTTTAAAGCGGCGAGGCTATCATACCGCCGCTTGTTCCAACGGGTTGGAGGCCTTGCAGCAGATCGAAGAAAACGAGGTGCACCTGGTGATTACCGACCTGCGCATGCCGGGGATGGACGGCGAGGAGCTGATTCGGCGGCTGGCGGTGGAGCACGGGGAAATCGACATCATCGTGATGACCGCCTACGGCTCGATTGAAAGCGCCGTGGATGCCATCAAGTACGGCGCTAAGGATTACTTTGTAAAAAGCAGCGACCTGGAGGAATTGCTGACGAAGGTGGAACGACTTGCAAAACTGAAGCGGCTGGCGGAAAAAAGCGATATTCTGCTGCGCCATCAGAGCGGCGAGGATGTCTTTTTACAGTCGAAAAACGACCGGTATCTGCGGCTTTTGGATCTCTGCGACAAGACGGCAGATACCAATATCAACGTGCTGCTTTTAGGAGAATCCGGCGTAGGCAAGGAGGTCTTTGCCCATTACATCCACAACCGGGGCACGCGCAGGGGAGAGCCCTTTGTTCCCATCAACTGCCAGGCGTTTCCCGAAGGGGTGATCGAATCGGAGCTGTTCGGCCACGAAAAGGGGGCCTTTACGGGGGCGGTAACTAAGCGCGTCGGAAAGTTTGAAGAGGCGAATTTCGGCACGCTCTTTTTGGATGAAATCGGCGATCTGCCCATCAGCATGCAGGGAAAGCTGCTGCGGGCGCTGGAAACCAGGCGCATCGAACGCATCGGTGGAAACAAATCCATCGACCTAGACGTGCGGCTGATTTCCGCGACGAATAAATCGCTGGAACAAGAGATTGCCGCAGGCAGGTTCCGGGAGGATCTGCTGTACAGAATCAATACGCTAACCATGGTAATTCCGCCGATTCGGCAACGAAAGGAAGATTTAGCCGGCCTCATCGAATTTTTCCTGCGCAAGACGGAAATGGAGCAGAAAAAGAAAATAACGTATATCGACGGACAGGTGATGGCCATGCTTCTGGACTACGATTATCCGGGAAATGTGCGGGAGCTGAAAAATATGATCGAGCGCATGGTCGCCTTAAGCGACGGCGGGCGGATTACAATAGACGACTTCCAGCAGCCGCTGTGCCGGGCCTATGCGGAAGCGGCGCTGCCGCCAGCGCAGGGCGGTACGCTGAAGGAGGCCCGTGCGGACTTCGAAAAACACTACATTAAAAAAGCGCTGAAAGCTGCCGAGGGAAATGTAACCAGATGCGCGGCCATGCTGGGCATTACTGCACGACAGCTGTGGAATAAACTGGGCGAATACGCCATTGACCCGAAAACCGTGAAATAAATTTCGCATAGAAATAAAAACTGTGAAAAATTTTTCGTAAATCCTCCTGCACCTGCGGGCATTCGCACCCGCCTGCGCCTGAAAAATGGCGAAATGCGGAAACTTCTGTCGATGGCATGTTTTTTGCTGTTTATAATATCAAACAGTGAAAAAGGAGGACTTTTCAAATGACTGAACAAAGAAAGCCGCGGCTGCCTAAGATATGGGAAGCGCTGATCCCCATCGTCTTTATGATGGTTATCATCATTTTAAGCACGGTAAAGTGGGGGTTGGACCCGCACATGCCCATCGTCGCATCCTGCATTGTGGCATCGCTTGTGGCTGTTCGATGCGGGTATTCCTGGGCGGACATCGCAGCAGGAGCCTTTGACAGCATCTGCAGAACCGTAGAAGCATTTCTTATCATTATGTGCGTGGGCATGCTGATCGGCTCCTGGGTCTGGTCGGGAACCATGCCGGCCATGGTATATTACGGCCTGGAAATCATTTCGCCGGGCGCATTCTTAGTGGTGGGCGCGCTCCTCACCGCCATCGTAGGCCTGGCCACCGGCTCGTCCTGGACCGCTTCCGGTACGGTGGGCGTGGCCCTGATGGGCATTGCCATGGGCCTTGGCATCAATCCGGCCCTGGCCGCAGGCATGGTTATTTCCGGAGCCTATACCGGAGATAAATTGTCGCCGTTATCCGATAGCACAAACGTAGCGGCTGCGGGAGCGGAAACGCCGCTGTACGATCACGTCAGCGCCATGGTGACGACTACCATCCCGTCGTTTCTCATTTCGCTGGTGCTCTACGGCATCGTAGGGGCTATCGTTATCGACGAATCCGGCTACGACGCTTCTTTGGCGCTGGATATCCAGAATGCCATTGCAGATAATTTCTATCTGTCGCCGTGGATTATCGCGCCGGTACTGGTAGTTATCTTCGGCGCTGTAAAGAAAATTCCGGCCATCCCCTCGCTGCTTTTAGCTGCGGCTTGCGGATGCGTGGTCGCCATGGTAGCCCAGGGCGCCAGCTTCTCGGATGTATTCGGCGGCCTGCAGACAGGCTACAGCATCGAATCCGGCAACGAAGTAACCGACAGCCTGCTGAACAGAGGCGGCATCGACTCCATGATGTGGACCATTTCCCTGATTATGTTCGCCCTGTTCTTTGGCGGCGTGCTGGAGAAGTGCGGGTTTATCGAGGTTCTGCTGGGCGGGCTGATCAAGCGGGTAAAGACCGTAGGCGGCCTGGTGCTGTGCACCATCGTTACTGGCATTATCTGCGATGTGGTATTGACCGACCAGTACCTGGCTATTCTGGTGCCGGGAAGAATGTACATGAAGGCTTTCGACGAAAAGGGGCTGAGCAGAAGCTTCTTGTCCAGAACCACAGAAGATGGCGCAACCCTCTGGTCGCCGATGATCCCCTGGAACGGATGCGGCGCTTATCAGTCCGCTACCCTGGGCGTATCCAACTGGGCCTTTATGCCTTACGCATTTATGAATCTGATCAACCCCGTGCTGGCTATCGTCATATCCTACCTGGGCATCGGCATTAAGTACAAGGAATACGATGGAAAAACCAGAGCGGAAATCAAGGAACTGAAAGCAAAGAGAAAGGCTGAACAGCGCAATGGATAGAATTCAGGCATACGACGATAAAGCGATGCGCAAATCCACAAGAATTGCCACCCTGATTTTCGGCGTGGGGCTGATCGCCTTCAGTATTTGCTTTTCCGAACAGTATTCGGC
Source organism: uncultured Peptostreptococcaceae bacterium (assembly GCA_949740445.1). Lineage (GTDB taxonomy): Bacteria > Bacillota > Clostridia > Peptostreptococcales > Anaerovoracaceae > RGIG446. The sequence goes on along the minus strand of CATJIF010000060.1, from coordinate 1,382 downwards.
AATGATCGGCGTGGTTTTTATCCTGGCGGTGATTTTCCGCAAAGAAATTTACGTCAGCCGGGAAGGCGTCGTTTTAGCGTATGACTTTATTCTGTACAAGCATAAAATCTCCTGGCCGTTTGAGGAAATCACCGATATTCACATCGAACGGGTGCCCGATCCGCAGTACGTGGTGGTGCACTTCCTGCGGGGCGTTATGTCCCGGCGGCTGGTGTTTCGGGCTCGGGAGCTGGATAACGTTCTGGAGTTGGCCAAAAGCGTAACGCCAGGAATCCATATCGAAGATGTAGAATCATAGAATTCTGTGTTGTAAGAAGAGCAGCCGGTGCGGTATTCTAAGAAAAAACCGCAAGGAGGCCCTTTCATGGACGAACGAATCCTGACGCTGAAAATCATCGAAGCGTATCGCAGCCAACTTATTGAAGAAGAAAAGAGCGCGGTCACCGTGGAGAAATATCTCCGCGATGCCCGCGCTTTTTTTGCCTTTGCAAAAGAACGCCCCATGGAACGGGCGCTGACTATCGCTTATAAAGAACATCTGGCCGGCAGGGGCTATGGGGCGGGAAGCATCAATTCCATGCTGGCATCTCTCAACAGTCTGTTCCGCTTTCTCCGTTGCGAGGATTGCCGGGTACGCAATGTCAAAACCCAGAAAAAGACCTACTGCCCGGAGGAAAAGGAGCTGCGCAGAGAAGAATACCTGCGCCTGTTAAGTGCTGCCAGGTGCCAGCCGCGCCTGTGGCTGATTCTTCAGACCATCTGCAGTACCGGCATCCGGGTGTCCGAGCTGCAATACTTTACGGTGGAAGCCATCCGGCAGGGGGAAATCGTCGTTTCGTGCAAAAATAAAACCCGCAATATCCTCATTCCCGGCAAGCTGCGGAAGCTGCTGCTGCACTTTGCCCGAAGGCAGAACATCGCATCCGGCGTTCTCTTTCGCACGAAAAGCGGAAACCCCATCCATCGCAGCAACATCTGGGCTGCCATGAAGCGGCTGTGCCAGGCTGCCGGCGTGGCCGCATCCAAAGTGTTTCCTCACAACCTGCGCAGGCTTTTCGCCCGCACGTTCTACACCGCCGAAAAGGATATCGCCCGGCTGGCGGACATCCTGGGCCACAGCAGCATCGACACCACGCGCATCTACCTGATGAGCACGGGAAGCGAGCACCGGAAGAAAATCGAAGGGCTTCGGCTGGTGGTCTGAAGGTCTGTTCTCTGAACGAAGAGACCGTGCTTGCGTTCACAGCTGAGAAAGGGACCTGCCTTATACATGCGGGGTTGAAGATTCGAAGGGCTGTCGCAGCAGTGTATCATCGCATCTTTACTGCCTGGCAGAGTCGCAGGATAAAAAACAAAAAACTACATTATTCACATAATGTAGT
>CATJIF010000059.1 GCA_949740445.1 uncultured Peptostreptococcaceae bacterium | reverse complement strand
TGGCAGAGCAAAAAACCCTGCGGGGTGGGGGCAACCGCTATTCCACTGTGCTTTACCGCGGGCAGGGGGTAGGCCATCTCTCCGGAAATTCTAGCAAAGCTGCAGAATATCCCGGGACTGCCGGCAGGGGATCGGGGCCGGCGGGGATGCCGAATGCACTGGAAGGCAGCGTTACGCAGTCTGATATCGAGTTGGCAGCCGAGGGAAAGCTGCCCGAATCGGCAGTGCTTTGCAAGGCGGCAGAGCTTCCGGAAACTGTGCGAGAAACAGCGGCACGGTACGGCGAAGCGGGCAGATATAAAGAAAAATTTGCACCTGCGGGGCAGACGACGCAGATGATTATCGGCGCTACGCCCGAATCGGACCGGCAGATACTGAAAACATCGGAAAGCCTGTACAAGACATTTTTTATGAAGCGCGTGTATTTCAGCGCATATATTCCCGTGGTAAACTCCCCGCTGCTGCCTGGCACGTGGAGCAACCCGCCGCTCAGGCGCGAGCACCGGCTGTATCAGGCGGATTGGCTTTTGCGCTTTTACGGCTTTGAAGCCGATGAAATTTTGGATGATCAGACAGAAAATCTGGACATGGAAATCGACCCGAAGGTATTCTGGGCGCTGCGGAATATCCGCCTGTTTCCCATGGAAATCAACCGCGCTTCGATGGAAGAGCTGCTGCGCATCCCCGGAATCGGCAACGTTTCGGCGATGCGGATTATACGGCATCGGAAAATGGCTGCCGTGCGCTTCGAGGACTTAAAAAAGATGGGCGTGGTCGTAAAGAGAGCGAAATACTTTATTACCTGCTGCGGCCGCTACTATGGGAATATAGATCCCGAGCCAGACCGGGTGCGCAAAGAGATCATTACAGAGGGGTTGCCGCTGCCCAGAGGCGTGCGCATTGCCGACGACCGGGCGCGGGTAATTCGAAAACGGCTTTCGGAAGAAAGCGGCGGTGTGCAGCTGTCCATGTTCGACGCAAGGTTTGACAGCGGATTGCACGCACGAACGGCCGATGCACTGGCAGAGCGCAAATCTAAAGAAGGGGGGCTCTGATGGACTATCTGTACGATGGAACGTATTCTGGCCTGTTATGCTGTATCTACGCGCACTATTATATCGAGCCTGCCAGCGGGATTTTCCGTGAAAGCGAATATCAGACCAGATTGTTTGACCAGGCCTGCCGCATAGAAACAGAAGAGGAAAAGGCAGCAAAAGTATATCGGGCCATCCGCACAAAGTTGGGTGAATTGACATTGCGGCGCAGTTACCTGGCGTATTTATCTTGCGCAGAGGACAGGGAGATGAAGCTGCTGCGTTATCTCGTATTCGGCTTTCAGACAGGTATCGGTTTTAACCGCCTTCACGGCAGGGACGAGGTGTTTCAGGTACAGGCAATGGAAAAGCACATCTATGGCGAGCGGCATCGCCACCTGGGAATTCTGCGGTTTTCCGTCATTTCCGCACAGCCCGGCAGTGGCGGTATCAACGATTCCGTCGTCGTTGATGGCGTAACTGACGATAAAGATGGCGATGCAGATTACATCAGTGGCAGCACCGGCATCGCAGGTTTTGCCGATGGGGAGACTGGCTGCAAAAAGAGATTGCCGCACCGGGAAGTGTTGTATGCGCAGATCGAGCCACAAAACGATCTGCTGGAATTGATGGCAGATCACTTTTTAGAGCGCTATCGAAGCGATCCGTTTATCATTCACGACATCCAGAGGGAAAAGGCCCTGTTTGCTGGAGGCGGGCAGTGGTACATCGCATCGCTTCCTGCGGATATTGCCGTGCGCCTTTCGCAGGGGGAGCTGATGTACCGCACGCTGTGGAAATCCTATTTTGACACTATCGCTATTAAAGAGAGAACCAATCCCCGGTGTCAGAAAAATTTTATGCCCATGCGCTACTGGAATCACCTGACAGAAAAATTGATGTAACGGATAGTGGCTGGACGGGCTGCGATAATGGCTCTATTCTCGATTGACAAGGACACATGCGGTTTGGAACGTCGCATCAATGCTGAATGCGGCATCGCTTGATTGCCCGCGCAGGCAGCTATGCCGGCGGTTGCGGCAGAGCTTTGTCTGCAAAAAGCGTTGAATTTACTGGTGCACTGTGCAATAATGGAGAAAAAGCAGGCCAAAGGAGTAACGATATGTACGAGGAATTAAAGCGGATTATAAAAGAGAGCCAGCGCATTGTATTTTTTGGAGGCGCGGGCGTTTCCACGGAGAGCGGCGTTCCCGACTTTCGCTCGGAGAACGGGTTATATCAGGCACAGCAGAATTACGGCCGCTCGCCGGAGGAAATGCTGTCGCGTACATTTTTCCTGCAGCATACGGATACCTTTTTCGATTATTACAAAAATAATCTGATCTATCCGGACGTAAAACCTAATAAAGCGCATCTGGCGCTGGCGAGGTTAGAGCAGCAGGGAAAGCTGCAGGCAGTGGTAACGCAGAATATCGACGGGCTGCATCAACTGGCTGGAAGCCAAAAAGTATACGAGCTTCACGGCTCTGTGCTGAAAAACCGCTGCATGCAGTGCGGCAGGCCGTATGATATCAGCTATATTATGGAGTCTGGGCACTGCAAAGGATATGTACCGCATTGCGAGCACTGCGGCGGCATCGTAAAGCCGGAGGTCGTACTGTACGAAGAATGTCTGGACGATGACTGCCTGCGAGGTGCGGCTGGCGCCATCGCAGCGGCGGATACGCTGATCGTAGGTGGCACATCGCTGGTGGTATATCCGGCGGCTGGATTGATTCAATATTTCCAGGGAAAACACCTGGTGCTCATCAACAAATCATCGACGCCTTACGATGACAAGGCAGACGTGGTAATCCACCAGGCCATTGGCGAGGTGCTCCACGCCTGCGTAGAAGAATAGCGCCTGCGGTTGCTGGCAGCTACAATAGGCGGCGGACGATGCTGGCAAGCGCCGCAATGCCCTCCTGCAGGTGATCTTCGGCAGCGTAGGCATAGGAGAGGCGGATGCTTGTATTTTTTTCGTAATCGTAAACGCTGCCGGGGTTAATCAGCAAATTCGCCTTCAGCGCTTCCTGAAACAGCCGGTCCGTAGAGAGGCGGGAGGGCAGGCAGAGCCAGATGTAAAAGCTGCCTTGGGGAACGTTCCAGCGGGCCAGTCCTGAAAAATGTGCCTCCAGGGCAGAAAGCGCCAGATCACGGCGCTTTTTTAATTTTTTGCGCACGTAATTCAGGTGCTGGTCGTAAAGGCCGCTGGTAAGAAACTCGGTCAGAGCCCACTGGGACAGAGAACTCGCGCCGTAGTCGATTTGCATTTTTACATCACCCAGACGTTCCACCACGGATTCGGGGCCTACGAGCCAGCCGATCCGCAGGCCGGGAGCCAGCGTCTTGGACACGGTACCGAGATAGAGGATCATGCCGCTTTTGTCCATGGTTTTCATGGGGAGGGGCGGTTCGCAGTCGAACCAGAGCTCGCCGTAGGCGTTGTCTTCGATAATAGGAAGGCGGTTATTTTGACAGAAGCGAAACAACTCTGTGCGGCGCGCCAAAGACATGACAGCACCGGTGGGATTGTGAAAGGTTGGGATGGTGTAGAGCAGCGAACAGCCCGGCTTCAGCGCAGAGGGAGAGAGGCGATAGTAAACAAGCCCATCGCTGTCCATGGGAAGGCCGCGCAGCTTCATGCCTGCCGACTGAAATACCTGAAGGGATTTCAGGTAAGAGGGCGATTCCGTATAGACGCAGGAGCCCGGTTGCAGCATGCAGACGGAAATCAGCTGCAGCGCTTGCAGCGAACCGGAAGTAATCAGAATAGAAGAGGGGGTAGCGGGGATTCCCGCAGAACGCAGGCGAAGGGCCAGCGCTTCGCGCAGCTGCGGAAGGCCCAGTGGGCCCAGGTAGTTCAGCGAAGTAACATCGCAAGCCAGGCGGGCAAACACCTCTTTCATGGCAGCGCGGGGAAACAGGTCGGGCGAAAGCTCGCCGGTACCCAGACGGATATAGCCATCTACAAATTCCAGCTTATTGATCGCCTGAATCGTAGGAACATTGGCCTTAAAAGAGCCGGAGCGCAGATAGCTGCCCCAGTCCGGCGGCGCGGAGGACATCATCAGAGACCAGGTATTGCTGGCAATGCAGGTGCCGCGCCCGAAATCGCCGCTGAGAACACCGTAAGAATACAGCTCTTCCATGGCCGTAGTGATGGTGCTGCGGTTGACCTGAAACTGCTGCGCCAGACTGCGCTGCGATGGCAGGCGGCTGCCGATGGCCCAGTGTCCAGAGGCGATTTTGCTGCACATGTAATCGACGATCTGCCGGTAGACCGGACGGCTGCTGTTTCTGTCCGGTTTCCAGTCGATGATAATTTTCTGTACGGATGCATTTGCCATATATACCTCCTAAACGGTGTGGCGTGTAATGCAGTATGCGCGTGCACTTTGTTGTACATGCACTGCGCAGGATTGGATTCAGTGTAGCAGAGGGCGGCGACAAAAGCAAGATTTGGCCGGGAAGAAAAGTAAAAAGTGGCTGGGGACTTTTGAGAGAAAATGTGATATTGTAATACATGAAAGGATTTGATTGGCTGGGAAGATTAACGCACGGCAGAATCGACGGAAAGGAGCGTTCGAATCAATATGATGTATTTTTTTCAGGGCTTTACGCTGGGGCTGGCGTATGTGGCGCCCATCGGCGCACAAAATTTATTTGTGATCAATACGGGGCTGACGCAGGGGACGAAGCGGGTGTACCAGACGGCGCTCATCGTTATGTTTTTCGATATTACGCTGGCAATTGCCTGCTTTTTCGGCATCGGCGCACTGATGGACCGCTTTGCGCTGCTGAAGATGGCAATTCTGCTGATTGGCAGCGGAGTGTTGTTGCACATGGGCATTCAGTTGGCCCGATCGGAGGGTACGCTGAAAAAGACGGAAGTAGATATTCCTCTGATGAAGGTAATTTCCATGGCCTGCATTGTCACTTGGTTTAATCCGCAGGCGCTTATCGACGGTTCGTTAATGCTGGGCGCATTCAAAGCATCGCTTCCGGCGGCACAGTCCACCGCATTTATCGTCGGCGTATCGGCAGCCTCCTGCACCTGGTGGCTGGGCCTTTCTACGATAACGCATTTATTCGGCTCCAAGCTGAACAACACGGTACTGCGCGCAGTTAATGTAATCTGCGGCGTTACGATCTTTTGCTACGGCTTAAAGCTGCTGCTCAGCTTTGCGCGGCTGTTGGGGATATTTTAATAGCAAACGCTTTGCCTAAGGCAAAACGGGGTGCGAAAAGCAGGGCGATGGATAAAGCTCTGCTTTCTTTTTGTGTTCAGATACTATATAATAAAAACGTCGATGCCCTCCGGTACGTTGAGGGGCGCGATAACAATAAAAAATCACAGTGTGAGGAGATTTGCCAATGAATATATTGCTTGTCAACGACGACGGAATCATGGCGGAAGGCATCCACCAGCTGGCGGGGTTTTTAAAAAAAGGATTTCCGGAGGCAAGGCTCTATGTCTGCGCGCCCGATCAGCAGCGCAGTGCTGCGGGCCACGGGATTACTGTCCGCAAGCCTTTGTATTTGCAGACATTTGCCTTTGCGCAGGCGCAGCAGGCATACACCTGCTCGGGAACACCGGCGGACTGCGTAAAAGCAGGGCTCCAGGTATTCAAGCGCGAAGGAATCCACATGGATCTCGTATGCTCGGGCATTAACATGGGCTCGAACTTAGGAAATGATATCCTCTATTCGGGAACCGTGTCGGCAGCGCTGGAAGGGATCGTCTGCGGTGTGCCATCGGTTGCATTTTCGGTGTGCAGCCACGAGCCGAAGCACTACGAAGCGTTTGAACCGCTGATTCCCAGCGTCTGCCGCTGTGCGCTGGCGCAAGGGTCTACTCGGTGGATGTTCAATGTGAATGTGCCCGACCTTCCGGCGAAAGAGATCTGCGGGATGCGGTTTACCAAGATGGGCTTAAGAGAATACGATGAAAACTTTGCCTTCGCCCAGCAGGAAGATGGCCGCTATCGCTACGAATATCTGGGCAAAGAACGGTGGATGACCGGCCTGCCGGAGGATAACGATGTACGGGCATTTCAGGAAAACTGCATTTCCATTACGCCGCTGCAGCGAGATCTGACGGAGCACGAGATTGCAGCAAAGGCAGAAGAATTTAACATTTCGTGGAAATAGCAAGGTTTTGCAGGCGGCGAAAAGTACCTGCGGGATATAGGAAACTCCTGCGGAAGACAGCGCAGGCAGAAGGGAGAAACTATGGATATTAAACGAATGCGCAGAGAGGAAACGCTGTTTCTTATGATCGACTTTCAGGAACGGCTGATGCCGGCGATGCACGGTAAAGAGGAGCTGGAGGACAGAGTTGTGCGGCTGGCAAAGGGGGCGCGCGTACTGGGAATTCCCGTGCTTGTCAGCCAGCAGTATACAAAGGGACTTGGCCCGACCATTCCTTCTGTCGCACAGGCGCTGGGTGAGTTTACGCCCTACGATAAAACCGCGTTCAGCGTTATGGAACAGCCAGAGCTTTCAGCAGAGCTGCGGAAAATGGGGCGCAAGACCATTGTAATCAGCGGCATCGAATCGCACATTTGCGTGGCGCAGAGCGCGCTGGATCTTTTAGAAGAAGGCTACAACGTGTTTATTTGCGGCGACTGTGTTTCGTCGCGAAATCCTGTAGACATCCGCATGGCAAAAAGCCGTCTGCGGGCAGCCGGTGCGCAGTATACCAGCATGGAGGCTGTTTTGTTCGAGCTGACGGGCGGCGCTAAAGAGAAGGGATTTAAGGAAATTTCAGCGATCATCAAATAACGGAGAGAGAAATAGAAGTAAACGGTACGCGTTAAACAAGCTTTTAACAAGACCGACAAAGTTTCGAGAATTTCAGAAAAAGAAAAGAGTTGTTACGGCTTTTTTACTTTTGCCCGATAAAAATTTTTTGAGCAAAAAAGAAAAAATCTTTAAGTTTGTTAAAAAAATATTTATTGAAACAAGAATTATTTCGGCGATAATTAAAAATATAGATAAATATATCGAAAAACGGCTCGAATTGCTGTTATCATCAGGGTATTGCCAAGTGGCAGCGGTAGTGCTATGATAGAATTAACTCACGTACTAAAATTTCGATATTTCGGAAAGACGTATTCTTTTAGGAGGAAAAGCACATGAGAGAAGTTGTAATTGTAAGCGCAGCCAGAACTCCCATCGGGAGCTTTGGCGGTACATTAAAGTCCACACCAACGGTAACGCTTGGCGCTATTGCGGTAAAAGAAGCGATTAAGAGAGCCGGAATTACGCCGGAGATGGTAGAAGAGGTAGTGCTTGGCTGCGTGCTGCAGGCAGGACTTGGACAGAACGTTGCACGGCAGATTTCCATGGCTGCCGGAATTCCGAAGGAAGTTCCGTCCATGACCATCAATAAAGTTTGCGGTTCCGGTCTGCGTTCCGTAGGTCTTGCGGCTCAGATCATCAAGGCTGGCGATGCGGATATCGTTGTCTGCGGTGGCGCCGAATCCATGTCCATGGCTCCGTATGCGATCCCGAGCGCTAGATGGGGAGCGAGAATGAACGACAATAAGATCGTTGACGTTATGGTAAACGATGGACTGACTGACGCATTCAACAAGTATCACATGGGTATTACCGCAGAGAACGTTGCCGAGCAGTGGGGCCTGACCAGAGAACAGCTGGATGAGTTCTCCGTAAAGTCGCAGCAGAAGGCAGAGGCGGCTATTAAAGCGGGCAAGTTTAAGGAAGAAATCGTTCCGGTAGAAATCCCGCAGAAGAAGGGCGATCCCATCGTATTCGATACCGACGAGTATCCGAAGTTCGGCGCTTCCCTCGAAAAGATGGCAAAGCTGAAGCCCGCTTTCAAGAAGGATGGCGTAGTAACGGCAGCCAATGCATCTGGCATCAACGATTCCGGTGCAGCTCTGGTTGTAATGTCCAAAGAAAAAGCAGACGAACTGGGCCTGAGCTATCTGTGCAAGGTTAAGTCCTACGCATCTGCCGGTGTCGATCCTTCCATCATGGGTGTGGGGCCCATTCCTTCCTCGAAGAAGGCTCTGGAGAAAGCTGGCCTGACCGTAGACGACATCGACCTGTTCGAAGCGAACGAAGCCTTTGCCGCACAGTCGCTGGCCGTGGGCAGAGACCTGAAGATTCCGGAAGAAAAGTTAAACGTAAATGGTGGAGCTATCGCTTTAGGCCATCCCATCGGCGCTTCTGGTGCGCGCATCCTGATTACGCTGATTTACGAGATGAAGAAGAGAAACTCCAAGTACGGCCTGGCTACGCTGTGCATCGGCGGTGGTATGGGTACAGCGCTGATCGTCGAAATGTAATTTGCGTGGTATTTTACAAATGCCAAACGACAAAAGAGCTGCTCGGATATGAGCAGCTCTTTTTTAAGGTAAAGCGCTGTACGAATATGCGTACATCTGCTGTTTCTGGCAAAGTATGAGCACAGCATGGCAGGAGGATATCCATGAATGCAACAAATCATTATAAAAAATACAGTGAAATTCTGTCGTATCTGATCTTTGGAGGACTGACCACCGCAGTAAGCATGGCGTCGTATTATATCTGCAATACAAAATGGGGCGTTCACTATCTGATTGCTAACGTGATTTCGTGGGTTTTAGCTGTGTTCTTTGCTTATATTACAAATAAGTGCTTCGTCTTTCACGCAAAGGAACGGAGCTTTGCAGGCCTGAAGCGAGAATTGCAGCTATTTTTTGGCGCGCGGTTGTTTTCTTTGGGAATGGAAGAGCTTGGGCTGCTGCTTTTGGTCAGCGGGCTGGACTGGGGCGAAAACCCGGCAAAGTTTCTGATGCAGGGAATTGTAATTGCGATGAACTATGGGTTCAGCAAATGGGTAATTTTTAAAAAATAAACAGCGGCAGAGACCAATTGACTGAGAATCGTTCGATGGTCGGCCGCTGTTTTGGCTTTGTATGTACTGCAAGGTAGCGCTATTTATGCCAAGGCCTGGCGCAGGGCATCGAGCAGGAGGTTTTTATCGACGGGTTTATAGAGAAATGCCTTTGCGCCGATGGCGTGGGCTTCGTTGATAGTATCGTCGTAAGCTAACGAAGACAGCATAATAATCTTCGCATCCGGATGCTTTTCTAAAATTACCTGTGCGGTCTCTAGGCCGTCAATGCCTGGCATAATAATATCCATCGTCACGATATCCGGCTGAAGCTCCTCGTAGCGGGTAATGGCATCCTCGCCATTTTCGCAGTAACCGATGACTTCGAATTCGGAATCCTCCAGCAGATTGCTTAGCATCAGCTCCATAACGCGAGAATCGTCTACGACCATAATCTGTTTTTTCATAAATGAAATCCCTCTTTTCGTCAATTCTGGTACAGCCACAGTTTGCGCTCATCTACAGGTATGTGATGAATCAGCTGTACGTGTTCGTTTTTATCGCTGAAATATGTGAGAGTAATGTAGTCTGAAAAACCTTCCGGCTGATAGCGTCCCTGGTAAAAGGCAGGGATGCTGAATCGGGCGGAGATTTTTGTCGTCGGAAACAGCTGCGCAACAATATGCCCACACAAAACATTATGATATTCTTTTGCTACGGCTTCGACATCCTGGGGTGTAACATTTTCTTCCATAATCATGCACTGCGTGAGGCGGATGAAAAAAGAAAGTTCTGCGCACAGGGAAATGCTGGTACGCAAATCTCTGGAAAACGCAATATATACTGTGTACAGTTCGTTTGCTGGTTCGTTTTCTCCAGGATGCAGCTGAATTCCAGCCGTCTGTGGGGTAATCTCGCGGACGACCCGGTCAAAGATCTCAATTAAATGGTTTCGGGGCAAAATAATACTCACAAACAGTCTCCTCTCTGTCAGATGCTTCCAATGGGAATTACGTGATTAGAATTTCTCCGCGCACCAGAGTCGCAACACATTGGCGATACTCCTGCCGCAGGCGGAGAGATTCATCCCCGAAGCTGATCTCCGTACCGGGGTAAGCGATGCTGCACTCCAGACGCCCGTTGTTGGCCTTTTCATCCGTGATGAGTTTAATATCTTTCAGCTCACTTTCCAGCTGCTTTAGCTTCAGCTCAGCTGCTGTCAGTCGCAGGCGGGCCTTATCTAAGAGGCTGGATTTGCTGGAACTATCTATCTGAGGCTCCAGTGTTTCGATTTCTGTCTGCAAGAGGACAAGCTCGCGCTGCACCAGTTCGCGTTCGAAGTTGGTACACGGCAGGCCGCCTAAGGAAACAGCTGTTTTGCATTCCGAGCGTGCACCGACAGCCATGGCACTGATTTTTTTGGCAGCCCATATGCGACCTCCAATAATGCATCCCCGTCCGGAACGAACGACAACTTCACCGTCGCTGTAGACCTGGCTGTTGATGATGCAGTCCGTCTGCAAATTTTCCCGCACGTAAATCGTGGAATTTTCGATATACTTGGAGAAAAGGCTGCGATGCGCCCGGATGACGGCATTGCCATCACCTAAAATGCCCTTTACTACAATCAGGTCTCCACCAGCTTCTACAATGCTGCCGGTTTCGATTACGCCAGCGATTTGAATATTGCCCATAGCACGGACAGTAAAGCCGTTGAGTACGTCGCCATGGATATTCACATCGCCCAGAAAATTGATGTTGCCTGTAGAAAAATCCACATTTCCGGGGATATCCAATACGGGTTTTACCTGAAAGCTGCGGCCGGTAAATTCCACATCGCCTGTAATAGAGGCCAGCAGAAGCGTACCGTCTTCGCTGATTTCAGTATTTCGCCCTTTGGGCAGCGGTACGGATTTGCCGCTTTTCGCAGGGATTTCTTCATCTAGCACGGTTCGGCCCGGTTCTCCTTCTGTCGGCTTAATCAGGCGGCAGATTTCCTCCCCCTGCTTTACATTGTGAATCAGATTTAGTGCAGTGTAATCTACCCGGTCGAACTCATCAATTTCCAGGACTCGCGTAATTACCCTTGGGAAATAATCGACAATATTGCCATTAGTGCCATCAAAGGCAGCTTTCCCTTTGGCAATCAAAAACAGATGGAAATATTTTTCTTCATCTCGGGATATGCGATTGATCAGATTTTTATCTACACCATAAGTAATCCCCCGCTCTTCCAAAGCTCGATAGAGTATTTCTCGAGAGAGCTCTCGCCCCTGGCCGACTGGTGGGAATACGATCATCCAGGCGTAAAGTTTATCTGCGGAAAGGAAAAAAGAGGGCAATGCATCTAAATCTACAGGTTCATTTTCGCTTTCGTTTTTATTCTCTTTTGCCTTTTTATTTTCCTTTTCTGTCGCGTCTTCTTTGTTCTTTTTATCCTTTTTGTTCTGCTTTTTACCTCGAGTTTGTTTCAGTCTTGCAGCACACATACTGATTAAGGCTGTTCGCAATCGGTTTTTCTCGCGTTGCACCAAATCATCGGGGAGAATACCATCGTTATCCAGACAGAGACGTGGCGTGGGTAAATAACCGGCCTCTTTTCGACGCAGATCATAAATCCGATGGATGGGATGTTCCGATGGCAGCTCGAGTAAAGCTGGATTGGAATCGTCAGGAATCGGAAGCGGTAGAACTGCCTCTTCTATATAGTCCTGCTCTGTGCGAACTTCTTCGTTCGAATCTTCCTCTGGGGCAGAACCAAACAGAAATGTGGTAAGTTTATCTTTCAACGACATGTTACTTCCCTCCTTTCTTACAAAATTTATTTGTACTTTCATTATATTATAGTGAATATAGCCTTAGCAAGATATAATTTGGGAATCTGGAAAAGCGTTTGAAATGGCATGGTCGAATAGAAAAATCAGAAAAATAAAAACAATAGAAAAATGCATATACCTTTTATGCTGGAAAGGCAGAATTTGCAAATCCCTTGATATTCTGGGCTGTGCAGGGTACAATAATTATAAGAAAAGATATTTGTAATAAGAAGAAATAAAACGGCAGTGGAAGAAACCATACGGATTTGCAAGAGCGAAGGGGTTATGAAAGAATACTGGAAAGCGTAAATAGAACGATAAAAGCCTGTCAGGCAGCGATTTCACAGCGAATTATACTCATTGTGCTATCCACCTGACAGGCTTTTTTATTTAGCAAAATAAGGTGTTTGTGCAATAGAGACAACTTTATAGTCCACCGATGAAATATATGCTTTGGCACAAATATGGGAATAGCCACAGAGAAAAGAAGAAGAAAGGGGCTGCCTGCACTTACGGTTATTTTCCGTGAATGCGGCAGCCCCTTGCATTTTACTTACATGATCGTTTGATTTGTTGCTTTGAGTATGACTTTATCGCCATTTTCTGATGTGTTTTAACTATGTGCTTTGTCGAGGAACAAATGTCGTGTAATAGCAACTAATTGGTTAGTTTCTCCGCTGTGTACGTCCATCCCAGGCCGAATTGATTATGATTTCAGCGTACTTCTCACCATTGGCATCGGTATGCACCTGAACCTTAATATTCAGTGCTGTAGGTGCTACGTTGCTGTTGCCATCCGACAGATTGCGGTCAAAGGTGATAAAGGCGCCAGATTTAGAGCTCGTAAATTTCAAATCAATCGCCAGGGTAGGCTGTTCTTTATAGGACTTGTTGGTAACAACACTAATCGTTCCACTTGGATTTGTAGCAACAAGCGTTCCGATACTTCTAAAATCTTTCTTATCGGTAGTGGGATCGCGTTTAATGGGACCACGGTCTACCTGATATAAAGTAGGAGGTACATTGCCTGGTTCGCTCCAATAGAGGTACTCGTCGAAGATCAGAGAAACATTTCCAGAGACAGCCCCTGTTTTCTGATCAACTTCCAGATCGGAGTTGACCTCAATGACCTTCGGCGTATCCTTATCCAGCAGATACAGCGGGAAGGTGGCGCGGAAAGCATTGCCCGAGCCAAAGGTGCTCTTGCCGACAGCGACAAATGCATACGGTGTGCTGGGCGACATGTGCATTCTACTGCAGTCTACAGTAGAGGATTTTCCGCCTGCGACAGTAGCGCTGCCTGTACCGGCAACCGTCGAACCGTCGGCGGTTGTGGTGCTGACGTAGTTAGCAACCTCATCTTTGATGGATTGATTTGCATATAGGTCGAACAGCGAACCGGCAGAAACTTCGTCAACCACTACATCGGTGGCCAGCGCATCGAGCACGGTAAACGGTGTTTTATGCGACTCTGGCAATTCCTCTTCGAATTTGGGGTCTGCATAATCCGCGAAGTCTCGGCTGAACAATTCATTCAAATTGTTGTTATACGGAAGCAAAATGTAATTGACTGAGGCATTCAGATTGCTTCGTATGGTAACCAATGCGTTATCGCGAGCCAGGGTAATGATGGGGCGCGTAACCTCTGGTGTGGTAAAGCGATACAACTGCACATCGGAATATACCTGGCCAGTTCCTTTAATAACGAAATATACATAGTAATCCGTCTTTGGCTGCAAGCCGGAAATGGGCTCTGCAATGGCACCAGTGCCTACATCCAGGCTTCCCGTTTTGATATTGGGATTGCCGCCGTAGTGAGGATCGACGATGTCCAGATACGTCGGTCTGGAAAGGGTGTAAGTTTCTCCATCACCACTGGTGGGCACATCATCAAATACTACGTCTCCACCCTGTTGCGATTCTGTAATAATATCGCCTTCAGGCGCTATCACATAGTAAACCGTACCAGGCCGCGACAGCAGCAGCGTCATTTCCGCACTGGTGTCATTGGGGTTGAACTTCGGATATCCACCGGTAAAGTGAGGTGCTGCCTCATCTTTAAACTGCTTGCGGATGTTAAAGGGATTTGGCGTATGGATTTCTTCGATCAGACTCTCTGTTACCATGTTGCTCAGGTTGTTCTGAGAAACATCTGCGCCCAGGTTCCGCAGCTCATTGGTGTTTCCGGTAATTACCGAAACCCGTCCGGTGATATACTGGCTCATGGCGTCGCGGTCTTCAATGCCTTCTACGGAATTAAAGTGAATGGCGTATTCGTATACCTTATCTTCGCTTAATTCGCTGAGGGGAGGGAAATCCACCTTGGCGCCGTTGTTCATATCGTAGCCCACGCTTCGGCCTACATAGCCGGAGAAGTTGCTGGGAACGGTAAAGCCGATCTTTTGCCGTTCAGTACCGACCGCTTTCCAATCGGATAGAATGTTTTTACGGTTATTGGCATCCACCTCACGGCAGTACAGAGAAATCTCCGATGAAGTATCCATCCACAGCAGCATATCCCAGTCGATGGTTTCTTCTACCTTTGCTGTGGACAGCGGCGTCAACGAGAAGGTAATGTCCGCTTCGATGGTTTTACCGCCAACCGAGAGGCTGGAGACGTTAACGTCGTTAGCCAGAGCTACCTGCGCGGAAATGGTGGTAAAGCGCGGCAGGTCTGTAATACCCATCAGATTTTTCGCGGAAGCCAGGTCGGCGATATCCTCCAAACGGAAGAAATACGTGCCGCCGCTCTTTAAGTTCAGCGCACTGTTTGCCGAGGCAACAGCAGGGTCGTTATCGCGGCTGGTAGGGAAGGTAACGACTAGCTTGCCCTCTTCCATTTTAAGAGTTACATTTCTGTAGTCCACTGTCCAGGAGGCTGAATCGTCGTAAGCACCAGTGCGTTCTGTCACCAACTGAGGTGGGCCGGCATTAGTGGCGTTGTATAGCTTCATGGTATTGCGCAGTGCTTCTGCTAAATCCTCCTTGGCGGTCTGGATTCTGTCTGCATTGCCTTCCCGTTCAGCAATCTCTACATTATTATATAGCGTCAGCAGGATTTCGTCGGTGGAAGCCCGCCGGATATTTTCGCTAAAGATAATGCGCACATCAGTGTCTGCATAGGGTACATCGGCCACATTGCCCGAGTAACGGGTAAATTCCTGAGTAGCCTTCGGAGCACCGTTGTCCTGGGTGCTGGCGGTTACCTTATACAGCCGGGTGGTATAGTTTCCAGCGTTGTCAATGGCCAGATAGTAGATGTCGTAAGAAGTTTCTGCCGACAGGCCACTGATGGTAAAGTTGGTTACGGCATCGCCTTTGGCTGTAGTGCGCCCGCTGCGCAGCGCGTTCATGCCAGAGGATATTTGAATCATAGCAGCGCGGTCGGTCCACTTAACGCCGTTTTCGGGATCGTCCCACTCAATGGCGCCGATGCTGCTTCCTGCCGGGCGCTTAGGATATTCTGTTCCTTCGTAAACGACTGCATAGTAAATCGTTGCGGGCTCGTTCACCTGACACTGGAAGCCGATGGATGTAGGCTTCACAGCGTTCACTTCCGGATGGGAGATGAATTCCGGTGGCGTCTTGTCCACGGTGGTGAAAGAGACCTTTCGCACTGCAGAACTCTTTGCGCCGTCGATATCGGTCAGCCACAGATATAGATCATAAGTATCTAATTCCACCAGTTCCTTAGTGTTTACCTGGAAGCTGTCAGGTACATTCTTTTCCAGAGTAATCTGCCCAAAGCCGAAGTTTCCGGTAATAGATTCCGCGCGGAAATCATTGGCAGTAGGCGCTTTGCTGCCCTTGGGCAGCACCGCATAGTACAGCTCGCAGTTCTTAGTCGACATGACGGTAGCCCAGGCGTCGTGATTGGAAATTTCGCTCATGTACGGATAGCCGCTGC
Source organism: uncultured Peptostreptococcaceae bacterium (assembly GCA_949740445.1). Classification (GTDB taxonomy): domain Bacteria; phylum Bacillota; class Clostridia; order Peptostreptococcales; family Anaerovoracaceae; genus RGIG446. The sequence continues at coordinate 26,259 of CATJIF010000059.1, read as the reverse complement.
TAAATGCAGGAACCGAGTCGTCCGGCGTGGTGAATTCCTCTACTTTGCGGGTGCTTTTCCACTCGTGCGAATCGACCAATACGGCGGATACGTAATACGTACCATCGGCCTGCAGCCCGGTAATTTTAGCCATAAATTCCGTGTTGGAGGCCGTTGCCCGCAGCGTTCCACGGCGCAGAATCGAAGAACCATAGGCTGGCGGCGAAATCAGGTCGTCTACGCTGACCGGTCCGTCGTTTTTAGCGCTTACCGCCCAGTAGATTGTGCCGCTTTTATTGGTGGAGAAGACCAGCTCTGCCGATGTGGATGCGATGTTGCGCACCTCTGGATACCCGGAGAGAATGCGAGGCGTTTCGGAGGCTTCCTCCGCCAGCTTGCTGTCCATTACTTCTCCTGCGATATTCGCTGTATTGCCGGGACGCACAACAATCGAATCGGGAAGCATGGTTACAGTAGAACCGGGAGCGCTGACGATCAGAGAGTCGATATCTCCTTCGCCAGTGACGCGGGTTCCTGTATCCAGATTCAGGGTTTCGACAGTCGTATTGGTAGCAATTTCCAGGCGCGAGCCAGTAGCTTTTTCGTCGATGGTCAGGGTTTCCACCGTACCCTTGGAAATGGTCAGGGTAGAGCCTGGCGTGCGGTTCATTACGTTTTTCAGATTGCCCGACAGGGTAAAGGCCGTCCCGTTGTCGCCTTCCAGATAAATGTTGCGCAGGCCACGGTTGCCGCGGGTGCGGTCTTCCAGGTATGCCGTGGTGCGGAGTATGCCGTTTTCAATGCGAGTATTGCCGTCGATGCTGACAGAAACAAACTGATCCCGCAGGCTGTCGATGATCAGATCGTTGGCAGTGACATGCCGCAGCGTAACGCTGGGGTCGCCCTCCTCACTTTCACCGCCGCCGGCAACTACAATGCGGCCCAGCACTTCCACATCCTCTAAAATAACATCGCTTAAGCCAAGACCGCCGGTGATATATAAATCTCCTGCGATAACGGTATCCCGCAGCGTTACTTTCGGCGTATTGATCGTTACGTTGCCGTAAACGCTGCCAAGGCTGTGAGGACCTGGTTCGCTGATCAACGTACCCAGGGCGTTGCACAGCATGCGGGCCATCTCGCCGCGGGTGATATTGTTCTGCGGACGGAAGCTGCCGTCGGTATAGCCGCTGATCAGACCGCTTCGGGTAACATCCTTAACAAAACCCTGGCTCCAGCCGCTGAAGGAACGGCCGTCGGTAAATTCCGTAACTTCGCCCGGGGTCTGTTCCATGCGCAGGCAGTGCGCCAGTAAAACCACGGCCTGTTCCCGGGTTAGTCTTGCGTTAGGCGAGGCCGTAGTGGGCGACGTGCCAGTGAAATAGCTGGCATTGTATGCCACGTTAATATCGGTGGAATACCATGCCGAAGATGGGACATCCGTAAAGGGGATCGAGCCGGTTTCGTCGTAGCCGAAGGCACGGTTGGCCATGGCCACGAATTCCGCTCGCGTGATCGGATTGTCCTCGTGCAGCTCTCCATCCGGATAGCCGCTCATGATCCCCCAATCCATCAGCTGGTTCAGCGAGCTCTGCATCCACTCCGGCGCAGCGTAAACGCTGGCAGGAGCGGCAAAGAGCACACCGAACAGAACGCCGCACAGAAGCAGGGGAATCAAAGATCGTTTGTTCCATTTGAAATTTGACATGTTCTGTTCCTCTCTTGTTCACATATCTTTCTAAGTTGTATAGAGACAGTTCGTCTCTCGGCGCGGTTTACCAGGGCCTTGCGTCAGCCCGGCTTTGCTGTAGAGGCCCTATGTACCACACGCGGCAGGCTGTTTTACGCGCCCCGTTTCAGCTGTACATTGAACACAGCCTCGCAGACCAGCGCTTCCTGCTCGTCGATAATGTCGATGAACTTGCCTGCGTAGAAGGTTCGGCCATCTGTTTCGTCTCGTTTGCGCAAGATCTGACACGTCAGCAGCAGCGGGTTGACCTTTGTAATCGGCACAAAGACCTCGATCTGATCTCCGATGTCCAGATAACAGTTGGCAAAAAACGAAATACCGCCACAGCTCAAATCGTTGGATTTTATCGGGATGCGCTTTTGCAGTTCGGTCAGTGGGTAGTAGATAAAGCTATCGAATACCACTGGCATCCGCAGGCTTCGCCGCACCTCTTCGGAAAGCGGGCGCAGCGGCTCCAAAACGATTCGGTTGCCCCGCCGTTGGATAACAGAACCCAGCCGCGGGGGCACGCTGTTGGACATAGATACAACCTGAACGTATTGCGCTGCGACAACAGCGTCGGGCGAACCGTCGATAATCCGCAGCTGGATATTTGGATCGTCCGGTGAATTTTCCAGCAGGCCGCGGGCGACAGGAACGGGAGAATCGTTTGTCAGCAGCAGCATGGTACTGGCGGGGTCGAATTTTTTGTTAGTGTTGTTCACATAAATTCCTCCTTTACAGGGATTCTTCGCCGGCATCGTCGCCGGAAGGCAGGGGCTCCTGTGCCGCTGCGGGTTCTTCTGCAGTGGCCGCATGCTGCTGTGCCGCTGCGCGCTGCAGATCGAAATTGAGGAAATAGACATAAATTTCGACTACAGCCCGGTAGAGTTCCTCGGGAATTTCCTGGCCTAAATTCAACTGGGACAAAATGGTAGCCAGGGAATTATCCTCGTATACGGGAACACCGCTTTCCTGTGCGACATCCAGAATTTTTTCCGCCAGATATCCCATTCCCGAAGCCACAACAACCGGCGCGGAATCGTTGACGCCGTAGCGCAAAGCAACAGCCCTACGCCCCGGCGTGCGGACAGGGCGCTCCGAAGCAGCGCCCGGCGAATTGGCTGTAGGATCAGATTTTGACATCGACACCGTTCACCCCCTTAGAAAACAACTCAGGAAACGCCTCGGAAATCGTCAGGGGGCGCTTCATTGCAGTAACGTTAATGTCTCCGGTTTTCAGGCCGTTGCGCTCTAAAATACTGCTCAGCTGCCCGGCAATTTCGCCGGAAAAGCCGGCGATGGCAGGCGGACAGGCAAGGTGAAGCGAGGTTTTTCCGCTCTGACTTGCAATGAGAAGGTCAAAGGCGCCTAAATCCTGAATGTCCATTTTGATGAGGATGCGCATCAGGTTGCCACCGCCCTGTCCCTGGGCATTGCCTCCAGCATCGGGATCAATCCACATTTCGGAATAAACGGCTTTGCCGTTCCAATCGAAGGGAAGCATCAAGTGACGCAGCGGCATATATACGCTTTCGTTGATGAGGATAGATGCCATGATATTGCGAAATGCCTCCTGGGCATTTACGCCGCCTTCGCCCCGAAGCGCCCGGTCGGCCAATGCTGCCAGATGGTCGGCAAAGGCGTCGGATTTGGACGCTTTCAGAAAATCGCTGCTCTTTAATAGCTGAAGGAGCTCTTTGTCGGAGAGACCTCCGAAATCCGCAGGGAAAATACCGTAGCGGTTTAAGTGGCGGAAGGAATGAGCAAGCTGTTGCGGATCGCCGTTTTCATAGCGTATCATATCCAGAGCCAGCAGAGAAAGCAATGCTCTGGCTCGGCCGTGGTCGTGCGTTTGACGGACATAATCGGCAATCAATGGAAATACCTGCTGGCGCAGCAGCTGAAGATTTCCCTGACGGTCGCCTGCAGCGCTGCCGTTTTCGAACAGAGCGCTCATCGTTGTTAGCTGGTCGCCCCAGCGTGAGGGCATCGACTGGCTCATATCCTGCAATAGTCGAAGAATATTCTTTTCCAGACGCGCCGTAGAGGAATAATCGCTGAACTGACGCAGAAATTGTAAAATTTCCGTTCGCAGCACTTCGGATTGCGACCCCTGAAAGGCCGTTCGCAGCGCCTGAAACAGGGGGCCGCTGAAGCGCGCTTCGCTTTTCAGCTGGTTTTGCAAAAACGAAAGCAGACGGCTTTCATCCATTTTTATAAGCTCCAGAAATGCCTGAAGCTCGGCAGCAATGCCCTCGCTGATCCCCGAAGATATCTGAAGTCCCTGGCCCTGGATTAGGCGGATAAAGGATTCCGACAGGTCGGGGGATTCTCTCAGCCGCTGTAGAAAGGTCAGAAAATTCGACTCATATCGCATTTTCTGCGAGGCGGCGGCATCCCCGGCATCCTGTTGCTCGGTGCGGCCATCGGGCCGAACCACGCGCCCTGGATCTACGACGTTTTGAATGTTCGGATTGTTATTATTCTGTACGGTGGACATATTGCGCGCCGTAGTGGTGTCATATTTAGGTACGGGATTGGTTGGATTTAATAAATCCGGCATCGTTATCTACTCCTCGATATAATTCCGGCGGCTAAATAAAAACTCGGCCTCACTCTTAACTTTTTTATGAGGACTGCCGATATAAAATAATAGGGAAACCGGTTTTGTGTCCGATACCAATGGCCTTTACCGGTAATTCAGAGATAAATTGATCAGAAAAGGTGGCAATGATATGGGCAACGATATGATGGAAGCCTATCTCTATGAAATGAATACGCTTCTGGAACAACTGGACGAACTTGTTTTATCCGCTGAAAAAGCAGAGTGTTTTTCGCAGGATGATGTAAATGAAATCTTCCGCATCATGCACACGATCAAAGGATCATCGGCCATGATGGAATACAATTCCCTGATGACGATTGCGCATCGGGTCGAGGATTTGTTCTTTATCATTCGCGATAAAACTATGGCTGTCATTTCAGAGGAACTGAGACCGGAACTGTTTGAGCTGATTTTTCAGTCCATTGACTTCTTCCGCTCAGAAATTGAGAAGGTGGAAAAAAACGAACCCCTCACAGAATATATCGACAACATTCTGGAGAATATTAATAGGTTTGCAAATAAAATTCAACCGCAGGAGGGAGCGGAGAATCAGGCTGGCGATCAGAAAGCTGCTGCCGGGCAGGCAGCATCCGATGCCGCGGGAGAAAGCGGCGACAGCACTGGGCAGGCCGGAACGGATGTGGAATTTCAGAGCAAGGAATTTCCGTATGGAATTCATATTTTCCTCGATGAAGGCAGCGGCATGGAAAACCTGCGCGCATTTATGTTAGTCAACACAGTAAAAGACTACTGCGAGGAAGGACAGTTTGATTACTATCCGCCGAATGTCAACACAGACCCGTCCGCGGCGGCGTTTATCGTAGAAAAAGGCTTTGTCCTTCGCTTCCTTTCCGAAGAAGAGCGCGAAAAAGCCATTCCTGCCGTAACCGGTAACGGTTCTGTGCGCGAATATCAGCTGTTTGACTATGCAGAGCCGGCTCCAGCAAAGGAATCGGGCGCCGATTCGACAGCGCAGGCAAGCGACAGCCAGCCGCAGTCGGCTGCGGCTCCAAAGGAGAGCGCTGCAGCTCCAGATGCGCAGGCAGGCAGCAAGCAGCCGGCGCAGGGACAGCACATCAAAGAAAGCTTAATCAGTGTAAACCTGAGCAAGCTCGATCAGCTGATGGCTGTTGTCGGTGAGATTGTAATTACAGAATCCATGGTAACGGCTTCGCCGGACTTGAAGGGATTGAAATTAGATAACTTTACGCAGGCAGCCCGCCAGCTGCGTTCTTTAACCGACAATTTGCAGGATATTTCGATGTCTCTGCGCATGGTGCCAGTTTCCGCGACCTTCCAGAAGATGAAGCGTATTGTCCGCGACATGGGAAAGAAGCTGAACCGCCCGGCAACGCTGGAGCTTGTGGGCGCCGATACAGAAGTGGATAAGACCATCGTGGACAGCATCAGCGACCCGTTGATGCACATTGTCCGCAACTCTATGGACCACGGAATCGAAGAAACGCCGGAGGAGAGAATTGCCGCCGGCAAAAATCCGGAAGGAAAGATCATTCTGGCTGCCAGACATACCGGAAGCGAGGTTATCATCGAGATCATCGACGATGGCCGCGGTGCCGATGACGACGTAATTCTGGCAAAGGCGATCCGCCAGGGGCTGGCGCAGCCAGGCATGAACTACTCGCACCAGGAAATCCTCAACTTCCTGCTGATGCCAGGATTTTCCACAAACACAGAGGTTACGGAATATTCCGGCAGAGGCGTAGGCATGGACGTTGTGAAGAGCAACGTGGAAAACGTGGGTGGTACTGTATTTATCACCAGCGAAAAAGGCAAAGGAATGACTACGACGCTGAAGATTCCGCTTACTATGGCAATTATGGATGGCATGGAGGTTTCTGTAGGTTCGTCCATATTTACCATTCCGATCAACAATATCCGGCAGATTTTCAAATGCTCTGCAAGCGAAATTATTCACGATGCAGTGCACGGAGAAATGATTAAGGTGATGGATAATTTCTATTCCATCGTTCGCGCCAAAGACTTCTTCCAGATGGAGGAGGGCTTCGACGATTTCAATAAGGGCATCCTTTTATGGGTAGAATCTGGAGATCGTTCGTTCTGCCTGTTTGTCGATGAGCTGGTCGGAGAGCAGCAGGTCGTCGTCAAACCGCTGCCCAATTATGTCAACGAGTTTGGTATTAAAAATTTCGGCGTATCCGGCTGCACGATCTTAGGAGATGGAAACATCAGCATTATTCTGGATATCGTCAATCTGTATACAGCCGCTCAGGCCTGCTAAGCGGAAAGGGAAAGAAAGGAAATTTTTATGTCAGAGGAAATGGCGCTGTTTACGAAAACAGAGGAAACAGACGGTTTGCTACCGGAAGATATGTATGAAAGTGAAACAGAAAAATATCTTATTTTTCTTTCCAACGACATTTTTTACGGTGTCAATGCCGATTACGTGGTGGATATCATTACAGAGGTAAGCATTACTTGGCTGCCCATGCTTCCGCCGCACATCCGCGGAGTCGTAAATCTGCGGGGACAAATTGTACCGATTATAGATTTTCGCCGGTTGCTGGGCCAGCCGCCGAAAAATAACGACTGTATTGTCGTCCTCGACTTTGAAGAAACGAAGATCGGCATTCTGGTGGACACAGTCGATCAGATGGTGGATGTCGAAAAAGGAACCATCCTTTCCGTCCCCTATCAGAATACACAAGACATGCAAAAAATTATTTCAGGAATGTACAGTTTGCCGGAAGGTGGCGGAACGCTGATGGTGCTGGACTGTGCCTTGCTGCTCCATGGAAGATAATAAGATAGAAAAGAGCCTTGCCGCTCCCGCGATGATTTCCGATGCGGATTTCCGCAGGCTGGTTGCGTTTGTTCAGCAAAAATACGGAATTGACCTGCATCAGAAACGCCAGCTGATCACCAGCAGACTGGCCGGGACGATCAAGCAAAAAGGATTTAAGGGATACAGCGAATACATAGACTATCTGTTGTCGCAGGGCAGCAGCGACGATATCAATCAGCTGCTGTCCAAATTGACGACCAATTATACGTATTTCATGCGCGAGATAGGGGCGTTTGAGTATTTCCAATCCACCATTTTGCCAGATATGGTGCGTCGTCACCAACGAGATAAATGCCTGGCAATATGGAGCGCGGGTTGTTCGTCCGGAGAAGAGCCGTACAATGTTTCTATGTACATTATGGATTATCTGGGAACGCAGGCATCCGCATGGGATACGCGGCTGCTTGCGACGGATCTTTCCATGAACGCTCTGAGCAAAGCCCAGAAAGGAATCTACGAGCTGCCGGACAACCTGCCTGCCGGATGGGAGAAAAAGTATTTCGTATCTGCCGGTGCGGGGAAGCATCAGGTGGCTCCGCACATTAAACGCAATGTGATTTTCCGGCAATTCAACCTGATGGACCCCATTCATTTTAAGCGTAAGTTCGATGTGATTTTCTGCCGCAATGTAATGATTTATTTCGATCAGCCAACCAAAAAGGCGCTGACGGAACGTTTTTATGAAGCCACTGTGCCAGGAGGATATCTGATCATCAGCATGTCAGAAAACTTAAGTCCTGATACGCCGTATATGAGAGTAGGGCCGTCCATTTTCAAAAAGAAATAGTTGATAAACGAATCTTGAAAAGCAGAAGCTTCAGGAGGTGGCCGATTCGATGCTGAACAAAAAAATACGCGTCTTGGTGGTTGACGATTCCATTTTGGCGCGGAAGATAATTATAGATGGTTTGAGCACTTACCCGGGAATCGAAATCGCAGGATACGCCATCAATGCGCTGGATGCGAAAAATAAAGTCAAACAGCTGCGTCCGGATGTGATGACTTGCGATGTGCAGATGCCGGGAATGACGGGGCTCGAATTGCTGGAAAAATTGTTGCCGGAATACCCCCTTCCGGTTGTTTTGGTGTCTTCATTAAACCTCGGCGTATTCGACGCTCTGCACGCTGGTGCGGTAGATTTTGTCCGCAAACCGGATGGCAATCAGAGCAAGGAGGAATTTGTCGTTTCGCTGGCGCAGAAGGTAATTGTAGCGGCCAATGCTAAAGTGCGTGCGCCGAGAGCAGTAAAGGCAAAGGAAATTTTAACGCCTCCCGTGCTGGGAAATGTGGGCGAGCGGGTTATCATCGGATTGGGAGCTTCCACCGGCGGAACAGAGGCGACGCTGGAAGTAATGAAGCGACTGCCGGAAGATATTCCGGGCATGGTTATCGTTCAGCACATGCCCACAGGGTTTACGAAGATGTATGCTGAACGCCTCAACCGGCTGTGTAAAATGGAGGTGCGCGAGGCGAAGCACGGAGATGAAATCAAACGCGGGCTGGCGCTGGTGGCGCCGGCGGATCTGCAGTGCCGCGTTGCCCGCACAGCGACCGGTGGATATTACGTTACATGCACTGCAGGGGAAAAGGTCAGCGGCCACAGGCCGTCAGTCGATGCATTGTTCACTTCAATGGCAGAAACCGTGCGCTGTAAAATGCTCGGCATCATTATGACTGGCATGGGCGCAGACGGGGCTTCCGGGCTTCTGGAAATGAGAAAAAAAGGCGCTTATACCATCGGACAGGATAAAGAGTCCTGCGTGGTTTATGGAATGCCTGCGGTGGCCTATCAAATGGGGGCTGTCTGCGAACAGGTTTCCTGCGAAAATATTGCCGCAGCGCTGCTGCGTCGCTTGAAAATAAAGGGTTAATTCTTTGAATAGCCCTTAATTTTATGACGGGACTGCCCGATAATTATTATAGGGATGGAAAAGTTCCCGTCATTTATTATTGGTAAAGAAGAAAGCGATTCGAAGTAGATCGAAGGAAAAGAGGACGATACGTATGATTATTTTTTCTGGCAAAGGAATTCCTTCATTGGCGGGCATTGCGCAGTCAGGACAAACGAAACCAGCATCTGGCAGCACCGCAAAGACAAATGCCAGACGGAAGTTTGATCAGATTACGCTGACTGCCAAAGATGGCGACAGCGCTTTTCTGATAGAGATGAAGAGCCGGCTCTCGCAGGAGGTCCGGACGGCCACGACTACGGGTACTTTGAACGTTCTTCATCAGCAAGTGCAATCCGGACAATACCAGGCAGATCCTGCGGCCATCGGGCGGAAAATTCTTCTGCTTGGGGAGGAGTAGGCGATGGGTGATATTTATAACGAATACCTGACGCTATTAACAGATCTTGGTCGCACGCTTTCCCAGTTGACAGAAGCGACAGAAAAGAAAATAGATGCCACAAAAGCAGACGATCTGCAAAAATTGGATCAATGCATAAAACAGGAGCAGGTTCTCAGCTTGTCGCTTCGAAGCATTGAGAAAAAACAGAGTGATTATCTGGCACGCATGGGGCTGGAAGGAGTTCCGCTTTCGGGGCTTTCGGCCCACTATCCGCAGCAGCTGCGCGCTCTGGCGCAGAAAAAAGCGGAAGAAGTGCGGCAGATTTACGATCGCTATGTGAGCGCTTCGCAGGCAGCACGCATGATTATGGAGTCTACGCTCCACCAGATTGATGTAATGCTTATCCGGGCCGAAGCAGAGGCTGAGGCGGCAAAACAAGCGCCAGGAAAATCACCCATGAAGGCAGACATCCGGGCGTAACGGTACAGTTTGGCTAAAACGATATCCATCGGCCGCAGCGAGTATGGGGCCGTAACAATACATCAGGCATAACGACAAAAGGAAGGGAAGCAAAATGAGCAATGTAAGCACATTCGGCGCATTCAGCACAGCTCGGCTGGGCATGTACGCTTCGCAGCGGGCGCTGGAGATCGTCGGTAACAATATTGCCAATATCAATACAGAGGGATATACCCGTCAGGCGCTGGAGCAGAGGAGCATGTACATCGGCGGCGCTGACAGATATACATCTATAAGCAATCTGCGCATCGGCGGGGGTGTTCGGTGCATCGGCGTATCCCAGATACGCGATCCGTATCTGGATATCCGCTATCGCAACGCCAGTGCCGATGTGGGCTCGCTGGATGCAAAGCTCAGCGGTTTGGAGCAGATTGCAGGTATTTTAGACGAAGTAGGCAAGGGCCTGGATGGCGAAGGGATTTTAGAGGCGCAGTTCAACGATTTGATTACCCAGATCGAAAACCTGGTAACTCAGGGTGCAGGTACCGACCAGTACGATACGCTGGTAAAAGGCTCGGCAAAATCCCTGGTAACGCTTTTAAACACCTATGCTGACAATCTCACTACGCTGTACAACAATCAGGAAAAAGGCTTGCAGAAGGATGTCAACGAAGTCAATTCGATTTTAACGAACATCCGCGAATTGAATGAGACGATCCGCAAAAACCAGATTCATGGAAAAGATCCGCTGGAGCTGCTGGACGAACGAAACGTGCTGATCGACAAACTGTCTAACTACATGCGCATCGACGTTACCTATACACAGGAAAACGTGGGTGCAGGAACGATGGTAGAAAAGCTGGTAATCAAACTGGCCGGAAACGATCCGAACAGCGATTCGAAAGACGCCACACTGGTGGATGGCAACTATGTAACACAGCTGCAGCTGGGAGATAAAGACAACAATTACGACATCACGCTGGATGCCTTAAAGGACGATGACGGCGTGGTCATGGATATAAAAGAGCAGGCAAAGGATAAGGACGGAAAGCTATTATTTGATAAATATGGCTATCCGGTTATGGTAGCCACTGGAAAAAAATCCACTGAAATCGAATTAACCGACAACGACCTCTACGGCAGTCTGCAGTCTATGCGCGAGCTTCTGACCGAACAGGGAGAATACGCCACGACAGACGATATTAACGGAGACCCGAACGCTACGACAAAGCGGGGCATTCCCTACTATCAGAAGACGCTGGATGCGCTGGCAAATAAGCTGGCGACCATACTGAACGAGGCGAATCAGATTAAACCAGGAGACAAAGATGCTAACGGAAATCCGATCGACATTTACGATGCCAATGGAGATCTAAAACCGGAATACGCTTATTACAATGGTGGCGCACTGTTCAGCAACAGCGGCGACGGTAATGATACGACAAATATTACCGCAGCTAATATTTCCATTTCCAAGGCTTGGGCTGATGGTGAAGTGCATATTTTGCAGTCGAAGAAACCCCACGATACGACGCAGAGCACCGACAACAGCAACTTAACGCACATTCTCTACCTGATGAAAGAAAAGCATCCATATGCGCCGGGAGACACCGAAGGCGGAAAGGATGCCGCTGGAAAAGATACCGTATATTTTACTGGAAGCTTTCAGGAGATGTTTGGCCACATTACCGATACGCTGGCTGGCGATACGCAGACCACCATTGCAAAATTGCAAAACTATTCGACTGCGGCCAATCAGCTGTATGTAGACCGCGATTCGGTTTCCGGCGTAGACTTAAACGACGAAGCGCTGGGAATGATTCAGTATCAGAAATCTTATTCCGCGGCATGCCGTCTGATGACGACCATAGACGAATGCCTGGATAAACTGATTAACGGCACAGGCCGTGCAGGATTATAAGGAGGAATAAAGCATGTCCTTTCGCATAACAACCAATGGATCAATGCGTTTGTATAAATCCAATTTGATGAAATCATACAATAAGCTGACCAGCGCCGGCGAGAAAGTAATGACGAACCGCAAGTTCAACTCCTATGCGGAAGATCCCGCGTCGGCCAGCCAGGCATTCCAGATGCGGCGCACGCTGTGGCTGACAGAGTCGCAGCTGACCAACAACAACGCGGTCAGCAACACTTACGATGTGGCCTGGAAGGCCATCGACAAGGTGCAAAACGATTTGGGCTATCAGCTGGGCAAGGTATCCGATCTGCGCGGCTTAAACGGCCCGACCGGTTCTGGACGGCAGCCTCTGGGCCAGACGCTGCTTTCCACAGCAGAATCCATGGTACAGACCATGAACTCCAAATACGGCGACCGCTTCGTCTTTGCCGGAGCAGACGGCTTAAATGTGCCGCTCTCCTGGTCGGAGGATGGCCAGATGCTGTATCGCGGCATACCGGTAAATGTTCACGCTGCTGGACAGTTAGATGAAAATGGAAATGATCTCGGCGAACAGGTCGTCATGGTAGACGGCAAACCGTTGAAAGATGTAAACGGAAACGAAATAAAGGAAAAAGACGCCTACAACATGCTGAAAGCGATGAGCGAAGAGACGACCTATGTGGATTTGGGCATGGGCCTGGCAGAGCGGAACGGAACAGTCGTGCAGACGAGCGCCTTTAATTCGGCACTTTCCGGTCTGAATTATCTCAATTACGGCATGGACGAAGACGGCGATCCCAAGAATCTGGTGATGTTGACGAAAAAATTGGGTGAGATTTTCTCCAATTGCGATCCCGATTCTGGGGCTTTTGTTCCGGCTTCCGATGAAGATGTAGCGAACCGTTTGACGGATAAGCTGGAGGCCGCCTTGTCGGATTTAACAGTAGAGTATGTGGCATTAGATACAGAAGCGACATTTCTGAAAACAAATACGGAACGCCTGACCAGTACGAAGGATACGCTCAACGAGCAGATTACACAAATTGAGGATATGGAGGGAGCTGACGCCATCACATCGTTTGCCTGGGCAAACTACTGCTATAACGCAGCGCTGAAAATAGGCAATTCGATTTTGTCGCAATCCCTGATTGACTATATGCAGTAATCTTCGTTTTTATGTAGGAGGGTGATATTCGATGTATCCTTTAATTGAAATTAAAACCGTCCCGATCGAAATCGAGATGAAAACGAAAAATGCACGGCTGGAATATACCCGCGGAACGGCAGAAATGGAGATCAGTCGTGACGACGGTGGCATGAAAATAAAAAGCCGTCCCATCAAACTGCGCCTGGATAGTTTTGAAGCGCGCAATTCCATAACGCCGACCACAATGCGTAGCATAGAGCAGGCGGCTGAAGCTGGCCGTCAGGCAGCTTACTCTGCGACAGCGCAGTATACCCAGAGAGGAAAGCTGCTGCTGAATGCAAAAGTAGGGCAGGAACTGATTACGCAATTTGCCGAAGAAGATATGATGAAGAACATCAAGACCAACGTCGGTTTGGAGTTTCTTCCAAAAACCGGTGTGGAAATCAACTGGGAAGAAGGCGAAATGCAGATCCGTTATGAGATGGATAAGTTGAATTTTGATTGGAAAATGAATAACGGCGAGTTTAAATTCGTTCCTGGAGACATCGAAATTTCCATAGCTCAGAGGCCGGAGGTCATCATTAAATACGTGGGCGGTGCACTGTATGTTCCGCCTTCCGCAGACCCCAACTACGAGCCACCGGAAGTAGAAGCATAACGATTCGAGGAGAAGGAGGCACTTTTTGAAGACATCAACAAAGTATTTCGGCGAAATCGAATATGATGCAGATGATATCATAGAATTTCCGAAAGGACTATTTGCGTTTGAAGAAGAAAAACGGTTTTTACTGTTACCCTTTGCAGGAAGTGAAGGGTCGTTGCTCTGTCTGCAAAGTGAAAAAACACCAGAGTTAGCCTTTGTCGTCATGGACCCTTTTTCTCTGCATGCCGCATATGAGCCTGCATTGCAGCAGGAGGACCTCGCATTTTTAGAAGCAGAAGATGTAAGTACATTGTGTTTTTACGTCCTTTGCGTTGTAAAAAATCCGGTAGCTGCCAGTACAGTTAACTTAAAATGCCCTGTGGTAATTAATGGGCAAAACCGTCGTGCAGTGCAGGTTATTCTGGAAGATGGCGATTACAATATGCGCCATTCCCTGGCGGAATTTGGAAGGCAGGTGGATGGCAAATGTTAATCCTCCGACGTAAAGTAAACGAATCGCTTACCATTGGTGAAGATATTAAAATAACTGTTCTTACGGCAGACGATGGCAAAGTGCGACTGGCAATCGAAGCTCCGAAGAATATTCCAGTGCTTCGAAGCGAGCTGTTGAGCGCTATGAATGCAAACAGAGACGCCGCACAGGAACAGTCAGAACCGCAAGAACTTTTAGCAATGCTTGGGGATTTGCGGTAGCTTATCTTATCGCAACGATTGATACACTAAAAGGTCAGCCTTATATTAGAGAGCAGAAAGGTGGTAAAACATGGGCTTTCTGGCATCCCTATTCTCAGGAAATTCCAAAGAGGCTTTAACAGAAAAATTAGAGCAGGAAGAAACGGCAGGCGAACTGCCGAAGGGATTTCCAAAGTTACATAACGGCATGCCCGTTGATGTCATTACAAAAGATAAAAATCCGCTGCTTTCCGGAAGAATTACTTCATTCAGCGCTTCGAGCATGACGATTGAACGTTTGATCGGAGGGTTGGCGTTCGATACCTGTGCGATAGCAAGCATCGTAACTGTCAGAGGATACGATGATAAGCTGATGCAGTTCAATTTGAAGGCAGTCGTAGAAGAATCGTCGAGGATTATCTGTCGCTTAAAGGATGTCGAAGTACAGCCCTATAATGAACATCGAAATAATTTCCGCCTGCCGGTGAATTCGCCGATATCGCTGTATTATATGGAAGATAGATATCTCGAAAATCCCGAAGAGTGCATGCTTGTAGACATCAGCACAGGTGGGGCTTGTGTACAGTCGGAATTTATGCACGCAGAAGATGAAGTGCTGCGCATGAAAATTCAGATCGAAGAATATGCGCCTATGACTGTCGTTGGACAGATTATCAGAGCTTATGAACACAGCCCTGGTCTGTTCCGTTACGGTATTTTATTTGCACAGCTGAAAGAAGAAGAAATCACTTCTTTAACAAAAATGCTGTACAATATACAGATGGGCAACCGCAAAGAATGGCGCAGAGGTGAAGGCGGATACTGGGAATAAGTAAAAACCATGGATAAAAAGAGACTGTCATAAGGTGTAATTCAAACCGATATGACAGTCTTTTTAATTATAATAAAAACTTTTTGATACGTCGATTCTACACACAATATAAATAAAATGGAAGCCCTTTGTTCTTACAAATCGTGGTAAGGGTTGTCCATTACCGTTTTGCAGGCCCACATAACCTGCGAAATAACAGCAGTATTATAGCGGCCTTCCCATACGCTCATCATAGGCTTTGCTTCGTTGGAAGCGATAATAATATATTTTGCTGGCAGTTTGGAAAGGGCCAGCGCCATAACATCTAATTTGCAGCGAGGACAATTGCATAAGCCAAACATTTTAATATACTTATCGACTTTTTGCTCCACGAGAAACTGCATAATATTCACATACGAAAAGCCTTCCAACGGAGCAGGCTCGAAAATTGATTCTGGAAGCAGGCTGCCGCTTGTTTTTTGCGGTGCAGCCGAAACGTTTGCTGCTTGTGGAGCTGCTGTCGGCGCCTGGTCTATCTGCGGTTGCGCTGGTGCAGTGGCAGCAGAACGGTTTTCGACCGGCGCAGGGGTATTTTCTGTTGGCGTAGAACTATCTTCAGCCGGTGTAGAAACATTTTCTGTCGGGGCGCTTTGCTGCGGCTGTGCTAAAGAAGAGGAAGCACCTTGGAGTAAGCGTTCGATATCCTCCTGAGAGAGTTTGCCGCCAGAGGACTGTGGTGCAGCGGAAGCGTCTGCCGCCGGAGCTGCGGGCAGTGCCTGGTCTATTTGTGGTTGCTCCGGTGCAGTTACAGCAGAACGGTCTTCCATCGGCGCAGAGATATGTTCCGATGGCGCGGATATATCTTCGGCCGGTGTAGAAATGCTCTCCGTTGGGGCACTTTGCTGCGGTTGTGCAGCTTCAGATGCTGGCGCCAGAGGTGCGGCGGGCGAGGGTATGGGTTTACTTTCGGCTTCGCCGTCGAATTCCGATTCCAATGCACTGCGGATCTGTTCGGCAAGAACCGCATTATCAATCAGCTCGACTTCCGCAGGAAGCGGCTCTGCCGGTAAAGCGGCAGCCTCTTTTTTCGGCGCGTCTTTACTTTCGGTCAGGAGATTCAGCACGTGGGCAGTTTTATTGCTCTTAGCGCTGCGGCCTTTGCTTGCGCTACGGCGGCCTCCATTGGCATTTTCGCCTGTGCCGTTTTTTCGTTTGGCGCCTGTATCTGCGCCATCTTTAACATTGTCAGTCTTTGTATCTTCTGTTGTCATAATTCAATACCTCTTTCAAAGCGGTCAGGTGCGGGCGGAAAGCAGCTCATCCAATAGCTTTTGGAAATCCTGAGCCGGTTTTGATCGCGGCGCATAAACCAAGATGCTTTCTCCGTGAGCTGGCGATTCAGCCACGGTAACACTGGTGCGGATCTTGGTTTCGAAGACGTGGGTATCCAGCCGCGAAGCAATTTCTTCTGCCATTTCCAATACCTCGCGATTGAGCGTCAGGCGGGCGTTGAATTTGTTTAGAAGAATGCCGAGAACCTTTAGGCCGGGATTGTAATAGCGGCGGACGGAATCAATCGTTTCGCGTATCTGGGAAATTCCCAGAAGGCTGAGGATTTCCGGCGCCATGGGAATAATCAGCGCGCCAGAAGCCACATAGGCGTTTACCGTAAGCACATTCAGGGCAGGGGGCGTATCAATAATAATATAATCGTAATCGTCCGACACCTTGTCCAGCTGATCTTTTAACAGATATTCGCGCCCGGGCGAATTAAATTCAAGCTCGGCGGTAGATAACAGGATATTGGAAGGCAGGATATCGCCGAGATCAGTAGAGACGATGACATCGCGGATATCAGCCGTGCCTTTGAGAACCTCGTAGACGGTACTGGTATTTTCGATATCCAGACCAGCGCTAAAGCCCAGACTGCCCTGAGGGTCGAGATCCACACCCAAAATCCGAATGCCCCGCATGCGCAGGGCATTTATGAGAGATAGCGCAGTCGTAGTTTTTCCGACGCCGCCTTTCTGATTTGTAATTGCAATAATTTTCTCCAAACCTGTTCCTCCAAGCGTAAAATTTGCTTAAAACTACTTATCTTTTTACTTTATATGTCGATATAAAAAGCGAAAGAGTTAATAGCTTTAGGGCAAATTTTCTTATTTTTTTATGCGCAGTAATAGAAATTGTGAAGTGTGCGCAAATTGCGTTCAAAGTAAAGAAAGTACGGAAATAGTTCTGTGCGCATTCCCGACAGCGAACAGACAGCGGCTTCTATAGTGAGAGGAAGTGAAAAGAATGGCATCAGTCAACGGTGTAAGCAGTAGTTCCACAAGCAGTATTTTCGGCAACAGGAATATATTTACTGGTATGGCGAGTGGACTGGATACGGAAGCTCTGATCGAAAACAGCGTATCCGGCTACAAAAACAAAATCATTGCGCTGCAGAAGCGGCAGCAGAAAATTCTGTGGAAGCAAGATGCGTACCGCAGCATTATTGATAAGATGGCAGGGATTACGAGAAAATATACCTCGTATTCTTCCAGCACAAACCTGTTCAGCTCCGCCTTCTTTAATAAGGCGGTAAACACCACAACCAATGGGGCAAATGCAGGCAAGGTAACAGCGACAGGCAAAACCAGCAGCAGCGTGCAGATCGATGCAATCAAACAGCTGGCGACTGCGGCAAAATACCGTTCGAAGGTAGGTGCTGGCAATAATGCTCTTGGTGGTGTTATGGTAGGGAGCAATGGCGAGGCGATGGCCGCCGGCGAAGCGATCAACTGGGACGAAAAGCTGAAAGTAAGCGACATTAGCGGTTCCATGACGCTGACCTACGGTACGAAGAGCATAGAGCTGAATTTCGACGAATTGGAAGGATATAACAGCGCCGAGGAACTGGCAAAAGGCATCGAAAAAAAGCTGAGTGAGCTTTCGATAACCACCAGCAGCGGCGAATCGGTTAAGGCCGACACCCGCATCGGTGTAAACGTAGCAGAGGACGGTACGATCAGCTTTTCCGATAAGGCTGGTGCAGGCAACAGCATTTATATCAGTAGCGCTAGCGATAATATACAAAAAACGCTGGGGATCGAACCTGGAAAAGAAGCCACCAGCATTCAGGTAAAAGAAGATACAAAGATGTATCACGAGACAGATCTGAAAGAATATCTGGCGGGAAAGAGCATCAGCGTTACGCTGGATGGCGTAACGAAGAAGATTACGATTCCCGAAACTCTGAAAGACAGCGAAAACCCCGCCCAGGACATGGTCGACGAGCTGAACAAATCGCTGGAAAAGGCTTTTGGAAAAGATAAAATCAAAGTCAGCAATGACGACGGAAAGCTGACGTTCGAAGCCAAAGCAGGTTCTTCCTTCGCCGTTGGCTCGGATGTAGGCGAAGCGCTGGGCATCGGTAAGACCGGCCTTACAAGCTACCTCAACACCAGCAAGACGCTGGGCGATCTGGGCGTGTTGGACGGATTAGAAAGCCTGAAAGCTGAGGGCGCTGTAACAGAACGCGATGGCAAGTTCTTCGATGTCAAGGGAAATCTGGTGCAGGCCGCTAAAGATGCCGACGGCAACGAGCTGAAAGACGAGAATGGCAAGACGATCTACGAACGAATCGATTCGGAAGGAAATCCTCTGTACGAGCTGCGCATTAACGATACGCGGATTGGAACGTTCAGCAAAGATACCGCGATGGAAAGCGTAGTCCTGGCGATCAACAGCAACACCGAGGCTGGCGTTAGCGTCAGCTATTCCAAGCTGACCAACGAATTTGTCTTCACTGCGAAAGAAACCGGCGAAGCTGGACAGATCAGTATGGGAGAAGGCTTGGCACAGAAGTTGTTCGGCGATTCCGAAGGAAAAGTAGAAGCTGGACAGGATGCTATTTTGGACGTTACAATCAACGGGAGTTCAATGCAACTGACGCGTTCCAGCAACGTGGTAGATCTCGATGGCCTGTCAGTTACGCTGAACGGAACGTTCGGTTATGATGAAAGCGGCAAGGAGATCGCTGATACCGAAGCGATTACCTTTACAAGCAAGGCCGATACGGATAAAATCGTCGATGCCATCAAATCCTTTGTCGATGATTACAATGCGCTAATTACGGAGGTTCACGACGCGTATTCCACGCTTCCGGCAACGAAGTCGAACAACGCGCGTTACGAACCGCTCACCGAAGATGATAAAGCCAACATGAGCGAAAGCGCGATTGCGGCCTACGAAGAAAAGGCGAAGCAGGGAATCCTCTTTGGCGACAGGGATCTTTCTTCGCTGTACGATAAGCTGCGTTCGGCCATTTCGCCCGGCGGAAGCGATGGTGGCGTATTGCGCAGCATCGGTATCGATACCAATTACTCCGACGGATTGACTACGATTTCCCTCGACGAAACCAAATTGCGCGAGGCACTGGAAACCAATCCCGACAAAGTGAAAGATGCCTTCGTAAAGACAAAAGAGGGCGGGGCCCAGACCAATGGCCTGATGCAAAACGTAAAAACCACGTTGGATAACTACGCTTCGACCTCGCTTGCAAGCCCGGGTATTCTGGTGCAGAAGGCCGGAACGAAATTGTCGTCGCTGTCGCTGATGAACAATTCCCTGCAAAAGGAAATGGATAGTTTAGACGATCAAATTGATCGGTGGCAGGACAAAATGAGCGATCGCGTCGATTACTACACGCGGCAATTTACCATACTGGAACAGATGGTAGCGCAGATGAATAGCCAGAGTTCGGCGCTGGCCGGTCTGATGGGCGGCGGATCCAGTGGCGGCTATTGATAACGAGAGGTAACCATGGAACACAACGCTTATCAGCATTATAAAGAGCAGTCGATCAATACGATGACGCAGGGCGAACTGCTGTTGATGGTATATGATGAGCTGATAAAACGGCTGATGCGCTGCGATCTGGCGCTCGAACAGAAGAACTACGAGGTTTTGGATGCTTCGTTGGATCGCAGCATTGAAATTCTTCGGTATCTGGACGATTGTCTGGATTACCAATATCCGATCAGCAGGGAATTGCACCGTCTGTACGACTTTTTCTGTTATGAGCTCAGCAGGGTAAAGGCAGGCCGCAATAAGGCCGAGCTGGATCGGATTCGCCCCATGATCTCTGATCTGAGAGACAGTTTCCGCGCCGCTGATAAGAATTGCGCAGAAGAATTGCGAGGGCAGCATGAAGCGGAACGTTGAGGAGCTGCAAAAGCGCAGAAGAACGCAGTACATGAGGCTGACGGAATTTGCAGATGCGACGGACCAGCTTGCGCAGGCACTGCAGCGAAAAGACGAAGTTTCTGCTAAATTGTTTATTGCAATGAGAGAAGAGCCGCTGTCGCAGCTGAGCGAAATAGAAGAAGGAATCCAGAAGTTTCTGCAGAAGCTTCCGGAGGATGATGCCCGGCATCTGCTGGGGCTTCTCGATGAAATTCCAACGCAGGACGAAGCCTCGGACGTGGCGGCATACACCGCCAAAAAAAATCTTACCGCAGAAGAAAATGCACTGTATGAGCTATCACAGCAATATCACCGCCTGTTGCAGAAGATACTTGCACAGGACCGGCAAATCAGTACGGGCCTATACGGCAAAAAATCGTTTTATAACAAATTCAGGTGATAGCCGCAGGGCATCAGAAGCGGATTGTAAGGAGCCGGCAGAATGCCAAAGATTCGTTTAGAGCATGTGGCAAAAGTATATAAAGGAAATAATCGTAAGTTTGCAGCTCTTTTAGATGCCGATCTGGAGATCAATCAGGGAGAATTTGTATTCTTTGTCGGCAGCAGAGGGGCAGGCACCAGTACCATATTGGATTTGATCTGCGGGGACCTCCTTCCCGATGACGGGGCCGTATTTTTAGACGATGTGAATTTATCGAAGATAAGCCGTCGTCAGGAAAAAAAATTGGGTTACGTTTTCGGCAAGGTGCCGCAGGAGCCTTCGCTGATTCGGACAGAAACCGTATTCAACAACCTCTGTTCGATGAAGCGAATGGAATTTATAAGAAATAAATTAATCGACGAGCCCCTGGTCCGAAAAGCCCTTGGGCTCGTGGGCATGTCCGGCTGTGAAGAACGTTATCCGCTGGAATTTTCCATGTCGGAGTGCAGGAGGATTGAGCTTGCGAAAGCGATTCTTTACAGCCCGTCTATTTTGATTCTGGATGAAATTACAGAGAGAATGGATGATGACAGCATATGGGATATCATGCACCTGTTGAATGAGTTAAATTTACGAGGTACTACGGTATTGATGGCCACTCACGCCAGAACATTTGTCAACATCATGCGCAAGCGCGTTGTGACGCTGAGAGATGGAAAAATTGTCGGAGACGTAAAAAAAGGACGATTCGGCGATATTATCTGACATGCGGGCAGAAAAGGCCGCAGCCTTAAAGTCAAAAAGACACAGGAGGAGAATCTTAAAAATGAACTGGAAAAACGTCAATGTCAAGAAAAAAATCACGCTGGCCATTGTGCTGGTCACCATTGTGGCGAGTATCTCCGGTATCGTAGGTATCTTCATGCTGGGAAATGTGCAACAAGAGTACACAGTCGGCATCAAGAATTACGGTTTTGCGCAGGGAGACGTCGGAAAGTTGATGACAGCATTTTGCCGGTTAAACGGACAGGTGCACGACGCCATCGGATATCTGAATCAGGCCGATGCACAGGCGGCAGAGAACGAAATTGCCAGCTTGACAACACAGGTCAATACATACTTCGAGGCCGTAGGGGCAACATTGGTAACCGACGAAGCGATCGGTTATCTGAGCAGCGCTAAGGATGCGTGGTCTGGTTACCAGACCTTGTCCAAAGAGCTAATCAACCAGAGCGTTGGCGCTGATCCAGAAGTTACGATGCAGTTGCAGCGGCGGATCGTTAACGAATTAGAGCCGTACTATACCACAATGTACAACGATATGATGAGCCTGATGGATAAGAAAGTTCAGCAGGGAAATGAAATGCATGCAGATGTCAGCAATCTTACGCTGATAGCAGTCATCGTTATCGCTGTATTGATTATCGTTGCACTGCTGGCGGGTGTATATATTGCTGCCAAGCTGGCAAGAGGCATTGCGATTCCTCTCGGTGAATGCGTAAAGCGTTTGCAGGATCTGGCGCACGGTGATTTACATTCGCCGTTGCCTGCCATCGACAACAAGGACGAAATCGGCCAGATGGTCGAAGCTTCCCGTTTAGTCGTATCGGATTTGACTCTGGTAATTGAAGATATCGGTTACGTATTGGGCGAAATGGCAGAAGGAAATTTCAACATCCTTTCCAAGCACAGAGAAAGCTATGTAGGCGATCTGCAGCCGGTTCTGCAGTCGATTCGCAAGATCAACAGCAGCTTAAGCGATGCACTGGCGCATATTGCACAGTCGGCAGATCAGGTATCCGCTGGTTCCGAGCAGGTTTCCAACAGCGCACAGGCCCTGGCACAGGGTGCAACGCAGCAGGCCAGCGCAGTGGAAGAGCTGTCTGCTACAGTAACGGAAATTACGCAGGCAACGCTGGAAAACTCGCAGAAAGCAAAAGAATCCAGCAACCTTGCCAACGAAGCTGGAGCACAGGTACAGGTTTGCAGCCAGCACATGGAAAATATGGTAATATCAATGAACGAAATCAAGAGTGCTTCGGAAGAGGTGCGTGAGATCATTGATACCATCGAAAACATTGCGTTCCAGACCAACATCCTGGCACTGAATGCAGCAGTAGAAGCTGCCAGAGCCGGTGCCGCCGGTAAGGGATTTGCTGTAGTAGCAGACGAAGTGCGCAATCTGGCATCGAAATCCGACCAGGCAGCAAAGGCCACGAAGGACAGAATCGAAAATGCAATCAGCGCTGTACAGAAGGGAAGCAATTACGTATCCGATGTATCGCTTGCATTGGAGAAGACGAGAGAGCTTACTGGAGTTGCTGTCGATCAGATGGGCGCAATTGCAGTGGCCAGTGAACATCAGGCAGAATCGGTAGAACAGATCAGAGAAGGGATCGACCAGATTTCGGCGGTTGTGCAGAACAACTCGGCAACCAGCGAAGAAACCGCAGCAGCCAGCGAACAGCTGTCCTCGCAGGCACAGATTATGGAGCAGCTGATGTCGCGCTTCAAGCTGAAGGAAGGCTCGGGTTATATGCCGCAGGATGTAAATGTAACCAGCGTAGGCAGTTCTCACGAGTCGGCAGGTGCAGGCAGCTACAGCATGCCGGATAACGATTACAGCAAGTACTGATGCAAAAGGCGCAAAAACAGCAGCGCCGAATCAAAACAATAAGCAAGAACGACAACAAAGCGCCGGAGAGGCGGGGTGCGCCCCGCTTTTTCCGGCCTTGTAAAATCAGCAGAAAATTGGAAAATGGGAGGTGTATTCCTTGGCGGAAATCTACCAGGAGCAGGATAAAAATATAATTTTTGCTCTTGATATCGGAACGCGCAGCATTATTGGCATTTTAGGCCGGGCAGAGCACGACAGCTTTCATGTCATGGCTATAGAAAAGGCGGAATACGCTCGACGGGCCATGCTGGATGGGCAGATCGAGGATATCGACCTGGTCGCTGCTGTGGCGCGCACGGTGGTGCAGCGCTTAGAAGAACGAATGCGTATGCGTCTGAAGCGCGTGTGCGTAGCGGCGGCTGGTCGGGCTTTAAAGTCGCAACATGTAAGCTTTGCGATGGAGCTTCCTGCGCTGCGACAGATTGGCGACGATGAAATCGGCCAACTGGAAGCCGGGGCTGTTTCGGCGGCGGAGGCGTTGCTTTCCGAAGGAATGGAACAGAAGGGCCTGTTTTACATGGTTGGATACACAGCAACGCAGTACCGGCTGGACGGCTATCCCATTTCCACAATGAAAGACCACCGGGGCAAGCGCTTGGAAGTTGAAGTGGTGGCAACCTTTCTCCCCTGCGAGGTAGTGGAGAGCCTTTACACCGTGGTAGCGCGGCTGGGGCTGGAGGCTGCAAGTCTGACCTTAGAGCCAATAGCTTCTCTGAATGCCGCCATTCCCGAGGATATCCGCCTGTTGAATTTAGCGCTGGTGGACATCGGCGCAGGAACCTCGGACATCGCTATCTGCAAGGCGGGCGGCGTCGTGGGCTATACGATGGTAACCGTTGCAGGCGACGAGATCAGCGAGCTTCTAATGCAGAAGCTTTTGATTGATTTTCAGACGGCAGAGCGATTAAAGCTGGACATGAATAAAGGCGAAGCATTGCATTACAGCGATATTTTAGGGCTTCGTCAGGAAATATCCATTCCGCAGATGCAGGAAATAATCCAGCCAGCGATGGAAAAACTGGCAGAAGAGATTGCAGAAAAAATTCTGAAGCTGAACGGTGCAGCGCCGTCTGCCGTCTTCCTTGCCGGAGGCGGAAGCAAGCTTTTGGGGCTGCGCCAGGCGGTAGCAAAACAGCTGGAAATGAGCGAGGCGAGAGTGGCGCTGGCGGGCAATCACTTCGAAAAAAATGCTTTTGCCGACGATATCAACCTCAACGATCCGGAATATGCTACACCGCTGGGCATCGCCGTTTCTGCGGCGCTGGGCATGATTAACGACAGCTATGTAGTAACGCTCAACGGCCAGCGGGCAAAGCTCTTCCGCAGCGGTACGCTGACGCTTCGCGACATTCTGCTGATGAACGGCTTCAATTATGGCGATATGATCGGAAAAAGCGGTGCGAACCTGACAGTAACGCTCAACGGCCAGCGCATGTTCTTCCGCGGCGAACCGGCGACGCCGCCGGAACTTCTGCTCAACGGAAGCGAGGCTGCACTGTCCGATGTGGTGCATGCAGGCGACAACATTCAGTTTACGCCGGCGGTGGCAGGCAAGGCGGCATTCCGCAGCGTGAGTGACCTGCTGGGAAAGGATTTTGCTGGCACGGTTACTGTCAACGGCGAAACAGCGCCGCTATCGCAACTGCTGCGCCAGGGGGATGCTGTGGAAAGCTTCGGCGGTGGGCCTGTTCATGGCGATGCTTCTTTTAGTGGTGCTTCCGCAGGAAGCGTTTCTACGGAGGGTGCCTCCACAAGCAGTTCTGTCAGAGCGAATGTTTCTACCAGTGGCCCGGCTGGCAATTTTCCGCCTGATAGCAATGCCTCAGCAAGAGAGCCAAAGCATCAGGCGGCGACAATAACACCAGCGCCGATGCAAACAGCGCCAGCACAAATAAACCCTGCGCTGGCGGTTTCTGCATCGACAGCGCATCGCGCATCCGCTATGACGGCAGTGCCAGCAAGTTCGATGCCGGCTTCGCAGGGAAATTTCACGAAAGCCGTACAGGCAAGCCTGGCACCGGCTGCAATGCCAACTCCGCAGATGTCAGGAATTGCGACGGCACCATTGCAGCAGGCGGCGCAGGTACAGCGCTCGATGGCACAGGCGCAAGCTGTGCAGATGCAGGCACCGGTACAATCCGCACCTCCTGTAACACCTGAGACAGGAGCGTTTGTTTCTGCGCCACCCGTGGCTTCGGCAGCGCCAGCACAGCCGATAGCGCCACCGCAGAGAATGGAAACACCGGTACAGCCGGTGGCAGAAGCTTCTTCATTTGCGCAGATTCCGGTTTCTCCGGCACCATCTGCGGCAGCGGAAAGCCGCACAGCAGGCATGGCAAAGTCGCTGCGCATTGTCTTAAACGGAGCGCCGGTCAACCTTTCTGCCAAGAGCAATGGAGAAGCTTATTACCTGATGGATATGTTAGATCGCTGCGGACTGGATTTCGACCACTTAAATAGGCCGGTAGAACTGTTAATCAATGGCGAGCCGGCGCCCTTCACGCAGGTATTGCGTGAAAACGACCGCGTTGTGATTCGCTGCATTGACTGAGCGAGGGCAGTTGCGGTTTGCTTGTTATTCGGCGGTAAAACACCTTTGAACGCTAAGCGGTGCATGTCGTTTGGCAAGCGAAAAATCGTTGCCATGCAATTGCTCGACGCAATGGTTCAACAACAATAGCGCGTTTGCAGCGCAATGCTGCCCTTTGGCAACGAGAATTTAATGCGTTACGGATGAGTAAAAAGCAGCGCATTTGTGGCGCAAAAATACCGCTTTATTACGATAAATGTACATAAGAGAAAAATAAGAGATGGATTGAAAACAAAACCTTTGGAGGTTTACCTTGAAACGGAAATATTTAATACTATGGCTTTTGGTCTTGT
>CATJIF010000058.1 GCA_949740445.1 uncultured Peptostreptococcaceae bacterium | reverse complement strand
GAACACTCACCGTTTCTGCCCTCCCTGTTTTGTTTATCTTTTTTCGCCATCCCGTCTTCCTGCTGCACGCAGGAAAAAAACAGCGCAGCCGTCGATAGCTGCGCCGTTGGTATCGCATTGCTTTCTGCCCGTCAGCCGCCACTTTACCAGGCGGCATGTATTTCCGGCCCGAAACACTCTTTATTTTACAATAGCAAAGTACAAAAGCACCAGCGCCCCCAGCGCAATGCGGTAATAGCCGAATGGCTTAAAATCGTATTTCTTAACGTATCCCATTAAAAATCGTATCGCAAGGATCGACACGAAAAACGCCACCAGCATGCCCACCGCTAAAATGGCGATTTCCATCAAGGTAAACGACAGGCCGAATTTCAGGAGCTTTAAAAGGCTCGCGCCAAACATAACCGGGATCGCCAGATAGAACGTAAATTCCGCCGCCACTGGCCGCGAGGCCCCCGAAAGCATTCCGCCGATGATGGTCGAGCCGGAGCGGGAGGTTCCGGGAATCAGCGAAAGCACCTGAAAGCATCCGATTTTCAGCGCCGTGCCGTAGGTCATCTGCGACATGTCCGTAATGGCAAACCGCCTTCCCCGGTTGCGGTTTTCGATTACGAGGAATACCACACCGTAAACGATCAGCGCAATGGCGACCACCTGGTAGTTATTCAGATGCTCCTCCATAAAGTCGTCTAAGGGAATGCCTACCACCGCCGCCGGGATTACACCGACGATGATTTTAAACCACATCTGAAAGATGTCTTTTTTTAAAAACGGCTCTCCCTTGTGAAAGGAGAATGGAAAAATTTTATTCCAATAGATGACCACGACTGCCAGGATAGCTCCCAGCTGTATGACGACCAGAAACATATTCCAAAACGCCTCGCTGACGTTTAATTGTACAAATTCGTCCACTAAAATCATGTGGCCTGTACTGCTGATGGGCAGCCATTCTGTAATCCCTTCTACAATGCCTAAAAACGCCGCCTTCACCAATTCCAACATAATATCTTTTCCCCCTTCGTACACCCCTTCAGCGCGCCTGCGCCTCTTGTGCTTCCTGCGGCAGCACTGTAATGCGCGCCTCGGAAACGCGGCGGTCCTCCGCCGCAATCACATCGACCTGCACGCCGCGAAACGTCAGCTGATCTCCCTGTTCGGGGATTTTGCCCAGCTCCTGTGAAATCCATCCGCTGACCGAAACGACATCCAGCTCCTGGTCGAAGCCCAGCAATTCAAACAGCTTTGTTACGCTGGCATTTCCCCGGACCTGATACTCGTTCTCCGACACCTGCACGATTTCCTCTACAATCTCGTCGTGCTCATCCCAGATTTCGCCCACCAGCTCCTCGATGATATCCTCCAGCGTAACGATACCTTCCACGCCGCCGTACTCGTCTACAGCTACCGCCAGATGGCATTTTTTCTCCTGCAACATGCGCATCAGCCTGCCGATTTTCATCGTAGGCGACACAAACATCGGCAGCGTTATCGTATCGGAAAGCGATGCGCCTTTGGCCATCATCTTCATAAAGAAATCCTTTTGGTTCAATACGCCGATGATATCGTCCAGATCTTCCCCGTATACGGGCACACGGGAATAACCGCTTTCTTCAAAGACAGCGGCAATTTCTTCGTTGGCATCTTCCGCTTGAATAAACACCACGTCTACGCGCGGCGTAAGCACATCTTCTACCGTCAGATCGTCGAAATTCATAACGCTGCGGATCATTTCGCCTTCTTCCAGGTCGATTTCACCTTCGTGCTCGGCCTCGCTGACCATGGTCAGGATTTCTTCTTCAGTAACGCCACGGTCGCCCTTTACGCGAAACAGCTTCGTAAGAAGCAGCTTCCACTGGGAAAACGCCCAGTTCAACGGCGTCAGAAGATAGCAGAGCACGTTCAGAAGCGGCGCCGACCACATGGCAAATGTCTCGGGCATGTCTTTGGCAATGCTCTTTGGCGAAATTTCTCCGAAAATCAGAACTACGATGGTCATGGCCGCCGTCGATACGGGAACACCGATCGCCGGCCCAAGAAGCGTTGTAAACAGCACCGTGGCAATGGATGCCGACACGATGTTTACTATATTGTTTCCAATCAGAATTGTAGACAATACCTTATCGTAGTTCTCCACAAGCTTCAGCGCCAGTGCCGCTTTTTTGCTCCCTGCCTCTGCCATACTCTTCAGCTTAATGCGGTTTAGGGCAGAAAATGCCGTTTCCGTCGCTGAAAAATACGCCGACATTGCAATCAAGCAGACAATGGCGATAATTATGCCTATCTCTCCGTCATTCATTTCTGTTTTTATTTCTTCCTTTCCAAATTTATGGTATATCTATTTATTATACAGCAGCTTTGCCGAAAAGTCAAATTCTGGTGCCGCCTGCATCGCCTCCTGCATCAGTTCGGCCGGTCGGAAGCACCGCCTGCGCTGATCGCTTCCATCTGCAGAAGATAGCTCAATGTATCAGCGGTGTGGTCGATTTCTTCCCGCAGCAAAACCAGCTTCTCCTGAAGCGTCTCCCGCAGCGCGTGGTCGCAGCTCTCCTCTGCCGCCTGCTGTGCCAGTGCTTCCATCCGAATCAGCAGTTGTTGTATATGCTCTAACTTTTCGTCTGCAATTTGTACAGCGATGGCTTTCATAATATAAGAATAATCCATAAGGTGAGTTCTCCTTTATTGCGCCCTGCCCTTCCGCCCCTGTGGCGGCGAAAAGCAGGCGCGTTTTTCGCCAGCAGCGGCCCCAAAATCTCCTGCGCCGGCTGGTATGTTCATACTTTGTTATCGTATCATAAGCAATCGATTGCCGCAACTTCAAAAACCAATGCAACGACAAAGGCCTTGCAATAGAATCAGTGTCCCTCTATATTGTCTGCAAAGGGTGCCAGCGTATTGATATAAATTATATAATTTCCATCATCTGTTTTGCTTACATACCGGCTCCAGCCATCGAAGGCATAGTAGTGCGACAGGCAATCCTCGATTTCTGCTTCCTGCATCTCCGTTGAAAATATGATAGAAGAAAGACAATCGACGTGATTTCCCGTTCCCGATGTATTCCCGGTTTCCGAATAGACGCTTATAATCTCAACATCGGCAATCGCTTTTTGCAGGTTTGCCTGCAGTGCGGCGGTCTGCTCTCTGGTTGCACTGTGATTTGCGTACATGCCAAAGATTTCGTATCCTCCCCAGGCGGCTGCCAGCGCCACCGGCAAGCATAGAATAATAATCCCACATCGTTTTATCCACTTCAATGCGTTGTCTCCTCAGGTTCGGCTTTTTCAACCAGCTTCGTCGAGAACCTGTCCTTTCCAATCTCATGCTTGGTGATAAAGATAACTTATCATAAATCTTGCACCTTTTCAAGACGCGCCAATGCCGCAAGCGCCAGGGGCTATCGGGCCATAAAAGCGGCCCTGTCAAATTACATTCCTGTTACATTCTTGTTGCGAAAGCCGCAAGCAATTGAATCCGGACCGGCATAATGGTATAATGTTTATACCGGCAGGCGTTCCAATCAGCGCTGGCTTATCCATTCTGCCAGCATGCGCTGCTGGTGCAATTTCTTGTGTGTATCGGATGGCTCTGTGGAACAAATCCCGGCGACAGGCCGTCTAATATTCCAAAACGTGCCATTATACAAAGAAGGGGTGACAACATGTTAAAACACGTATTTCGGAAGATCATCTGCTGCATGTGCACAGCTGCTATTCTTCTGAGCCCGGTGCTTCCTGGACTTCCTGGTTCGGGCGGCAACGGTGAATCTGCCGAGGTCTACGCGGCCACACTTCCGGCGGATGCCAGAAATCACTGGGCAAAAAGCTACATAAATACAGCCATCGACAAGGGGATTGTCAAAGGGTATTCCGACGGAACCTTCCGGCCCAACAATCCCGTATCGCGGGCCGAATTTTCGCATATGCTGAACGCAGCTTTAGGAAACAATTCTACGGCCTCTACCAGCTTCCGCGATGTTTCCGGCGACGCCTGGTATACTGCCGATGTAAAAAAAGCCGTAGCTGCCGGCTATGCCTCGGGCTACGACGACAATTCCTTTAAGCCCTCAGCTTCCATCACGCGGCAGGAAGCCGCCGTCATGCTGTCGCGGGTAATTCCCGTCTACAACAGCGGCGCAAGCCTTACGAAGTTCAAAGATGCGTCTGCGGTATCCTCCTGGGCGACCGAACCGGTTTCCCGCGCTGTAGGCCGCGGCTATCTGTCCGGCTCGGAGAAAGGCTATCTGTCGCCAAAGGGCAATCTGACAAGAGCCGAAGCTGTTGTTCTCATCTGCAAGCTTCTGGAAAAGGAAACCATCGTGAAAACGGCGACCAGCGTTACCGCCAGCGGTACGAAGCTCAACGACACGATCTATTCCAACGGCGTAAATGTATCGTCCTCCGCAAACGGCGACACGACCATCGACAACTGCGTCGTTTTGGGCAATCTCAACGTAAACGGCGGCCGTTCGGTTACGGCCTCCAATTCTCGCGTAGCAAACGCTATGTTGCAGAGCAGCGGTACGGAGCTGATCGCCCGTGGAGAAACCTCGATTAAAAACGCTACGGTCGGTGCCAGCAATCAGCTGACCTCTTCCAACGTGTCCGGCAAGGGAATCTTTGCTGCCGGATTCGAATCTGTCAGCGTAGGAAGCAACGGCGATGCCCGGCTGACCGGCAACTTCTCCAGGGTTTCCATGGATGGGAACTATTCTTCGGCTTCGCTGAACAACGCCAAGGTTACGGCATTGACGGTAAATTCCGCTGCAAACAGCGCCAACATCACCGTCAACAGCGATTCCAGCATCAACAACGCCACTGTCAACGGCCCCAATGCTTCGTTTAAGGGCAACGGCACGATTTCGGTGATGGCTGCCAACGCCAATAACATCACTTACGAAAAGAAGCCCTCGACCATGACTACGGGCAAGAATGTAACGCAGCCCCCGTCGCAGAAGGCCGCCGGCTTTGCCATTACGCCCAACCCCTACGACGGCGCTACGCGAATCAATGTGGATTCGAAGATTACGCTGACCTTCAGCAGCCCGGCAAAATTGTACAATGGCAATGCTATTACCAGCTCCAATATCAGCGATTTCGTTCAGCTGCGCAGAAACAGTGCCTCCGGAACAAATGTCAGCTACACGGCGTCCATTAACAACGCCAAGACGGTGATTACCATTACGCCGAAAAACGACCTGCTGACCAATACGAAATACTATATTTCCATTGCACAGAACAAATTAAAGGATGCTGACAATAAAGCAAATCCCGCTTTTTCCAGTTTCTTTACCACGGCATCGACAACGAATACCTCCTCATCATCCACTGGGGATATCACCTTCTACCCCAAGGATGATGCCACGAGCGTCAAGGTTTCCGTCAGCCCCACCATCGAATTCCCGGGGCGGGTAATCAATTACGATAATTCCACCATCAGCAGCCGCGATCTGGACGATATCATCACCTTCCGCGAGGACAGCTCCCGGGGCGACGATGTGGATTTCAGCGCTTCGATCAACAGCGCCAAGACCAAGATTACCATTACGCCGGATGACGACCTGGAGGAAGGAACCACCTATTATTTGGCCATCAATTCCAGAAGCCTGCGCCTGGACAGCGACAAATCCGTGGTGTCTTCTTACAGCGTTACCTGGAAAACTACGGGCAGCGGAAGCTCCGACGACGTTACCTTCTATCCGGCTCATAAAAAGACCGGCGTTAAGGCTACCGTCAATCCCACGATCACCTTCCCCGAGCCCATCATCCGCTATAGCGGCAGCTCTGCCATCAACAGCAGCTATCTGGAGGATCACATCGAGTTGCGCGAGGGAAGCTCCAGCGGAAAAACCGTATCCTTTGACGCTACCATTAACAGCAGAAAAACCGAAATTACCATCGAACCGACCAAATCGCTGAAAAGCGGTACGCGCTATTACCTGAGCTTCGATTCCAAAGCTTTCCGCACAAAGGATGACGAAGAGCGCATCGACGGCGAGGAAGTATACTGGACGGTATCGGGTTCGGCGTCATCGGATGAAGATTTCGATGTGTCGAAAAATACAGTGACAGAAAAATCCGCTACCGTTACCATAGAGAAATCGACCAAGGGCACAATGTATTACGTGCTTTCGGAATCCAGCTCCAAGCCCTCCAAATCCGCAGTGATGGACGGCGAAGACCGCAACGGCTCGGTTGGAAAGGACCGGAGCGGAAGCTTTACCTCAAACAGCAAGAAAGTGACGTTCAGCGACCTGGAGGCAGATACTTCTTACTACCTGTACATGGTTTTGGAGCCCAACAGCGGAAGCACATCTGCTGTAGAATCGTATACGATCAAGACTTCGAAGCCTTCGGTTCCGTTGGCGCAGCTGAGCAAAATTGAGTTGAGCACTGGAACATTATCGCCGAAATTCAGCGCTTCGACGTATTCGTACGATGTGGAGCTTCCTGCCAATTTCGACAAAGATACCATAACGGTTACCGCAACCGCGGCCAACAATGGAAAAATTTCTTTTAACGGCAGCAATACGACCACCCCAGACAAGGATTCCTTTGATGTAGATGTATCCTCCGGCAAAGCCAAACTGGAAATTACGGTTTCCGGCTCGGGAAAGACGGATAAAACCTACGTTATCAACTTTACGGTAGAGCGCGACCTCTCGCTGGATACCGTTACAATCAACGGCGACGATATACTGGATACGAAAAAAGCTATGACCTATAGCTTAAAAGAAGGTACAGAAGCTATTATTTCCATCAAAACAAAGGATTCTGATGTTGCTATCAGCTATAATGACGACCCCGAGAATGAAGTTGATCATATTCTCAAACGTATTGTTTATGTTGAGTATGGTAAAAGCAAAACGTACAAATTCTCTGTTTCGTTAGGGAGCAAGAAAGACGAATATACGATTACGATTAAGAACCCGAACAAAGAACCAGAAGAAAAGCCTGATGATGAAAAACCGGCCACGTCTGGCGGTGCGATCAAAGAACCTGCTTCTAACAACGACTCGGGTTCTGCCTCCACTACCAAGAGCGCTGTCACGACACCCTCTGCTGGCAAAACGGATTCCGCTCCTGCAGAAGAATCAAAGCCCCAGCAGTAGACTGTCGCTTTGTACAGAATGGCCCGCTTTACCGCCGATGCCATTCGACAATGGAACTTTCCACAAAAACAAAAAGAATCGCTGCTGCACTATGGCAGCGATTCTTTTTTGAATCAATATATAACTGCACAGCTGTCGGCCTGCTTCGCTTACATTTTCGCACAGCAGTTTAAATCCAACCCGCAAACACCAGTGCAAACGTCAGGAGAATGATCAGAAAGCAGATATTCACCACCGTAAAGTACCGGATGTACGCTCCTTTTACCTGACTTTCCTCCCGCACGATGAGTTTGTAGGAAATCAGGCTTGCCATGGATGCGATCAGCGTTCCCAACCCGCCAAGGTTGACGCCGATTGCCAATGTGGACAGGTTTTCCGTAAACCCAGATAAAAGCAGCGCTGCCGGAACATTGCTGATCATCTGGCTGGCCGCCACAGCGACCAGGATTTCATGGCCGGAAACGATCTGTTGCAACATCTGGGAAAATGCTGGAAGCCTTCCGATGTTGCCGATAAAAATAAAAAATCCGGCAAAGGTCAGCAGCAGGCTGTAGTCGACACGAAGAAAAATACTCCTGTCCACCAGCAGCAGGGCAGCGACGGTCGTGCCAAGAGTAATGCTGCAGGGCACTACCCTGGCCACAGTCAGCAGGGCAAGCACAAAAAGGGCGCCATAGGCAGCCCGCCGAACCACAGTCCCGGACAGTACCACCGTTTCTGCAAAGGATACCCGAACTGGCCCGCGGTAAGCCCTGGATTGGACAAAGCTCCAAATGAGGATAAGCAAGAGCGCTGCCAGCGTATAGGGCAGCATTAAAAGAACAAATTCCCCCAGGGAAAGGCCGGCCTTGCCGTACAGATACAGATTCTGCGGGTTTCCGATGGGCATCAGCATGCTGCCCAGGTTCGCAGCTACGGTCTGCAGTACCACAACCGGGACGATGAAACGCTGTTTTGCCTCCGGTCCGACCATACGCAAAACGACAAACGTAAAGGGGACAAAGGTGATGAGGGCCACATCATTCGTTATCAGCATGCCGGAAAAGAAGCAGAGCAAAACGAGAGTCAACACTAGCTGCCATGCCCTTCTCACCCGCTCCAAAAGAGCCTGAGCCGCCCACTGAAATACACCACATTGCTGCAGTCCGGCCATGACGGCCATCAGGCAAAACAGGATTGCCAGCGTCCGGAAGTCCACATAACCGATGTACTCCCCATCCGGAGGGACAAAAAACATAGAAGCGATGGCAAGGACAAACGCCACGCACAGCACGGTTTCCCGCTTAAAGAAGCAAATCATTTTCTCTTTCATCAGGCTTCTTCCTCATACAATACATCAGACAGCAGATTGAACCAGCTAAAAACCGGTTTCTTGTGCAACTTGCGACGACTGCTTCGCTCAGATATCCACGTAAGCGCCTGGCAAACTGCTTTTGGAGCATCCACTGATCGCAAACAAAATTCAAATGATATTTTATCATAGAACCCCCGCTTCCTCAATTGGTCTTTTCTGCCGGCTCTTTTCGCTTTGGCAGCGTGGCTTATCCCTTTGACGATTTCACTTCCCCTTGTAATAGGCCTATGGTATATAATAAAAAGGAATTTTTCATTGAATGCAACCACGGGTTGCGGAAGTTTCAAGGATAGTTGATAGCGTGCTACAGGAAATTGCGGTATCGTTTTGACAAGGAGGTACCATAAATGTTGTCTGAAAATATATATACACTCAGGCGAAAACACGGGCTGTCACAGGAGCAGCTTGCAGAGAAAATCGGCGTTTCAAGACAGGCTATTTCGAAGTGGGAAGGAGGGCTATCGACTCCGGAATTGGATAAACTTAAGGCTTTGAGCGAATGCTTTCAAATTACAATAGACGAACTGACTGGAAATCAGGTGATGCGCGCTTGCGACAATGCAGCGCAGGAAAACGAAGGCTCCGCTCCCCGCAAAGCAAGAGAAAGCAAAATTGGCATTTGGCTCTGTTTTACAGGCGCTGTCTGTCTTATCGCATTTGGCATACTGATGGTGATACGCCCATCATCTGTCAGCCAGATCAACGAATCGTCGATGATTACTTTAAACGGAACGGGAATACTCATTACTTTGTTTGTGCTGCTCATGCTATTGGGAATGATTCTAATTCTCAAACGAAAATAACTTCAGGAGGTATTTGCAATGAAGAAATATAAGTATCTGACCTATCTCTTTGCTGTGCTTGCGGTTTTGCTTTCCAATGTCATGTGCGCTTCGGTTGCGTACAATTACTGCACGCTCCAGTGGGGCGGACAATACGCAGGATACAGCGCCCCAGCTGATATTGCTTTTTTACTGTGCATCCCATACGGGGGTGGGATTCTCATATGTGTTATTATCGCCTGGCTTTTTCACAGAAAAGCCCTAAGGTAAATCAGTCGGGCATGTTTCCATTGTAAAGTGCCCGCAACCAGATGCGTAAATACAATAAAAAGAAAAAGGAGATGTACTATGTCTGTCTATCACATCGTATTCAGCCCCACCGGAGGCACACAGAAGGTTTCCAGCTTGTTTCTGGACGCCTTCGGAAAAGAGAGCACAAAGATCGACCTGTGCCGCCGCGACGAGGATTTTTCTGTTTATTCCTTTTGTGCAGAAGATATCTGCACGATATCCGTTCCTTCTTACGGCGGCCGGGTTCCTGCTATCGCTGTATCGCGGCTGCGCCAGATGAAGGGAAACGGCGCAAGGGCAATTCTCATCGCCGTATATGGAAACCGTGCCTATGAAGATACGCT
This sequence comes from uncultured Peptostreptococcaceae bacterium, assembly GCA_949740445.1. Classification (GTDB taxonomy): domain Bacteria; phylum Bacillota; class Clostridia; order Peptostreptococcales; family Anaerovoracaceae; genus RGIG446. The sequence goes on along the minus strand of CATJIF010000058.1, from coordinate 5,077 downwards.
GGCAGAGCTGCGCGATGTTCTAACAGCGGCTGGGTTTTCCTGCATCGCAGCTGTTGCTGCCATCGCCGAGCATTCTATCATGCGCCAGTTTGCCGCCGGCCGGCCAGATGCGCAGGATGCAGCAGAACTTGCCGGTTTTGCGAACGCCATCCGCGCAAAAATCGACGAAAGCAAGGCGCAGGGAGCCTCGGCGGAAGCGCTGTCAAATGCGCTGTCGCTTCCCGGAGGCCAACCTTACCGGGAATATGGCGGCGTGCCGATGAAGCCAGAGGCCGGAAATTCCTGCACCCGCTGTGGATTGTGCGCACAGGAATGCCCCGTCGGGGCCATCGCCACAGACGATCCAGCGAGTACGGATGCCAAGCGCTGCATTTCGTGCATGCGCTGCATTGCTGTCTGCCCGCAGAAGGCTCGCAGCGTCAGCAAGATTCTTTTAACTGCTGGCAGTCTGAAATTAAAAAAGGCCTGCAAAGAGTACAAGAAAAACGAACTGTTCTTGTAACCCGCCACAGGCGATACAAAAAATAAAAACAGGCCGCAAGCGAATCCGCACATCGGCCTGTTTTAAGATGGCTATTCTAAATCCTCGTCCAAAACCTCTCCCTCGGCGACGATATTTGTGGGGCCGGTCAGAAGGATATCCCGGATTTCCCCTGCTTCGTCACAGACGATGTCGACAGTCAGCTCGCCGCCTGGTACATGCACTTTTACCTTGCGGCCGCTGACTTTTTTTTCTTTGGTCAGTACCGCAACGACCGAACCCGTGCCTGTGCCGCAGGCCATCGTAAAGTCCTCGACGCCCCGCTCATACGTCAGCTCTACCAGCTCGTCTTCCCCGATTATTTCATAGAAATTTACGTTTGTGCCCTTTTCAAACTGTGTATCCCAGCGCAGAGCCCGTCCCAGACCGGACAGAACGCCTCTATCTGCTGTTTGCAGCCCGGCCATCTCCACGGCAATGTGTGGAAGCCCGGGATTTCCCAGTTCCACATACGTCAGCGGATACTCGCGGCCATCCACTTGGGCAGTACGGTTTTGCTCCATGCGAGAAATGTCGTTTAAGCGCACCTGGTACTGGCGCTGCTGCAGCCGATGCCCGATGACGATTCCGGCTGTCGTCTCTATGCGCTGCGTTTCTCCCGCCAGTCCCTTTTCGTAACCGTAGCGGGCGATGCACCTGGCGCCGTTTCCGCACATTTCCCCGATGCTTCCATCCGCGTTGATAAACAGCATCCGGTAATCGCCCCCACCGACAGGGGGTTCTACCAGCATCAGTCCATCGGCGCCGATGGATAGCTTTCGGTGACAGAGCTTTTTCGCCAGCTGTCCCGCCTTTTCCTGCGGGATTTTTTCTTCGATATTATTGATGATGATAAAATCGTTGCCAGCCCCATGCATTTTGGTAAATTTCAAGGCGTTCCTCCTCCTTATCCCTGATGGTTTCCGAAACAGCTGAATGGGGAAGCAAAGCTCCCCCATATCAATATAGTATTCTTTACTATGTTGTTTTTCGTCGTTTGGTTTTCGGCTCTTGCGACCCTTCCGCCTTTTTCGCAGCGCTACCGATTGACATCGAAAACGATGGTTTTCGTTTCCGTATCCATGGTGCAGCTGGCGCCAAAGGGCAGAGTGATGATCTTTTCACCGTGGCCGGATTCGAGATGATACATCACTGGCACGTTGACATCCTCTAAAATTTCGCTCAGGCATTCGATTTCCGTATAAGATGGCATGTTCTTATTCGTAATACCGGTAAACTGCCCCAGCAAAATCCCCTTGCATTCGTCGAATTTGCCCGCATTTTTCAGATGGTAGGCCCATTTCTCAATCTTGGTGATGGGTTCTTCCACCTCTTCGAGGAATATGATTTTTCCTTTTGTGTCCATCTCGTACGGCGTGCCGATGGAGGCTGAAAGCAGGGATAAGTTCCCGCCGACTACCGGACCGGTGGCCTTTCCTTCTTTCATTACCTGCAGCGGGATGCCTGCCGGATTCTTAAATTCATACGTCCCCTCAGCATTGATCGCATCGAAAAATGCCTTTTTTGTCTCTTCGTCAAAGCCGCTTACCATGTTCGAAGAAACCATGGGGCCGTGGAAGGTTACCAGATCCGCCTGCTGGTTGAACAGCAAGTGCATGGTGGTAACATCGCTGTAGCCGACAAAAATCTTCGGGTTTGCTCTTACAACATCCAGGTCGATGTACTGGTAGGCGCGCGTGCCGCCGTCTCCGCCTCTAATGCAAAAGATCGCATCGACCTCCGGGTCGGCAAACATGCGGTTGATCCACTCGCCCCGCGCTTTGCCGTCGCCTGCCATAAATCCGCCGTGGTTAGTGGTCAGGTTATCCGCGACTTTTACGCGATAGCCCATATCCTCCAATACCTTGATACATTCGGCTTCTCTTTCCTTTGTAATCGGAGAGCTGGGGCAGATGATGCCTACGGTTCCGCCCTGCTTTAATTTTTCAGGATATCTCATTACTTTCCTTTCGTTTAGAACCACATGATATTTACGATAAAGATCGCTGCCAGCAGGGAAGCCAGGTCGCCCAGCAGGCCCGCTGCGATGGAATGTCTTGCGTTGGAAACGCCGACAGAGCCCATGTATACCGCTACGATGTAGAAGGTGGTTTCTGTGGAGCCCTGCGCTACGGAAGCAATACGGCCGATCTGCGACTGCGTACCGAAGGTTTCCACCAGCTCAGCCATCATGCCCTCCGACGCACCGCCGGAGAAGGATCTCATAATCGCCTGCGGAAGAATCTCAGAGGGGCAGCCGATCAGGCTGGTCACCGGTTCTAACACAGCGCAGAGCCAGTCCATTGCACCGGATGCCCGGAACATGCCGATGGCACACAGCATCGCGGTTAAGTACGGAATAATCATAACGGCTGTAGAAAAGCCTTCCTTTGCGCCCTCCGTGAATACGGAATAGACAGGAACTTTTTTACAGATTGCAAACAAACTGACAAGCGCTACTACCAAAGGGATCGACCATGTGGAGATGGTATCCATAACCTGTGTAAACATATTCTCTTTCTCCTTCTATTTTCTACTCAACCTTGCAGACGTAACCTTCCGGCAGTACGATGGGATCATCTCCGAGATAATTGTCGTTCAGCTCCAACGTACCCTGCGCAATTTCTCTTTCAATGACGTTTTCCCACTTCCATCTCTTGGTCTTTCCTAAAATCCAGGTGCAGGTAATACCTACAATAGTAGAAATGCTGGTAGAAATGATAACCGGAACGATAATTTCAGCAGCGCCTTCTGTCTGTACGGCAGCACGCAGCGCCAAAACGGTAGCCGGAAGCAGCGTAACGGAGGTCGTACCGATGGCGAGCATCATGCACTGTGCGTTCGTAGCAATGCTCTTGGTCGGGTTTAAGGTCTGCAGGTCCTGCATCGCCTTCAGGCCAAAGGGTGTTGCCGCGTTGCCGATTCCCAGCATATTGGCAGCCATCCACAGCGCCATGGCAGGCATCGCCGGATGATCCTTCGGTACATCCGGAAACAGCTTTGTCATTATCGGCGCAATCGCTTTACTCATCTTCTCGCAGAGGCCGGATACCTCCATTACTTTCATCAGTCCGCAGAAGAATGCCATCGTACCGATCAGTCCAAGGGAAATTTCGACAGCTGTATTAGCAAAATCAAAAATATTGTTTAATACGCCGTCCATGGTGCCAGTGACCGCGCCCGCAATGACGGCGATCACAACCAGCCCAACCCAAATATAATTCATCATAAGCCTGTTTCTCCTTTCATACATAAAAAAATGCGTTATGACTACACGCCATAGTAAAGCAAATCCCGTGCCAAATAAAATTTCTGTTAAAATTCCCGGTTTTTCGCCCTTTTTCTTCATTGTATCTTCACAATCCGTTGACAACTCCTTCAAATTTGTCCTTGATTTCAGACTGCTTTTCCTTTTTTCAGGAAAGGTGTCGATTTTTGTGCGGAGTTTTCCCCCTCCTTTCACGGACATTAGCAGGCATGATTCTTGCATACTATTATATGTATCCTCGATGGATAACAGCACCTGCACGCCTTTGAGGAGAGATCTTATCAAGACAGGAGTACCCTTATGCAAAGACTTACGTATCATTATAGCGCTCTATCCAAACAGACCTGGTTTTATGCCGGCATGCTGTATCTGGCCTTATCCTCCGTTGTATCTATCCAACTGCAGCTCTACAAAGTGCCCGGCTACTACGAATCGCAGAACCTGCTGCTGGCGCTGACAGCCAACGCCCTCGGCATCGTATTCTTCCTTCTTCTTTCTCTTGGCCACTATACCTGCTATGCGGAGTACGACGAAGAAAAAATCGTTTATCACAACCGCCTGCTGCGGAAACAGCGCACATTTTTCTTCCGCGATGCCAGCGCTGTGATTTTCGACAATCGCGGTATAAAATTTTATGATGACAATGAAAAACTGATTCATAAAGAAAAGCCTCTCTTTTTCATCTCCTTTTTCAGAGACGGAAAAATCGAGGCCATTCCTCTCAACCAGTTCTATCATAAAATGCAGCAAAGAGAAGCTGAAACAGAAGCCCCTGCCCAATTTAAGGTTTATAAAACCTTTAAAGTCGTCCCGGGCTATGGGCGCAAGTGGAAATACCTTTCCTTTGCCTATGCCTGCCTTACCATCTGGGTGTTTATGAACTGCATGAAACCCCTGTCGGTTATTCTCGGTCTGATGCAGACGTTTTCGTAGCCGGCGGCTGCGTTTTCTGCCCCGACTCCCCTGTACTGCCGGTGTTCCCGGCTGCCGTATTTATGGCAGCCGAAGCCATTTCCTGGGTAGCTGAAGCTGATTCTGCGGTGGCTGAAGCCGGCTTTGCGGCGGCTTTTACACCTTCCAGAATCGTTTCGAAGGCATCCGCCTGCCCATCCACCACCTGATAGGCCCTTTCCTGAAGGGCCTGTTTTTTTTCGTATTCCTCTTTGGTTTTTTTCAGCATGTTGTCCAGCATTGTGCCTTTATTCCTCAGGATATAATAAAACGACCACACGATAATCGCAATTCCGATCAAAACCTTTGCTGTAATATCCATTTTGTCCTCTTTTCTG
>CATJIF010000057.1 GCA_949740445.1 uncultured Peptostreptococcaceae bacterium | reverse complement strand
TGGCCTTTCGGCTGGGGGATTTTTCTATGTGATTTGTATGCAATGCTGTTTCCGGACAGACCGGCATCCCTTTGCAGGTACCTGTGCCGCCAGTATTGACAGCAACAGGCTCCGCAATGGATACCCTTGCCCCAATAGCCTTACTTCTTCCAGCTGCTCTTTAATCCTACGATCTGATTGAACACCTTGTGTTCCTCCGTAGACAGCTTTTCGTCGGCGATGTAATAGCCGTGGCGGAAGAACTGATAACGGTCGCCAGGCTTCGCTTCTTTCATGGAAGGCTCGGCATACGCTTCTTTTACTACAAGCGACTGGGGATTCAGCACATTGTCGCCGTTTTCATCGGGAATTGCCAGGTAGCCGTACTGCCGGACGGTGATCTTCTCCGCCGTCTTCGCATCCACCCAGTGAATCGTGCCCTTTACCTTGCGCCCCTCGAAGCCCGAACCGCTGCGGGTTTCGGGGTCGTAGGTGCAGCGCAGCTCCACTACGTTTCCGTCCGCATCTTTGATGACTTCGTTGCAGGTTAAGAAGTACGCGCCCTTGAAGCGCACCTCGTTTCCGGGAAACAGGCGGAAATACTTCTTTACTGGCACTTCCATGAAATCGTCGCGCTCAATCCACAGTTCTTTAGAGAAAGGCACTTTCCGCCCGCCCATGGCTTCGTTTTCGCGGTTGTTTTCCATGTCCATCAGTTCGGTCTGCTCTTCCGGATAGTTGGTAATCACTACCTTTAGCGGATCTAATACCACGTTGCGGCTCTCTACCTGCGCCTTTAAGTCCTCGCGCACGCAGTGTTCCAGCAACCCGATATCCACTAAGCTGTTGGATTTCGCCACGCCGACGCGCTCGCAGAAGTCGCGGATGGCCGCCGGCGTATAGCCTCTGCGGCGCATTCCTGCGATGGTCGGCATGCGGGGGTCGTCCCAGGATTCCATCTCTCCGTTTTCCACCAGGGCCTTCAGATAGCGCTTGCCCATGATGGTGTTGGTGATGTTCAGCTTGGCAAACTCGATCTGCCGCGGAGGATTGGGCCACGCCAATTCTGCCAGCACCCAGTCGTACAACGGCCGGTGATCTTCAAATTCCAGGGTGCACAGCGAATGGGTTATGCCTTCGATGGCATCCTCAATCGGGTGGGCAAAGTCGTACATGGGATAGATGCACCACTTGTCGCCGGTATTGTGATGGGCGATGTGAGCGATGCGATAGATCACCGGATCGCGCATGTTGATGTTGGGCGATGCCATGTCGATTTTCGCCCGCAGTACCTTTTCGCCGTCGCCGTACTTCCCGGCCTTCATATCTTCAAACAGCGCCAGATTTTCTTCTATGGAACGGTTGCGCCAGGGGCTTTCTTTCCCCGGCTCTTTTAACGTGCCGCGGTATTCTTTGATTTGTTCTGCGGAAAGGTCGCAGACATACGCCTTTCCTTTTTTGATCAATTCCACCGCGCATTCGTACATTTTATCGAAATAGCTCGATGCGTGGAGCAGGTTGTCCCACTCAAATCCCAGCCAGCGGATATCGGCTTCGATGCTGTCCACGTATTCCACATCTTCTTTTACCGGATTGGTATCGTCGTAGCGGAGATTGCACTTGCCGCCGTACTTCTGCGCTGTGGTGAAATTCAAACAGATGGATTTCGCATGCCCGATGTGCAGATAGCCGTTCGGCTCCGGCGGAAAACGCGTGTGTACTCTTGTGCCGTAGACCTGCTGCTCCAGATCCCTGTCAATCATGTTGTGGATAAAATTATTGGCCGCTGCCGGAGCTTCCGACTCCGCGGCAACGCCGTTGGTTTTCATGTCTTTCGGTTCTGCCATTACGCCAACCTCCTTCTTAAAATTTTTGTTCTATTATATCATACTTTGGTATGGCTCTGGTATTATTTTTAAGTGATATATTCAAAAATATTCCTGATTTTTACATATTCTTTGACTTCCGAACATTGAAGAACTCCCCGGCAAATCCTCAGAAATATCCTTGACAAAGATGATTTCCAGAGGCTGGCCCGGCAGCAGCAGCGCGCCGGCATCCGTATAGTTCAACTTCCGGTAAAAATGCTGTGCTGTTTCGTCCGCCTGCGAGGAAGTCATTACAAGGCGGCAGCCGTTTTCCTTCATCAGCGCTTCCCAGCGGGCCACCAGTGCCGTTCCATAGCCTTTGCGGCGGTATTCCTCCCGCAAAAACAGCAGGTTCATAAAGGGCGTATTGTCCCAGAACAGATTCCAGCGCAGCCATCCGACCGGTGCCGCCCCCTCCTCCTCTGCAATGAACACCCGTCCCCGTTGCACGGCGAATTTCAGTTCTTCCTGTCCGATATGGGCATCGAAAGCCGAAAGAAATTCCATATCCGCTTCTTTTGCCGTCCTGACCGTCATATTCCACGCCTTCCTTCCCCATCTGCGCTTTTCTTCCTTTTCTACGCTTTTTCCCTTCTGTACCCTTTCCCTGCTTACTGGCCGATCCCC
>CATJIF010000056.1 GCA_949740445.1 uncultured Peptostreptococcaceae bacterium | reverse complement strand
TGTCTCTTGCTGCTGTGCTGGTTGGTATGATATAATCAAATTCACAAATCAGAAGTTAAATAGGAGGACTGCTATGCTTACTACGATACCTGGCGAAGAAGAAATGACAGCTTTAGTTGGAAAATCTCTATATGATGTATGGACTAAGTTATGTGCTTTCATTGATGAAAAATATGATATGGATTGTTTATGGGGGAATGGTGGTAAAGCATGGACATATGAATATAAATATCGTCGGAGTGGTAAAACGCTGTGTGCATTATATGCAAGAGAAAACTGTGTGGGTTTTATGATTATCTTAGGAAAAGATGAACGGTTAAAATTTGAAGCCGAAAGAGACAATTACACAAAAGAAGTTCAAGAGATATATGACAAAGCTCAGACTTACCACGATGGGAAATGGATTATGTTTGAGCCAGTGGATACTTCTTTGTTTAATGATTTTACTAAGCTGTTGAGAATCAAAAGAAAGCCAAACAGGAAGTAACGCTACTGTCAGATGATACGACTCTCCGCATACTAAAACATGCGCCAGTAACACTTTACCAGCGCATGGAATGTTCCGTCTATTTTTCGAACGCCTTAGCCCAGTCGTCTTTAAATCTCTGGATTCCGGCCTTTGTCAGCGGATGGTCGAACATCTTGCACAGAACGCCATAAGGAATCGTAGCGATATGAGCGCCAGCTCTGGCAGAATCCGTAACGTTCATGGGTGTGCGGATGCTGGCCGAAATGATTTCTGTTTCGATGTCGTGGATAGCAAAGATTTCTGCGATTTCCGAAATCAGGCCCACGCCGTCGGTGCCGATGTCATCCAGCCGTCCTACGAAGGGGCTGACAAAGGTTGCGCCGGCCCTGGCGGCAAGCAATGCTTGATTGGCGGAAAAGATCAGGGTTACATTCGTTTTAATCCCTTTCTTTGACAAAACAGAAACCGCTTTCAGCCCTTCCCTTGTCATCGGCAGCTTAATGGTAATATTTTCGTGAATCTTCGCAAGCTCCAGAGCCTCGGAAACCATGCCCTCGCTGTCGTCGGACAGTACTTCGGCACTGATTGGGCCATCGACTATTTTTGTAATCTCCGTTACCACTTCTTTAAAATCTCTGCCTTCTTTAGCAATCAGGCTGGGATTTGTGGTTACGCCGGCCAGGATTCCCCAGGAAGCCGCTTCTTTAATTTCATCCAGGTTTGCAGTATCAATAAAAAGTTTCATGTTCTGTTCTCCTTACTTAATAAATAGATATATCGCATTTTGCAGGGCCGGCGCACTGCGCAAAACCGTACGCCCGCCTTTTTACCATCATTTTAATCTGGCGCGCTGCCAGCATTAGCTCCGAACGGCATCTGCCTGCCGCACTTTGTTTTGTCCGCGCTTACAGATCCCCCTCCAAAAAAGAAGATTTTCCTTCCCTGTGCTCTACCTGAAGCTTCCATATATCTACAGGCATGGGACCGCTGATGTATTCTTCGTTCCATTCGCGGCTTTTGGGGTCGTACTTTTCGATCAGCGCCCGCAGCGCCCGGGCTTTTTCCGCCCTGTCCTCTACCCGCGAAACAGTGCCAAAAGCGCAGACCGAGGTGTAGCGGGTATCGCGTTCGCCCTCTAAGATAACCAGTTTCTGGTCTACCACTGTATAGCAGGCTCTGGGATGGTGCCTTGCTGCATCTAACTTAAAGCCTGCGGGAGCGCAGTGAAAATAGATACAGCCGTTTTCGTATGCGTGGTGCAGCGGTACGCCGTAGCAGTAATCGTTTTCTCCAAGCAGCGACAAGACACCGTACACACCATCCTTCAACAGCCTGTCCGCATCTTCCTGCGCCATCTGATACTTTTTCTTTTTCAATTCCGGAAACATCTTCTCTTCCTCCTGACAAATAAAATTATATCTGATTTTCGCTTCGGTGTAAAGACAGCAGCTCTGTGTCCAAAATTTCAGATCCTCTAATTTACAAGCGCAAGAAACTCTGCCTCTGGCATGTGCGCCTGCCGTGCACCTTCCTCAGCCGAAAGGATTTTTTGCTTTACTAAATTAACCAGAATCTCCATACGACCTCGTTCCCAACCTTGTTCCAGGCCATCTTCCCAGCCTTCTTCCCTTGCCACACGGCACATATCGTCGATGTTCCATTCCGTATATAACATGTTCTCCACCTCCGCTCCGTGCTCCTGTAAAAAACCTTTCATAACGTCGCGCTGTATGCACATACGAATCGCCGGCAACCGAAAACGTATCTTATCATTTCATCTTTCTGGTGTGATCGCTGCCTTTGTGATGCACAATTTGCTGCTTTTATGATATCATAAATATCCGTCTCTGTCATTACTTCCCGTCACCTAAAATCCGCTGGCGAAATCCCTTAAAGGCTGAGGGCAGCGCAAGAGAATCGCGGATTTGTTCCCGGCTTGCCCGTATCCAGCGCTCAGGCTCTTGCCTTACGTCGCGCAGGTAGGGCCGTGCCTCTTCTGCCACCACGCTCGCACCCTTCAGCGATTCCAAAGAAGTCCCGCCTGGCAGCGATCTGCCGCCGGAAACGCCCCCGGCATCCGCTAAGAGCCCCGCATCCGGCAGAGGCTTTGCACCCGACAGCTGCACGCAGGCTTCGTAAGCGATCATATCCCATTCTACATGGCTGAATATGTGCGTTGCGCTCCCGGCAAAGCGCAGCAGCGTTTCTTCGCCCACTGCCGCCTGCTGCGCTCTTTCTGCTGTCGTTTGCTGTATTGCTTCTATGCCAAAGGACAACTGCACCGGCTCTGCCGCACTGGCTTTCGGTTCCATTATCTGAATGTGAAGCTCCTCCCACGGACCGGAGTTTTCTCCCATGCTGCCCGTGCAAGGCGTCTGCAGCGCTTGCTGCGCCTGTACCGGGCTCAGATGCCCGGAAAGAGACGGAAGCTCCCACATTCCGGCGAGCAGCCCTTTTGCATCTCTTCGATGAAGCAGCAATCGTCCGGCCTCATCCCACAGCAGGAATACGGTTTTCTTTTCTATGCGCCGCTTCTTCTTCGCCTGTTTTACGGGAAGCTCCCCGGCGATGCCAAGCGCTCTGGCCCGGCAGGCTTCCTTCCACGGACAGTCCTGGCAACGCGGCTGGCCGTTGGGTATGCACACCGTCGCCCCCAGTTCCATCAGGCCCTGGTTGAAATCCCCGGGCCGCCGGTTGGCCTCTCCCCGGGCCATCATCTGCCGCAGTTCCCTTTCCACCGTTTTTTTTACGCTGTCTTTAGCGATGTCATCCCTGCGCGCCAAAAGGCGCATAACCACTCGCAAAACGTTGCCGTCCACCGCCGGGTTGGGTTTCTGAAAAGCGATAGAAGAAATCGCGCCCGCCGTGTAGGAACCGATGCCTGGAAGGCCTAAAAGCTCCTCGTAATCAGAGGGAATTTTACCGCTGTAGCGCTCCATTACCACACCGGCAGCCTTTTTCAGGTTTCTGGCACGGCTGTAATACCCAAGCCCCTCCCAGAGCTTCATTAGAAGTTCGTCTGGCGCATTGGCCAAGGCCTCCACATCGGGCAGTGCCCTGACAAACCGCAAGAAATAATCCTTTCCTGCCTCTACCCGCGTCTGCTGAAGCATAATCTCCGACAGCCAGGTGCGATAGGGCGTAATCTCCTGCCGCCAGGGCAGATCGCGCTTCGCTTTGTCGTACCAGAGCAGCAGCGGCTGGCTGACCTCAGAAAGCAGCGCCCGCTCCTCTGCTGTAAATGCCGCTTCCTCCGCCTCTGGCGTCTTTCGCTTTTTCCTGCCCGATTTTGCATCTGGCAGTTCCTGGCCCTGTTCCTCGCTTGTCCTCGCTGTTTTTTCTGCCTGTGGCGTTGTATCTCTTGCGTTCTGCATCCGTCTGCCTTTGCTCAAAGTTCCTCTCCTTTCAGTACCGCCGCGATGTGGCGGCCAAATTCCGCCATCCGCTTGCGGATATCCGGAAGCTCCATGGCCGAACCGGGATCGTTGGCTGTTTCCATCACCGCAAAGCGGGAGGGCAGCCGAAACGCCTTATTCATGTTCAGCGCACTGACCAGCTGCCCCGCCAAAATGTCGCTGCCGCTGTAACCGCTGACGATAAGGGCAAAGAGCTGCTTGTCGAAAAAGGGAAGCTGCCGGTACAGGGCCGTCATCCGGTTGATTACCGCCGTCAGATTGGCGCTGAGCGCATCGTTGTAGTTCGGACACAATAGCAAAAGCCCGTCGCAGCTGCGGAGGGCCGGATATACCTGCTCGACCATGGGGCCGCCGTAAAAGCAGCTTCCGCTTTCGCCAAAATGCAGGCAGGTGGTATACGGACAGGCCCCGCAGTCCTGAATAGTGCCGTTGCGCAGGGAAATCTCCTGAATTTCCACCCTGCTTTTTTCTGCTGCTTCCCTTGCCAACTGCCACAGCTGATAGGTGTTGGAAGTCTTCGCCCGGCTGGCGTGCAAAACCAAAAGCTGCGGCGCCTTCGTCTGCGCTCTCGCGCAAGCTGCCGGACTTGCAGAAACCGAATCTCCTTCGGAAAAGCTTCCGGAAGCCGGGGAATGCGGAAAGGCGAGAACGCGCCCCACAAGCCGCCGGACTTCTTCGCAATAAGCTTTTAGAACATCCGTACTGCTGTTTTTTGCCTGCACGTGAAAATTCCTGAGCGACCCCGTACCCTCTGCAAAGGGCCGCCCCGGAAAAGCGCATCCGCATCCGTTGGCCGCTAAAATCAGCTGCCGGCCCGTGGATTTTGTGTAGAGCTCGCCATTGCCATCTACGATAACGCCGGCCACGCAGCCCTCCAGCAGCCCTTGGTTTTCGCGCAGCGCTTCCAGCCAGCGAAAGTATTCCAGATTCATTCCCAAGTCCCCTATGCTTACGGCAAAGAGAAGCCGCCGGCGCGGTGCAACACCTCTTCTGTCCGAGGCAATGCGCTCCTGTTCTCCTGTCGCTTCCCCTGCCGCAGCTTTCGTCTTCGCCTCGGAAACGGGCTCCATCAGCGCCAGAAACTCCTCTACTTGCGAAATTTCCCGGTATTTGCAGTCCCTCAGCGCATAGCAAAGCACCTGCGAAAGCCTCTCTCCTTCGCGCGCCTGCGCACAAGCCGGACGCAATACTAAAAGCTCTTCCTTCATAATTCCTCTCTCCGCACAATCTGTTTTTTATGCCACAGGTATCCAATGCGTGGCAGATTGCCCAGCCTGCCGCCGGCCATCTGATGCGCACTGATTTCCTGACGCACTGCCAGCTATCCGATGCGCTTTAAATTATTGTATGCGTTCTCGATTCGCCGGTACAGTGCCTCCGGCAGCGGCAGCGGTTCGATTTCCAGCCCCAGAGCCGTCGTCCGGTTCTTGCTGCCCATAAAGACGCCGCCCAAAAAGTTGGAGCTGTAGTGCCATTTCCCCTCCATCATCAGCACGAGGGAGATGGCCGCAGAGGAGAGCGCCGGCGCGATGTAGGGCTTAAAGCCCAGCTCCCGCACCTGCAGATTTGCTTCTACTGCAAGCTGCGTCAGCTCCCTGGAAAGCGCGTCGTCGTAGCGCTCGATGCTGTTGGCGATTACCAGATCAGCCCCGTGGGGTCCGAAGGCCCTGCCCTCGCTCAGAAACGAGGCAAAGCGCGGGTCTCTTTTGGCAAAATAGGCGGCTCTGGCATTCATCACCCCCAGCCCGAAGCCCTGGATCTGCTCCGGCCACAGGCGGCCCTCACCTGCCAGCCAGGCTGCGCGGCACAGAGGGTCTACCGGGTCGCTGACCACGGCAAAAGTGCCGCAGAAGCCTTTGGAGGCTGCCTGTGCCGCAAAGGAAGCCACGATTTTGCGGTTTTCGGAAAGCTGCACCATGCGCACATCTACGCCCTCGCTTCCCACCGGCGGAACGGCCTTCGAGGCGCAGAAGACAAACACGTCGCAGTCGAACAGCTCCGGCTGTCCGACGATTTGCACTTCCGGCAGCCGTTCGTATTCCCAGGGCCAGGCTACCTGGTTCATTTCGCATTCATAGCGCCTCAGCGCAGCTTCGTTCAAATCGCAGATGCCTAAAGAGGAAATGCAGTCCCCGCCCAAAAGCCGCAGCCCCATAAGCACGGTTGCCCCCACGTCGCCCATCGCCAATATGTGCACCCGCTTTTTCCTGCCGGGCTTTATGGCTGCAAGCCGTTCGCATATTTCATCGGCGCTGCCGTAGGCGGTATTTATGCAGGTCGCCGGCTCTGAAAGCGGCTGACAGCCGCCCTCTGCAAGGCGCTCCGACGACAGCCAGAACAGCCCTTCTTCGCCGGCAAGCTGTCCCTGATGGGTCGCTGCAAAGCAGGCCTTCGATGTATGTTTATCGCGGTTTACTTCGTATCTCATAAAAGTCCCTCCAAGCGTATCAGACGTTCGATGTCGTCCTTCACGTAGGCTGACGGCGCCACGTGGTAGTCGCAGATCAGGCATTCCCCGCGGTCCGGACAGCAGGGCGAAATTACCACCTCGCCCAGGCGGTTCAGCGTCAGCTTGCGCTCAAAGCGCTCCTGATACTCCCGCTCCAGCGTTTCTAAAAGCTGGCGGGCATTTTCCAGGCAGGTCATGGACAGATGGTAGATGGCTGCCTTGGGCGCATCGCCCACAAAGCCCGGAATGGCGTAGGGCAGAATCATGTTTGTGGAATTCAGCAGATTGGCCCGCATCTTTACCGGACGGTCCACCGTATCGCCCCCGATAAATGGATAGATGGAGGATTCCACAAACCAGGCCTTCAAGCTGGGCAGGTAATACACGCTCTCCACCTTCCTGTCCTGAATGGCCATCAAATCTTTTCCGCGGCCCGACAGAAGCCCCACGACAATGCGGTCGATGGGCACGTTTTCTTCTTTAAATATGGGGTCCAGCTCCCGCATGCGGTATCCCTTGTGCAGGATGTCGTCCGCCAGAATCACAGGCCGGCGGAAGGAGCGCAGCGTGCGCACCTGGTTGGGCAGCGGCGAGTAGTCGGGGTATTCTGTAATGACAAAGCTCTTTAAGTCCGGCGACAGCACCTTTTCCGTGTGCAGTGTTTTCGTTACTGTATTGGGCACAGCCACGCCGCGGAGGATTTTTCCGAAAGGCACGCACATGTGCTCTCCCAGCCGGCGCACGGCAAGCGGTTCCCTCGGCACCTGGTTGGCCTCGGTAATCAGGCCCACCATGCGGTTGTGCATCACCGAAGCGTTAAAGGACAGCACCAGATTTCCCGGATACAGCTTCGTCATCGCTGTCTGCAATCGACGGTGTGCCCGGTCGATGGCCGAAAGCACCTGCGGCGCTTCGTTAAACGGCGCCTTGAGCGAAGTGGCGATATTTTTGAAAATCGTGACCGGCTGTTTCATATCCACAGCAAAGACCGGCCTGCCGGCATCCGCTTCCTTCAGGGCAAAAAACCCCTGGCGCTGCAGAAGCTCCTCCATCGCAGACTCTATCCCGTGCAGCCTCGGGCTGTAGACGCAGTAGGTGAAATCCCGCGCCAGCGCGTGAGCCAGCGCTTCGGTTAAAAGCAGCTGCGCCCGGTCCTCTACATCGGACTTCCCGAAGGTAAACACGCCCTGCAAAAGCACGATCTTTCCTGAGGTGTGCTCGCGGATATAATTGACGACTTCGGTATTGCGGAACTCGCCGTAAAGCTCCGAGGTAGCCATGCCCCGGAAGATGGCAGCCCCGATCAGACGGATTTCTCCGCGCTGGTCCCACAGCAGAACCGCCCCCGCCTTTTCCATCAGCCCTTCGAGCTCTTCCCTCTCCGCGCAGTGCTGCCGCAGGCTCTCCGACAGAAGGCGGGCCACCTCCGAGGTGCAGCGTTTGCGCACCTCCAGTCGGACGGCCTTTCCGCCCAGCACGGGTTTGAATTCCGGCTCGCGCAGATACAGGTTGTTTTCATAGATGTAATTCTGCACCACCGGGTCTACCAGGTTGGAAATGTCCCGGTTGCGGTCCACGTTATCGCGGATTTTCGTGGAGCTGATGTCCATCAGGCGCTCCGGCAAATTTAATTCCAGCACCTTTCCCGAAATAATGCCACTGTAATCCAGCTCCACGTCGAAGCGCTTAAAGACCACGTGGTTCATGGCCTGCACCGAACCAGGAGAGGGTTGCGCCCGGTAAGACGAGGCGTTCTGCACCACGTCGGCGCCCACTGCCAGGTACAGCTCCTTTCCACAAAACAGCTGCTGCAGCCGCTGCAGGTCCGAGGGGTTGGCGATATTCACCGGGATGTCGTCCGGGAAAATGAAGATATTTTCCTCGTCAGCCACCGACATAGCCATAATCTGCCGGCGGATCATGCGGGGCTGGGTTTTTTTCGACCAGGAAAATTCGTCCAGCGCCAGGTAGACGGTAAATCCCAGGTCGCGCAGCGCCGTGGCGATGCCCTTATGGCTTAGGGAAAAGGGATCGAAGGTTCCTGGGAAAAACGCCACCTTATCCGGCTCTTGCAAGCAAAACTCCCCGTGGTTGAACAGATAGTCGCCGATGAAGCGGTAAATGTGGTTTAGTGACGCGGCGTTGTTGAAAAATGTCAGCTGGTCCTTCTCCTGCCCGGGGATGGTAGTCGCGATCTTTTTGCAGGTCAACGCAAACAGCGAAAGCTTTTCTTCTTCCGACAGCTGTTCGCTGGCAAACAGCTCCTGCCCCAGCACTAAAAACGCCTCCTGGCTGACCGACTGGCGGTAGTTGGCAAGGCCGCCCAGAAGCAGTCCGATCATCAAATGCTGCCGCTTCCGATAGGTTTCTTCACTTTCCCTTTCTTCAAATCGTTGCCGGTAACAGCTGTAGCAGCGTATCATAACGCCTATGGTATCCAGCGCCACGCAGACCACGCGATCGTTGACGCTGACTAAGAATTTCTGAAGATCCCGCAGGAATTCGTCCAGCTCCTGGGGATGCAGCCACAGGACGAACTGCCCCAGGTATTCCGGGATGTATTTGGAGAACTCGTATTCGCCGGTTTCCAGCCCCTTGTTCAGCTCGATGGCGATCTCGTTTCTCTGATCCTTTGATAAAAGCGGCGCGACGTGCAAAAGCGCCCGGCCAGCCGTGTGGCGCACGGTAATCCGCTCACTGACCTTCAGCAGGTTCGACAGATGTGCCGCTACCTGCAATACGTTGGCCGAAGGGTCTTTGTGCACGTACTCCAAAAGCAGCTGGATGTTGATTTCTTTTATCATCCAGGGCGTGGCGATCTTCATATTCTGCAGGAAGATATCGGAAATCACATCCTGATTTGCAGTGTTTTTTCCAGCGCTGCCAGCGACGCTTGTGCTGCCCGCGTTTTCCGTTTCGCCTGCAATGTTCGTGCCGCCTGCAGCGATGATCGCTTCTGCTGCGCTGCCCGCGGCAAAGCCTCTGCCTTTTGCGCTCAGCAGCTGTTCTTTTACATAGTGCAGCGTCGCCTCATCCTCTGTCTGCATCGCCTTCAGCGCCTTTTGCAGCTGCGTCCGGAAGGCGGTCCGGTATCCCGAAGCCTCTCTCTTCCGTTCTGCGCTGTCGATGTGCTCCATCTGCGATACGAAGTTCTGAAGGCAGCGCAGCACGCCGGCCCGAAGCTCCGCCGACGGCCGTCCGCTCAGGCTGCACGCAAAGGTCAGCAGCTTTCTCTTATCCCGGTAGGACAGCGTCTGCAGAGGGATGGCCGACATGGTATCAAGCATGGTAAAGGCGGTAATGTCGTCGCAGTCAAAGGGCACGTAATAGCTTAAAAGCTTTTGCAGGTACGCTTCTTTTTCCTGCGGCCGGCACTGCGACAGCACTGTTTCTACTACAATTTTCAGGGCAAAGCCCACCCAGCGCCGGTGCTTTTCGATGACTTTGTGGTCCGGCTGAAACATCATGTTGAGATACTTCTCCCAGAGCTTTAACCCGGTTCTCGGTATTCCGGCCCGGTTCAGGCCATCCGCTGTTGTAAGCTCCGCACCGCCCGAGCCGTTTTTTACCGCGCTTTTCGGCAGCTCCTTGCGGTATTTTTCATCGAAATTCACGATGATCTTTCCCATGAGCGCTGCCGCCTGCCGGCGGATGTCGCCTTCCTTGTGCATCAGCTGTTCGTAGAGAAAATTCAGCGTCAGCGCCTTTTGCCGCCGGGTCATGTACGTAAAGTATTCTTCGAACACATTGATATAGGCACGGCTGTTTTTCCAGTTCTTTTCGCTTCTTGCAGCCTCCTGCACCGTGGCAAAGGATACGTCGCTTTGCAGGATGTGCATCAGGCGGATGTTGTGCTCCACCGCCATGTACTTCATCAACTGCACCGTATCGCCTGCACAGCGCACCGCTGGGTCGGGTGCTTCCACCTTCTCCGGCTGGCTGCTCGTCAAATCGGTATTGACGCCCATACTGCGCATGTAGTCCTCGAAATCCTTCAGCTTGGCGTACACCTTGCGGTAGCGATCCTCCTTTGCCTTGTCTACATTGTCCAGCTTATGGAGAATCACATCGAAGGATTCCTGCAGCGTATAATATTTGATGATTTCTCTTCCGCTTTCGTCGCGGCCGCCGCTTTTTACACGAAAATCCGCATAGATCAGAAGCAGCGATTCCACCGACAGGTTTTCCAGCTCCAGATCCCAGGTGGAGTGATTGGCGGCAATGTGGCCGATCCCTGTCATCTTGTGCCGCTTAAACCACTGGGCGGTATAATAATAATGAAGGTAGGGAATCCGCTTGACCTCCTCGCCGCGGCAGCCGTATTTTCCGATGTCGTGGCCCGCGGCAGCGGCGGAAATCAGGCCCAGGTCCACCGGCACGCCCAGCTGCTTCAGCTGCCTGGCCTCGTGCATAGCGATCCGGTGCACGCCAGCCACGTGGCCCAGAGAATCGAAGCTCGTGGTTTCTGCCCCCAGCCACATCAGCTCAAAGACTTTATCCCTGCGGAAGTGCTGCAAAAACATCCGGTATTCTCCGGCGCTTTCGCAGGCCCGCCACTCCTCTTCAGTGAGAAATTCAAAATAATATCCGGGCTTTGCCGCCCCCAGTTCGGGAAGCTGCCACAAAAAAGCGGACAGTATTTCCAGATAAAACAGCGCTGCCGTTTCGCAAGGAGACGGCCCTGCCTTTTTTTCTTCCCGGCCCGTCTCCTTACCCGCAGGAAACATCCTCTGCATGCACAGCTGATAAGCGTATTCCAGCCATCCCTGCTGGGGCTTTTGCGGCGAAAGCGATTCCATCAGCGGCAGGCACAGCTGCAGGATGCGGCTTGCTTCGTAGCTTCCCTCCAAGACCACCTCGGAAAT
Organism: uncultured Peptostreptococcaceae bacterium; assembly: GCA_949740445.1. Taxonomy (GTDB): domain Bacteria; phylum Bacillota; class Clostridia; order Peptostreptococcales; family Anaerovoracaceae; genus RGIG446. The sequence continues at coordinate 19,613 of CATJIF010000056.1, read as the reverse complement.
CTCTGCAGCGGAAATCCAGGTGTACAGCAGCTCCTGCGCCTCGCGCCTGGCCATGCCCACCTGTTTTAAAAACGTGCGGCTTCCCACACCCTCCGCCATCTGCTTTTCTATTTTCTTTACGATTTTTTTGTACATACCATTTTCTCCACAAACGATTTGTATTCTTTCACATCCCCATCTGCCGCAGCTATCAGACGATCCGCTTTTCGATCCACTGCGCGATATCGCGATACACTGTTTCGCGGTTGAGCTCGTTGATGATCTCGTGGCGACAGCCGCTGTACAGGCGGATGATTAGATCTTTTACACCTGCAAAGGCCAGCCGGTCGTGCACTTGCTTTACGCCCTTTCCGTACTGCCCCACGGGGTCCATGCTGCCCGAAAGCAGCGCTATGGGCAAATCCACCGGCACTGAGGCTGCCCACTCTTTGCGGGAGATAAAATGCAGCATGGAAAACAGATCCCAAAAGCCCTGCAAGGTAAAGATAAACGTGCATCGGGGATCTGCCCGATAGATATCTACCTGCGCCGCATCCCGCGATAGCCAGTCGTATTCGGTGCGGTGCGGGCGGAATTTTACATTGTATGTGCCAAAGGAAAGATCGTTGATCAGCCGGCTGCGGTACCGTCCACCTTTTTTATAAATCATAGCTTTTGTCAGGGGAAAGGCCGCGGGAAGCGCTGGATTTGTTCCGCTGGTACCCACGATTATGGCGCCGGAAAGCTCCTGTGCGTATTTGCTGAGATAGGCGCGGACTACAAACGAGCCCATGCTGTGCCCCAACAGAAAATACGGTATGCCGGGATAGCGCTCCTTTACGATCTCCGTCAGGCGATGCAGATCTTCCATCAGACAAATCCAGCCGTTTTCCGGCCCGAAATAGCCGTAGTCCTCGGGAGACGAAACCGAAGCGCCGTGGCCCAGGTGGTCGTTTCCGCAGACCAGGATGCCCCTGTGGTTGAGATACTGCGCAAAGTCCTCGTAGCGCTCCAGAAATTCGCACATGCCGTGGCTGATCTGCACAATGGCCTTCGGTCTCTGCCCGCTTTTTTCTTCTTCGCGCGGATGAAACAGATAATAGCGAATGGTATTGATGCCGTTGCTGCTGGCAAAGGTATTCGTTTCTTTCATATCGTCGGTATCCTCCCGTAAAGATGCTGCCCGGAATGCGGTGTTTTCTCTGCTTATACCCTACCACAAATAAAGGGCCATTGCAAAGCCCTGTCTGCAATGACCCCTGTTTCTTTTATTTTTGATATTCCTCGATCATCTGGCACTTCAGCTCGTAAAGCTCCTTCGAAAGATCCACATAATAATTGTGCGGATTCTCAAAGCGCAGGATTTCTTCCCAGAGCGTAGAAATCTGTTCCGCGCAATAGTCGTGTATCTGATGAATGGACGGGCAGTCGTAGATCAGCTTTCCTTTGTCAAATACCTGCACCATCAGCTCTTTTGCGTAGAAGTCGTGCAGCTTCTTGCGCTGCCATGTGGCCCTGGGGCTGAAAATCACATAATCTTCGCCCTCCGGCCTGCTCTCGTGCTCCAGAGTAATGAGATCGGCAAATGCCTTGTGCGTCTGGTTATCGTACAGCCGATAGACCTTCTTAAACCCGGGATTGGTAATCTTTTCGATATTTTCGCTGATCTTGATCTTGGGAACCACCTGGCCGTTCTTTTCCATGGCCGCCAGTTTATAAACGCCGCCGAACACCGGCTCGCTCTTCGAGGTAATCAGCCGCTCTCCTACGCCAAAACTGTCGATGCAGGCGCCCTGCTGAATCACATCTCTGATCAGATGTTCGTCGAAGGAATTGGAGGCTACGATTTTACAATCGGTAAAGCCGGCATCATCGAGCATGGCTCTCGCCCGCTTGCTCAGATACGTGATATCGCCGCTGTCGATGCGGATGCCCATCTTTTCGGGCTTATACTTCTGGAATATTTTAATCGCGTTGGGAACGCCGGATTTCAGTACATTGTAAGTATCTACCAGCAGCGTGCAGTTGTCCGGATACAGCTGGGCATATTTTTCGAAGGCCTCGTATTCGTTTTCGAAGGTCTGCACCCAGCTGTGAGCCATAGTCCCCAGCGCCGGAATGCCGTAGAGCTCATCGGTCAGCGTGCAGGCCGTTCCCACGCAGCCGCCTACGTAAGCCGCCCGGGCCCCTATAATAGCCGCACTGGCGCCGTGCGCTCTGCGCGAACCGAATTCCATAACAGTCCTTCCCTCCGCAGCCCGGACGATGCGGTTGGCCTTTGTCGAAATCAAGCTCTGGTGATTGAGAATTAAAAGCACCATGGTTTCGATAAACTGTGCCTGAATCACCGGCCCGCGCACCGTCAGCAGCGGTTCGTTGGGAAAGACCGGTGTGCCTTCGGGGATGGCCCACACGTCGCAACTGAACTTAAACTCCTTCAGGTGAGCTAAAAATGCTTCGCTGAAGCACTTCTTGCTGCGCAGATAGGCGATATCTTCTTCTGTAAACCTCAGGTTTTGCAGATATTCGATGACCTGCTCCAGGCCTGCGGCAATAGCAAAGCCGCCACCGTCGGGGATTTTACGGAAAAACATGTCGAAGTACGCAATTTCGTTTTCAAGCCCCTGCTCAAAATAACCGTTCGCCATGGTCAGCTCGTAAAAATCAGTGAGCATGGTCATATTCTTTTGTTCCATCTCGTTACAATTCCTTTCTGTAGCTGAGCGCTCTTTTCCTGCTGCTCCTGCACGCCCCTTGCCCGCATATCCCCGCAAAGGCAAACGGCTGTCAAGACAGCAGTCGTAACAATATTGCATCTATTCTATCATTGTTTTGCCACAAAAGGAACCCCCTGTTTTAATTTATCTTCTGCTCTGCTGCAGTTGTCTCTTCTGCCGCTTTGGCTGCTGCCGTCACCTCGCTGCCGGTCTCCTCCACAGCTTCCACAATCTCTTCTGCTGTCGGCGCGGTGGCCAGCTCCGCCGCGTTTGCAGCTTCCTGATCCGCCTTTTGCTTCAACAGGCGCTGCGCCTCGGGCTGCTCGGGCTTTTTAAACCCGTAGCCAAAGGTTTCGTCGTAGGTCAGTACCATGACAAGCGCACCGGGGTCCACCGCATACACCGATTGGCGCACCTTAAAAATTTCCCGCTTGGAGCAGGCGCAGACGATTACATCCTTGTCTTCCTTTGTATACGGTCCCATGGCCTCGATGATGGTAGAACCGCGGTCCGCCGAAGTCGCTATCGCCTCCGCCACCTTCATTCCATCCTCGCAGATCACCATGGCGATCTTTCCCGAGCCGGTACCTGCCACGATTTTATCCATGACAATGGTGCATACTGCCGAAGCGATTACGCCGTGAAGCACAGCGTCGATGTTTCCGAATACGAACACGCCGCAGAGGATAACACAGCCGTCGGTGAGAAGCGACAGCTGCCCCAGCGACATGTGCGGCTTCAGCTTGTGCAGGCTCATAATAATCAGATCCGTTCCGCCGGTGGAAGAATCGCGGATGTAGATCAGCGCCAGGCCAGCCCCCATCAACGCCCCCGTATACAGGGCCGCCATCAACGGTTCTCCCTCGTAAGCGGGGAACTTTATGCAGATATTGTCGAAAATCAGCGCCTGGACGATCAGCGTCCGCAGCGTCCGCATGAGAAACGCCCGCCCTAAAATCCGGTAGCTGATCGCAATCAGCGGCACGTTTAAGGCCAGCGTAACCAAGCCCATGGGCAGATGAAACAGATAATTCATCATCAGCGCAATGCCCGATACGCCTCCGGTAGCAAAGTTCGATCCAGCTGCAAAAATATAGACGCCCGCTCCCATCAGCAGGCTGCCAACCACTTCGGAGAAAATATCTCCTGCTAATTTTTTTCCGTCCATTTTATATGCGATGTCCGCCATAGGCACCTCCTATTCTCTTCTATTATTCTTACTATTGTAATTCCTATGTACATGTGCAAAATATCGTCTTACACACTCCTGTACGTAAAGCTGCCGCGAGCTGCCGCTGGTACAGAAAGCGCGCGGAAACCTACCGCCTGCTTCTGTACCGCGCCCACACCCGCGGCCTCCTGCTTTTTATTTTATTGATTCTTTGCCGGTCTATTCCTTTTCTAAAATTTTCTTCAGGAACTCCCCGGTATAGGAACCCTCCACCTGCGCTACTTCTTCCGGCGTTCCCACGGCGATTACGCGGCCGCCGCGGCTGCCGCCATCCGGCCCCAGGTCGATGACCCAGTCCGCCGTCTTAATGACATCCAGATTGTGCTCGATAACAATGACCGTATTTCCGCCATCCACAAGCTGATTCAGCACGCGGATCAGTTTATCCACATCGGCGAAGTGAAGCCCCGTGGTAGGCTCGTCTAAAATGTAGACGGTGCGCCCCGTGCTGCGCCGGGAAAGCTCCGAAGCCAGCTTAATCCGCTGCGCCTCTCCCCCGGACAGCTGCGTGGATGGCTGCCCCAACTTAATATAACCGAGCCCCACTTCCTCCAGCGTTTCCAGCTGGCGGGTGATGGATGGAATATTTTCGAAGAACTGCAGCGCCTCCGACACGTTCATATCCAAGACGTCGAAGATGCTCTTCCCCTTGTACTTTACCTCTAAGGTTTCTCTATTGTAGCGCTTGCCGCCGCAGACCTCACAGGGCACATACACGTCGGAAAGAAAGTGCATCTCGATCTTGATAATACCGTCGCCGGAACAGGCTTCGCAGCGGCCGCCTTTTACATTGAAACTGAACCGTCCCTTGCCGTACCCCCGCAGCTTCGCCTCGGGCAGCTGGGCGAACAGGTCGCGGATGTGCGTAAAGACGCCGGTATAGGTAGCGGGATTGGAACGCGGCGTCCGGCCGATGGGCGACTGGTCGATATTGATTACCTTATCGACGTGCTCTATGCCTTCGATGGCTTTATGCTTTCCAGGATGCTCGTGCGCCTTGTGTATTTTTTCTGCCAACCCTTTATATAAAATTTGATTGACCAGGCTGCTTTTACCTGAGCCGGAAACACCCGTGACGCATACGAATTTCCCCAGCGGAAATTCTGCGGTAACGTTTTGCAGATTGTTCTCCGCAGCGCCCTTTACCGTAATGAATCGCTCGTTGCCCGGCCGCCGTGTCTTCGGCACGGGGATTTTCTTTACCCCGCTGAGATACTGTCCCGTCAGGGACTGCGAACAGGCCTTGATCTCGTCGATGGTTCCGGCGCAGACCAGCTCCCCGCCGTGAAGGCCGGCTCCCGGCCCGATATCCACAATGTAATCGGCAGCGTACATGGTATCTTCGTCGTGCTCCACCACGATGAGGGTATTTCCTATATCTGTGAGATTGCGCAGCGTAGTCAGCAGCTTTTCGTTGTCCTTCTGGTGAAGCCCGATGCTGGGCTCATCTAAAATATACAGTACGCCCATCAGGCTGGAGCCGATCTGCGTAGCCAGCCGGATGCGCTGCGACTCGCCGCCGGACAGCGTACCCGCCGAACGGGAAAGCGTCAGGTAATCCAGCCCCACATCCACCAGGAAGGTCAGCCGTGCGCGGATTTCCTTCAAAATAGCTTTTGCAATGGCCAGATCCCTCTGCGACAGCTGCAGCCCGTCGATGAATTGCAGCGCCTGATGGATGGACATGTCCGAAAACTCAGCAATGCTCTTTCCGCCTACCGTAACGGCTAAAATCTCCGGCCGCAAACGCTTTCCGCCGCAGGCCCGGCAGGAGATGTTGCTCATGTATTTCGTCATTTTATCCTTGAAATAATCGGATGTCGTCTCTTCGTAGCGCCGCTCCAGGTTGCGGATTACGCCTTCAAAAGCGTGATTGCGGTGAGATACCGAACCGTTGCGGCTGACGTAATCGTAGACCAGTTTTCTGTCGCCCGTGCCGTACAGCAGCTCCTCCCTGAATTTCTTCGGCAGGTCCTTGTACGGCGTATTGAGATCGACTTTATGCTCTTTTGCCAGCGCTTCGACCATCTGCCGGTAAAAGCTGGCGTAATCGACCATGGAGGCAAAGACGTTGGACAGCGCCCCGTCGATGATCGAAAGCTCCTGGTCTTCGATGATGAGATCGGGGTCGATCTTCTGGATAAATCCCAGGCCGTTGCACTCTGGACAGGCGCCATAGGGGTTGTTGAAGGAAAACATGCGCGGCTCCAGCTCCGCTACGCTGACGCCGTGCTCCGGGCAGCCCAGCTTTGTGCTAAAAATCATATCTTCCGGCTTTGTCGGATTGCCCTGCTCATCTTTTTTCTGCACGGAAACGCAGATCAGGCTGTCGCTCTCCTGCATGGCAAGCTCCACCGCTTCGGCAAGGCGGCTCTCTGTTCCCGACTTTACCACGATCCGGTCCACCACAATTTCTATTGTATGCTTAAACGTCTTTTCTAATTTAATTTCTTCTTCATTTAATTCGTGGATCTGTCCATCCACCCGCACGCGGGTAAAGCCCTCTTTTCGGATGCGTTCTAGTATCTTCTCGTGTTCGCCCTTTCTCTGGCGAACCACGGGCGCCATGACGGTCAGCCGTGCGCCCTCTCCCTGCTCCATCAGCTGGTTGACGATCTGGTCCACGCTCTGGCTGGAAATTTCGCGGCCGCAGACAGGGCAGTGGGGAACTCCGATCCTGGCGTACATCAGGCGCAGGTAGTCGTGGATTTCCGTTACTGTGCCCACGGTGGAACGGGGATTTTTGCTGGTGGTTTTCTGGTCGATGGAAATCGCCGGCGACAGCCCGTCGATGTGCTCTACGTCCGGCTTGTCCATCTGCCCTAAAAACTGCCTGGCGTAAGACGACAGGCTCTCCATATAGCGCCTCTGCCCCTCCGCATAAATGGTGTCGAAGGCCAGCGAGGACTTTCCGGAACCGGACAGGCCGGTGAGCACTACCATTTTATCCCTGGGTATCGTTACATTTATATTTTTCAGATTGTGTTCCTTCGCACCCTTTATGATTATATCCTTTGCCATGTTTCTGCTTTTCCCCTCTGTTGTCTCGTATCCTTGCGGCCCGGATGCCAAATGTCCGCGCGCTTTCTTCTATAACCTTGCCCTGTATTCGAACACCAGATCCCGCAGCTGAGCTGCGCGCTCAAACTGCAGGTCTTTGGCAGCTTCTTTCATTTCTTTTTCCAGCTTCTTTACGTATTCGGAAAGCTCTTTTTTCGTCAGCTCCAGCGGACTCTTGCCCTCGTAAGTGCCTTCGTCCTCCGCCGCCTTCGTCGCTTCGATTACCGCGCGCACGGATTTTTTAACGGTCTGGGGCGTAATGCCGTGCTCGTCGTTGTATTTTTTCTGAATCTCGCGCCGGCGTGCTGTCTCGTCTATCGCCACGCGCATGGCGTCGCTTATGACATCAGCGTACATGATGACATGCCCGTCGGCGTTGCGCGCCGCCCGGCCGATGGTCTGAATCAGAGAGGTTTCGGTGCGCAGGAAGCCCTGCTTATCCGCATCTAAAATCGCCACCAGCGATACTTCCGGAATGTCCAGCCCTTCGCGCAGCAGGTTGATTCCTACCAGAACGTCGAAGACGCCCAGCCGCAGATCGCGGATGATTTCCAGGCGCTCCAGTGTATCTACCTCCGAATGCAAGTAGCGCACGCGAATGCCTACGTTTTTCAGGTAGTCGGTCAGGCTTTCCGCCATTTTCTTGGTCAGCGTCGTTACAAGCACGCGCTCGCCCTTCTGCGCCGTCTGGTTGATCTCGCCGATGAGGTTGTCGATCTGCCCTTCTATGGGGCGGACCTCAATTTCCGGATCTAACAGTCCCGTGGGCCGTATCACCTGCTCTGCCCAGACGTTGCCGCTGTGCTCCTTTTCGTAGGCTGCCGGCGTGGCGCTGATGTACACCGCCTGATTGACCATGGATTCGAATTCCTCAAACCGCAGCGGCCGGTTATCCAGGGCCGACGGCAGGCGAAAGCCGTAATCCACAAGCGAGGTTTTTCGGGAACGGTCGCCAGCATACATGCCCCGCAGCTGAGGGAGCATCACGTGGGATTCGTCGATCACCACTAAAAAATCCTTCGGGAAATAGTCGATGAGCGTATAGGGGCGCGCACCCTCCGTCAGTCCATTGATGTGGCGTGAATAGTTCTCGATGCCCTTGCAGGAGCCAATCTCGCGCAGCATTTCCACATCGTAGCGCGTCCTCTGTTCGATGCGCTGCGCCTCGAGCAGCTTTCCGCGGTCCTTAAACCACTGCAGGCGCTGAGCGAGCTCCTCTTCGATCCGTCCTACAGCCAGTTCCATGTTCTCCTTGGAGGTTACGTAGTGAGACGCCGGAAAGATGGATACGTGGTTGCGCAGGCCGAGAAGTTCTCCGGTCAGCGGGTTCATTTCTTTGATCGTCTCTATCTCGTTGCCAAACATCTCCACGCGCACGCAGTGCTCTGCGCCAGCAGGCCAGATGTCGATAACGTCCCCTCTGACGCGGAAGCTTCCGCGGTCGAAGCCCATATCGTTGCGCACGTACTGGATGTCGATCAGCTTGCGCAGTATGTCGTTTCTGCTTTTCTCCATGCCCGGCCGCAGGGAAATTACCTGATTCTCGTAATCCACAGGGCTTCCCAAACCGTAGATGCACGAAACCGAGGCTACGATAATGACATCGCGCCGCTCGGAAAGCGCCGCTGTAGCCGAATGGCGCAGCTTTTCGATTTCGTCGTTGATATCGGAATCCTTTTCGATATACGTATCTGTCGAAGGCACATAGGCCTCCGGCTGATAATAATCGTAGTAGGACACAAAATATTCTACCGCATTTTCGGGAAAAAACTCCTTAAATTCGCCGTGCAGCTGCGCTGCCAGCGTCTTGTTGTGCGAAATGACAAGCGTCGGCTTCTGCACCCGCTCGATGACGTTGGCGATGGTAAAGGTTTTTCCAGAACCCGTAACGCCCAGAAGCGTCTGGTGCCGCTTGCCTTCTTTGATGCCGCGCACCAGTTGTTCGACTGCCTTCGGCTGATCTCCCATCAGCCGGTAATCCGAATGTAGCTTAAATTCCATAGACCGCGCGTTCACCTCCCTGAAACTTCCCTGATTTGCTCGTTTTATCATATCACAGCCCGCGGGCAAAATCAAGAACATATGTTTTTATTTCGCTCGACAAAGCGCTTCTGGCAGTTTTTAAAACCGCCAGGGTTCCCTGCCGCTTTACAGCGTTTCGTACATGGTGGCAGCTACGTCTTTGGGTGCGTGCTCCGGCGTGGACAGCACCCGGACGCGAAGCTCCGAGGTGCCGAAGCGGATCAGGATTTCGTCGCCTTCCTTCACCTCTGCGCCCGCCTTGGCGACCTTGCCGTTGATCAAAATCCGCTCCTGGTCGCAGGCTTCCTTTGCCACAGTGCGGCGCTTAATCAATCTCGAATTTTTCAGATATTTATCAATTCTCATGTTTTTTTGTTCTCCTATCCTGTTCTGCCCGCGTCGAGCGGGCTTTTGGCTGCGCCCGTTTTTTTCCATAAAAAGAGCCGCTTCTGCGTAGGTAAACCGGATGCAGCGCGGCAGCTCTCTGTCTTGTTCTCGCTTATTTATTCACAGCGTCTTTCAGGGCCTTTCCAGCCTTGAATACAGGGGCCTTGGAAGCGTCGATAGCGATGACTTCGCCGGGCTTTCTGGGATTTCTTCCCTGTCTTGCCTTTCTCTGTCTTGTCTCGAACGTTCCAAATCCGATCAGCTGAACCTTATCCCCCTTAACGAGAGCTTCTTCTATGCTGCCGATCAGCGCATTGACCGCAGTCTCCGCATCCTTTTTTGTAAATCCCGTTTTCTCTGCTACAGTAGCAACCAATTCTGCCTTATTCACAATGTACCTCCTTAATCATTTTCAAACTTCTAAAAAAGCTTTGCTCTTTTATTTCTCTAACGTCTTTGCGGCCTCCCACAGCCTGTCCATCTCCTGCAAGGTCATGTCCTGCGGAGTTGTCCCTTCTGCTGCCGCCCTCTGCTCGATATAGGCAAACCTCCGGATAAATTTATCCGATGTGCGGTTCAGGGCTTCTTCCGGATCCACCTTCAAAAATCTGGCGACATTGACAACAGCAAATAAAAGGTCGCCGATCTCTTCCTGTACGCACTCTTGCTCGCCTTGCCGGCAGGCTTCGGAAAGCTCCTCTGCCTCTTCGCTGACCTTGGAAAAAGCCTCCGCTGCGCTGGCCCAATCGAATCCGACGCCCGCTGCCTTCTTCTGCACCTTTTCGCTGCGGATCAGCGCTGGAAGACAGCGTGGAATTCCCTGCATGGACTGCGTGGTCGTTGTTTCCGCGTGCTCTTGTCTTTTGACATTTTCCCATTTTTCCAGCACATTGTCAATAGTTTCGGTCGCATTCACGGAATTTTTTCCCTGCAAAACGTTGAAAACATGGGGATGGCGGTGAATCATTTTATCTGCCACTGCATTGATTACCGCAGCGAGATCAAAATCGCCCTTCTCCGATGCGATCTGCGCATGCATTACGACCTGCAGCAAAACATCTCCCAACTCCTCTTTCAAGTGCTCCATATCGTTTCGCTCTACGGCGTCGATTGCCTCGTAGGCTTCTTCGATCATGCAGCGCCTGAGGCTTTCGTGGGTCTGCTCCCGATCCCAGGGACATCCATTTTCGCTGCGCAAAACCGCAATCAGTTGTTTTAACCGCTCTGCGGCCTCTCCTGCCGTTGTCCCTCTGCGATATAATTCCTCGTACATAAGCTCCGCCTCTCCTATCTTTTGTTGTTTTTCTGAAGAATATGCGCTATCTTCATCAGTTTATCGCCTTTGGGAAACATGGATAATTCCTCCGGCGTAATCGTTTTTGTTACAAAGATCATCGCCACATAGGCGCTTCCTCCCAAAGCCACGCCAAACAGCGTTGCCAGGGAATTCGAGTCCGCCAGCGCCATTACGAGCCTGTGGCCCGCTACGGCAAGCGCGCTCATTACAGCCACAGAAGCCAGCGGTTTTAAAAAGACCTGCGTGATTGAAAACCGCGTTCCCGTGTAGCGCCTGACGGCGATCAGATTCAGTAAAAATGTAACGCCGTAGGTAGCGACCGTGCCGATGGCCGCCCCGCGGATGTTGATCGAAGGGATTCCCGTCAGCGTCATCGTGCAGGCCACTTTTACTGCAGCGCCCAGCATCAAGTTGACCATGGGCACGTTCTGCTTGCCGATGCCCTGCAATATGGCCGTCAGCGTCTGGATGCCAGACAGAAAAATAATGCCGAAGGCCAGGATAAACAGGGACGAGGCTGCACTGACGGCGCTGGCCTGTTCCTTCGGGTAGAGAAACAGCATGATCGGCTCTGCCAGACTCATCATGCCAAAGGCGCAGGGCATGGCGATAATCATGGCCGTGCGCATTCCCGTCTGCACATTGTAGGTCAGAAATTCCCTGTCGTGCTGCTTATAGGCAGCGGCAATCGTGGGCACCAGGCTGATGGCGATGGCCTGAATCAGCACCTGCGGCAGGTTGATCAGCGGCGCGGCAAAGCCCGTCAGCTCCCCGAACAGCGTTTTGGCCGCCTCCGGCGTGTAGCCGCTTTCCACCAGGCGGTTGACGACGATCTGCACGTCGATCATGTTCAGCAGCGGCATGATGGAGGAACCGATGGTAATCGGCAGCGCGATGAAGAGAATCCGCAGCAGGATTTTATAGCCGGCCTCGCCCCGCTGCTGCGAGCCCCTCCGTATTTTCTGGCGGATGGATTTTTTGCTCAGCGCGTAGATGAACACCATGATTAACAGCCCGGCAGCCCCGCCGGCCGCCGCCCCGTAAGAAGCGCCGGCCGCCGCGTATTCCAGTCCCTTTTCCGTCAGTATCACGGCCAGTGCCAGCCCAAGCCCCACGCGGAACAGCTGTTCGAACACCTGGGAGAGCGCCGTGGGCTTCATGTTCTGATTGCCCTGAAAATAGCCGCGGAAAGCTGCCATCACCGACACGAAAAACAGCGCCGGCGCCAGCGCGCGAGTCGCCAGCGCCGCCTCTGGAATGCCCGCCGATGTCGCATACTTCTCTGCCCCGAAAAACAAAAGCAGCCCCGATGCGGTTCCCAAAACCAAAAGCAGAGCCAGCGCCGTCTGAAATACCCGGTGCGCCTCGTAATACCGCTTTACCGCCTGGCGCTCTGCCACCATGCGCGAAATGGCCACAGGAATGCCGGCCGTAGATATGGTCAGAAACAGGTTGTACAGCGGATATCCCGTCTGGTAATAGCTCATGCCCAGCGGACCGATGATATTGGACAGCGGAATGCGGAAGAACGCCCCCATCAGCTTGATAATCACTGCGGCGCTGGCTAAAATAGCAGCTCCCTGCAGAAACGATTTCTTTTTTGCCATAAATACCCTTTTTCCTCCGTTTCAATTAGTATAGTATATCAGACTTTTTGCGGAAGTAAAACCATATTTCCGCATTTTATTCGCCATTTGTCCGGCATCCGCCTTTGGGCCTTCTCTGCCCGCCGGGCGGTGTTCTCCGCCTCTCGACCCTCCTTTTTCCTCATAAGGCACCCGCCAAACGCTGCGCGTTAGGGATGGCGGATGCAAAAACGGCGAATCCGTTTTGGATTCGCCGCTTTACACTGTTATTTTGTTTATTCTTCGTCTTCCAGGTATCGACAGATCAGCTCGAATGTATTTCTTACGCCATCTTTATGGCTGCGCTCATAGCCGTGAGAGGCGTAGACGCCGGGACCGATGAGCCCGAAGCGCACGTCGTTTCCGGCCTTTAGTGTCGCGCTCACATCGGAGGAATAGTGCGGATAGACATCTACGGCAAAGTCGATGCCGCTGCGCTTTGCCACCTCGATCATGCGGCTGACGACCTCGTAGCTGTAAGGGCCGCCGCTGTCCTTGGCGCAGATAGATACCTGGCGCTCCGTGCATTCCAGCCCTTCGCCCACGCATCCCATGTCCACGGCCCACACTTCGGTAACGCCCTCGGGACAGCGCAGGGAAGCGCCGTGGCCCACTTCTTCAAAGACGGTGAAATGCGCGTAGACCCTGCGCTTTGGCGCCGCGTTTTCTTCTTTTATATATTTTGCATATCCTAAAAGGATCGCTGCCGACAGCTTATCGTCCAAAAACCGGCTCTTGATATAGCCGCTTTGCGTTATCCGCGTGCGCGGCTCGAAGCAGACGTAATCGCCGTTGGCGATGCCCAGCGCAGCCGCCTCCTCTTTCGTCGATACCGGCTCGTCGATGACGACCTCTACCGCATCCCAGGTTCTCTTTACCGCATAGTCGTCGTTTACGTGCACAGAAGCGTTGATCAACTGGCAGGTTCCTTCATAGATGATTCCGCTCTTTGTAACGATGCGGCAGTGTTCCGCTTCGGCATTTTCTGCGCGCATCCCGCCTACCGCCGTCAGCTTCAGCCGCCCGTCGGCCTTGATCTGCCGCACCATGCCGCCCAGCGTATCGCAGTGCGATTGCAGCAGGATCGCATCGTCCGCATCCCCGCCGCCAAAACAGGCCCACACGCCGCCCTTCTGCGTGCGGTACGCCTCTGCGCCCAGCGCTGAAAGCTCCTTCAGCAGATAGTCCGTCACCTGCCGGGAGTAGCCGGTAGGACTGTCGATTGCCAGCAAATTTTTTGCCTGTTCGACGATATACTCCGTATACATTTCTTGTTTTTTGTTGTTTTCCATCATTTCTTCGTCCTTTCTCCACCTCTCAGGCGCCATGGTAAAAAGTGCACGCCGCATGTTTCCACCCAGCCGCTTATTTTCTCACACAGCTGCCATAGCGGCGGCAACAGCGCTTCTTCCGCTGCCAAAATAATCCACTGGTCTGAAATTTAAACCGCGGACAGCCTTCCCGTATAAACGCCGCTCTCCCAGATTTTCTCAAACTCGTCGCCCGAAACAATGCAGGCGAAAAACCCTTCTCCCCACACTCCGGAATTCAATTCTTCTTTTGTCGGAATCGGAACAATCTCTATGACATCGCGGTAGAGATCATCTGTAAGGCTTGTCCTCCTGTCCGGAAAAATTTCAATCGCTCTGCGGCACAGGCGTTCCTCGTCTAAATCGACCTCATAAAAATATACCATGGGCATGTCTTCGGATTCATATTCCATAAACACATTGATGTACTCCATATTATTTCTCAATGTTCCCCTCGCTTGACAAAACACGCGGGTTTGAACCACGCATCAACGCTGCATACGCTGCTGCCTTTTTGCCCAAAGAAGCAAGCGCATGTAATGGATCGCCGATTTGGCATCTTCCTGATAAAAATGGGACGGAAAACCCGTCCCACGATTCGATTCGCTCTCTGAGCAGCAAACCATTTATGTTCAGTATACTCAAACCCTCGGGGAATAGCAACTGTTTTTTCGCGCAGCTTATCCGGCTGCCATTTGCTGATTTTCGTTGAATGGCCCTGCGCTTTTCATATATAATAGGTATTAAAAGCATCCCTTTCGGTTAGCGGCGCACACCTGCTTTCGCCGAAAGCCACTTACCGAAAACGCAAATCGAACGCCGGAAGCGCAGCGAGCCGCTCCCGTTCAGGAGAACCCCTATGAAAAAACAAACCCTCTTGTGGCCTGCAGCCTTCTTGGCAGCGCTGCTTTTGATCTCTTTTGCCGCATACGCCGCAAGCACCGGCCTGGCCGGGCGTCTGTGGCTGCGCATATTCCCGGAAAAGGAAATTTCCGCCGCACATATCAACCTGCTGAAAATAACTTCGGTAGAGGACTTTAACTTTGGAAGGCTGACTGGCTTGCGCATTGTTCCCGAGGTGGGAAACGGCGCGCTTTCGCTAAAAACAGGAAAGACCGAAGGGACTTTCACTTCCGCCATCTACCAGACCGACGATTTCCGCCGGATGGTAGCCAGCTGGAATGCCTCGATTTGCGACGGCGGCGAAGTAGAAATCTGGGCGCGGGCCCGATATAACGGCGTGTGGAGCGAATGGATGTCCTGGGGACCCTTTACGCCCTACGCTGCCCGCGGCAGCCAGGATAACAAACACTGTCCGGACGCTTCCATCGACCAGGATATCTTTCAGCTGGAGCAGTCTACCGCCGACGCCGTTCAGCTCCGGGCAGAGGTGCGCAGAAGCAGCGCCGATATCCCCTCCCCGGTGCTGCGGCAGATTTCTCTCACCTTCGACGGCGGCGATATGCAGCGGGTATATGCCGAAAGAGCGGTCGAACTGCCTGAAAAAGCGTTGATGGAAGCCCCGGCCGCTTCGCAGTACATCCGCCATCCGTCTCTTGCCGACAGCATATGCAGCCCTGTCGCCTTAACGATAATGCTCAACAGCCGGCTACCGCTGCTGGACCTGCTGCCCGAAGAGTGCGCCCTGAACCTCAGAGACGAGGGTGAGGATATCTTCGGAAACTGGGCTTTTACCGCCTCGGGCGCGGGTCTCTATGGCTTCGAAGCCTACGTGCAGTATGCCAGCCGGGATATACTGCTGCAGGAGCTGGCCCAGGGGCGCGCCACAGTGCTTTCCGTGTGCTACCAGCCCGAAGAAGGCGGCCCCTATCCGCAGCTTGACGGCGCGCTTTCTGGCACCGGTGGCCACCTGATTACGGCCATCGGTTACGAGTACGAAGACGGTGTAAGAGACGACGACCACCTGTATATTTACAGCAGCGATTCCTACGCCGAAAGCGATGTTACCGCCTACCGCCGTTACCGGTGGACGCAGCTTGCGGAATGCTGGGCCCAGGGAAGCGGCGGCATCGCCTATATTATTCCCTCTGCCGAACCGGAGAAAAACGCGGAAATTGCAGGCATTACCCGCATAAATGCCTCTCTGGAGCGCAGCGCACGCGCCGGCGACGCTTTTCTTCTGAGGGATGAAACCGGCAAAGCCGTCGATATGCGGCGGTTTATCCACGGCGGCGGCCTGCTGGCCTACACCGTAGAAGGCATCCGTGCCGATATGCTGCATGGCCTAAAGCAAACCGAGTCTTCCATTCTGTACGAACATCCCGTGCAGCTGACGGCCAACGATCTCTTCTATTACGATATCGCCTGCGATGAAAGCGGCCTCATTCACATAGACACCGGCGCAGCCCTGGCGCGCTGCGGAATTCCCGCAGGAGAGCGCAGGAATATTACGGTCTATGCCATCAGCGACCGGGGCTATCTCTATACGGCTGTCGTCGAAGCGACCTCCGCCCCTTCTCTCTTATGAGGGGCTTGCAGCGAAGATATCCTGCCCTGGATTCACCAGAAAAAAAAGAAAAGAACCGTTTTATGAAAAAACTCCCGCCCTGTCGGTGCTTCCTCTGCACCACAGCACGGGAGTTTTTATTCGGGCCAGCACGGTTTTCTCGCTATTTTATGTCTGTTACCTCGTAGCCTTGATCCTCCACAGCCTTTTTCAGCTCGCCGTTGGCTACCTCCGCAGAAAGCGTAACGACCGCTGTTCCGCTGTCCTTGCTGACCACTGCTTCTGCCACAGCAGGCAATGCTTCGAGGCACTTCTTTACGTTAGCCTCGCAGTGCGCGCACATCATGCCAGTAATGTTTAATGTTCGTTCCATTGTTTTTACCTCTTTTCTCTTTCTCTTTATTTTGTGATCGCGCCGGTCGTCGTACACGGAAAACAGATTCAGACGCAGCGCGTTGGTAACGACGCAGAAGCTGGACAGACTCATGGCCGCCGCTCCGAACATGGGGTTGAGGCGCCATCCGAAGATGGGAATAAATATTCCCGCTGCCAGCGGAATTCCTACCGCATTGTAGAAGAAGGCCCAGAACAGATTTTCGTGGATGTTTTTCAGCACCGCACGGGACAGCCGGATGGCTGCGGCAACATCGGTTAAGCGGCTGTGCATTAACACCACATCCGCCGCATCAATCGCCACGTCTGTTCCCGCACCGATGGCGATGCCGATGTCCGCCCGGGTCAGCGCCGGCGCATCGTTGATGCCGTCGCCCACCATCGCCACCCGTCCTAAGCGCTGCAAGTCGCGGATAACCGATTCCTTTCCCGAGGGCAATACTCCTGCAATCACCTGATCCACACCCACCTGGCTTCCGATGGCTTCCGCCGTCCGCTGGTTGTCGCCGGTAAGCATAACTGTCCGGATTCCCATGCGCTGCAGCTGGCGGATGGCCTGTGCGCTGTCTTCTTTTATAATATCAGCTACGGCGATGATGCCGGCAAGCGCCCCATCCGCGGCAAAGAACAGCGGCGTCTTTCCCTGCTGCGCCAGCGTTTCCGCCGCTTCCCGCATTTCCGCTGGTACGTCGGCAATGGTTTCGATAAATTTTAAATTGCCGCCGGCAAGCGCCGTTTGATCCAAACGTCCGGTAAGCCCGTTTCCGGGCGCTGCTGCAAAGTCCGTTACCGCAGGCACTTCCAGCCCTAATTTTTCTGCATAGCTCAGCACGGCCCTGGCCAGCGGATGCTCGCTCTTTTGCTCCAGTGCATAGGCCTGTGCAATCAGTCGCGCTTCCGTGCTTCCCGCCGCTGGCAGCACATCGGTTACGGCTGGCTGCCCCTGAGTAATCGTGCCTGTCTTATCCAGCGCAATCAGCTCTGTTTTTCCGGTTTCCTCCAGCGATACCGCTGTTTTAAACAGGATGCCGTGGCGCGCACTGGCGCCATTTCCTACCATGATGGCTACCGGCGTCGCCAGCCCCAGGGCACAGGGGCAGCTGATGACCAGCACGGAAATCCCCCGCGCCAGCGCAAATCCCACCGTCTGCCCGGCAAGCAGCCAACCGATGATCGTGACCGCTGCAATGGCGATCACCGCTGGAACAAATACGCCGGACACCCGGTCCGCCACCTTGGCGATGGGCGCTTTGGTGGCCGCCGCATCGCTGACCATGCGTATGATCTGCGACAGCGTGGTGTTTTCCCCCACGCGGGATGCGCGGCAACGCAGGAATCCGGACTGGTTGATGGTCGCCGCAGACACCTGGCTTCCTGGCTCTTTATCCACCGGAATGCTTTCGCCGGTAAGCGCTGCTTCATCCACTGCGCTGTTTCCCTCCAGCACGATGCCGTCTACCGGAATGCTCTCGCCGGGGCGGACGACGAATACATCATCTACCAGCACTTCCTCTATGGCAACCGTTTCTTCCCTGCCACCGCGCACCACCGTGGCGGTTTTCGGCGACAGGCGCATCAGGCTCTTCAGCGCGTCGGTGGTCTTTCCTTTGGAGCGCGCCTCCAGCATCTTTCCGACGGTAATCAGCGCCAGGATCATGGCTGCCGACTCAAAGTAAAACTCGTGCAGCAGATGGTGTGCCGCCTCCATATTTCCTTGCGCCTGCTGCACCGTTATGGCCAGCAGCGCATAGGTGCTGTAACCAAAGGAAGCCGCCGCGCCCAGCGCTACCAGCGTATCCATATTGGGCGCCCGGTGATACAGGCTGACAAATCCGTTGATAAAGAATTTCTGATTGACCACCATCACCAGGCCCGTCAACAGCGCCTGCACGACGCCGATGCCCGCGGGGTTATGCTCTAAAAATGCAGGAAGCGGCCATCCCCACATGACGCCGCCCATGGACAGGTACATCAACGGCGTCAGAATGCAGAGCGAAGCGATGAGCCGCCGCTTTAGCTTCGGCGTTTCGCGGTCCAAAAGCGCTTCTTCCTCTGCGCTGTAGGCGCTGCCACCGGCAGTTCCAGCCGCCGCATCGCTGCCCGCAGCACTTCCGTTTGCTTGGTTTTTGCCCGCACCTCCTCCGCGGGGCACTGCTCCGTAGCCCGCCTTCGTTACCGCTGCCACAACATCGCTGTCTGATGCCGTTCCTTCCACGCTCATGCTGTTGGTCAGCAGGTTGACAGTGACCGATTCTACGCCAGCTACCTGCCGCACCGCTTTTTCTACGTGGGCACTGCAGGCGGCACAGCTCATACCGGTTACATTGTATTGCTTCATTGATTATCACACTCCTGTCTCTATAGTCTTGCATGCGGTTTGCCGCTTTATCCATTTATTTCATCAATTTCTGAAGCGTTGTTACAAGCTCCTCCACCGCGCCTTCCTTTCCGGCCCGGATGTCCTCCGCCACGCACGTGTGGATATGATTTGCCAGAAGCACCTTGTTGAAGCTGTTCAGCGCCGCGTTTACCGCAGCTACCTGCGTTAAAATATCCACGCAATAAGCATCGTTTTCCACCATGCCGCGGATGCCCCTCACCTGGCCCTCGATGCGGTTTAGCCGGTGGATCAGGTCTTTATATTCGCCGTCGCTTCTCTGTTTGCGCCGAGGGGAACAACAGGCGCATGAGGGCTGCGCTTTGCCCTGCATCCCGCTTTGCGTTTTGTCTTGCCCCTCGCTTTGCGTTATTGCAACATCCGTTGCAATGCTGTCGATTTCGGAAGACGCCGCCAGAATCGGCTCGCTGTTTTTCTTCTTCCGTTCGCTGAATGACTCCATACTCGTACCCCGTTTCTCTGCTTTTTATTGTGATTATTATATACCCCATAGGGGTATGTTTCAAGCAAAAAATTTTTATAAAAATTGTGATCGTGCGATAGAAGCACACATTTCTATATCGTTGAAAACTTGTGCAACCTGTAAATTTCATATTTTTAACATTTTTAGTTGATTTTGTTTTGTAGATGTGATAGTATCGAATTGTAATTACCATATTTTTCATAATAAAATAATATTTCCCTCTATCGGATGGGGTATGTACACTTGCAAGGCATGTGCCTGCAC